>NZ_JBEXOT010000045.1:0-50620 GCF_040611675.1 Streptomyces sp. NPDC006551
CCCGTGGGCGGTGGAGGCGTGGCCGCCGTTCACGGACGCTGTGCTGGCCGAGCTCAGAGCGTAGGGGAGGCTCTTAAGTTGGGCCTGACGGCCCAACTCCCGCCTGACGGCCCAACTCCCGCCTGACGGCGGGAGGGTGACGCGGCGTCATGCCTGACGGCATGACGGGGGTTGTGGGCTCGCCCCTGACGGGGCGAGAGGGGGTGGGTTTGGGGTTGGGCCTGGCGGCCCAACGTGGGTTTGTTGGCAGTTCCGGCCTGGCGGCCGGTAGTTGGTGGTGTGTCATGCCTGGCGGCATGACGGGTTGTTGGTGGTTCCCCCTTCCCTGGCGGGAAGGGGTGTTTTCTGGGGCGCCTGTCGGCGCCTTGATGTCATAAGGGTTTGTTGGGCAGTGATTTGATTTGGTGGTGCCTCCCCTGGCGGGGAGGTGGGTGGGGGTTGTCGGGGGGGCGGTTGCTTCAAACACCGTGGTGTGTGGTTTCCGTCTTATGGGTGGTGATGGGGGCGGCCCGTGTCGTAGCGGAGTGTGGTGGGCTCACGCTTGATGGGGCCGGGTTGCTGTTGCTGCCCGGGCTGTCCCTTGTCGTCTCCTCGTCCTGGCGGACTCGTCCGTGCTGCCGGGGATGTCTCGAGTGGTGTGCCTGCATGCCGGGTGGCGTGTGTTCCCTCTCTAGTTTGGAGGATCGTCATGAGCGTTACCCTGTCCGAATCGGTCGGTCCCTCTGTCTGCCTTTCGCGGTTGTCTGCTGCCCGACGGGCTGCCTACGAGGACGGGATGCCTCTCCTGCCTCGTCTGACCGCTCTGGGTGTCCATCTGGCCCGGGGCGTTCCTGTGGCTGACGGCGCTGTGGGCAGGGTGCTGCACATCGACGACGGTCAGTGGGTGATCGTCCTTCCGGCGGAGCTGGCCGCCGTGACCGAACATGAGCGGATCGTCTCGGCTCTCTTCGCTCAGGAGCTCGGCATCGCTTCCGAGCGTCCCCTGGTCGTCTTGCGGCGGGACCGAGACTTCAAGGGGCCGTTTCTCACCTGGTGCCCACCGGGGTGCGTGAGCGACCACACCAGGGACACTCGGGAGGGGACCATGCTGGAGGACGTCTCCCACGACATCGGTGCCGGCGCGAACCTGGAACTCCCTGTCTGGGACGCCAAGAAAGGGACTGTGGACACGCCGGTGCTGTCGGGCGCGATCCGGGTCAAACCCCACTCGAGTGGGGCCGTACGCAGGGCCCCCCTATGTGAGCCTGGAGGTGTTCCAGGACGAGTGGATGGAGTGCCTCGGCCCCAGCGAGCTCGCTGACGTCATCCAGACCGTGCGGGCGCACCTCGATGTGCTGGAGAACCTGTGTGAGCGGCTTGCCCAGGCACGGCGTGTGTACCGGGGGGTGGGCGCGTGAGCGGCGAGGCGGGCCGGGGGTGTGCAGGGCTGGAGGGCGCCTGCATGGTTGATCACGTGAGGTTCCCGGGGACTGCACATCGCGCGTTCGAGTTCTCGGTGCGTCTGGATGAGCGCGACTCCCTGACACGGCTGGGTGCGGAGCTGGTGGAGCTGGACGCTGAGGAGGGGTATCCGCGGGCGTGGGAGGTCTAGGTGGACATCGCCGGCTCTTGCCTTGAGTTGAAGACGGCTGGTGATGTCGCTGTGCTGAAGGAGCGGGTACACGCTTTTCTCCAGGGGCTGGCGCCCCTGGCCGGGCGGCTGGCTGACGCGCAGGCGGGTGCCGACCCGATGCGGAGCGTGGAATGGGGGCTGGGTTCTTCGGTCAGGAGTACGTCGCCCAGGCTCCGGGTGACAGCTCTGGGGCACTGACGGCGCAGTTGTTCTGGGGGGACAGGCCGTCGTGCGTGCCGTTCGTCTCGTTCCACAGTCCCGGGCTCACCGCCGATCTGGACGCCGCCCAGACCCGGGCGTTCGCCATGCGGCTGCGCCGGATGGCCGATGACGCCGACGCCCTGGCGGCGTGCCTGGACGGGTTGCTGCATCCCGGCGGGAAGGGCGGCACGGCTGCGGGCGGGACGGTGAAGGCTGCCTGAGCCCGGGCGGGTGTTCCCGGGGCGCTCTGGTGGTGGGGATCCGGCCAAGTTCCAGCCGGTGACAGCCGGACGCAGTGAGACACAGTGGAACGTGCCCGGACACCTGCGGACAACCACGAACGTCCACGCACGTCGGGAGGGTGTGGCCGAACCTTGGGGGCCGTGGGAGCGGCTGCTGTTTCACCGCGGCCGGTGTGCGTCACACTCCCCCGTATGCCGAGCTTTCACAGAAGGAAGGCGATCGGTGACGCCCACGAACAGCGCGTCACCCAGGAACTCAACCACCGCGGCTGGCACGCCAGCCCTTGGGGACAAGGAGTCATGGGCGAGCCCATACGGCTCGCCCTGCACCACACCACCAGCTCGCTGCGCTGGACACCCGACCTCATCGCCGCACAAGGGCGACGGGTCATCCTGATCGACTGCAAGAGCCGCATGACCAGCCAGACCAGCCAGCGGCACGCCATCGAACGGGCCGCCGTCACCGCCCACCTCCAGCTCGTCGCCTGGACCCAACTCCCCCTCTACTACGTCTTCGACAACCTCGACCTCCTCACCCCACACGACGCCCTCGGCCTCGGACAGAAAGGCCCCCGAACCACAGCCGGCTCCGGCACCCCATACCTCCTCGTCCCCGCCACGCGCGCCTCGCGGTTCGACGATGTCTTCGGTACTCCCGCCACCAGCGCGTTGCAGGCCGTGGCGTAGCCAGCGCGACTCGTGCCTTGTCCCGCTCCACCAGTTCCGCCGCGCCGTGCCTCTCGACGAGTCCTCGCCACGTTCACCAAGCACGTGGAAGCGTCGGCGCAGCCTGACTTCTCTCATGGAAACCCCGGGAAGGCCCTTCGAATCAAAGGCGTCAGAGCTGCGGTGTCGCCTTCGTTCGTGAGAGTTGCTCCGGACTCGTGCTCGGTGTCAGCGAGGTACTGTCGAACGGCTTTGCCGAGCAGCTCCCCGGGGGAAAGGCGCTCCTGATAGGCGGCACGTCGGAACGCCTTGTACTCCGCGTCCGTCACAATGGCGTTCATCCACTGGCTGTCGGGGTGCATATGTCCACAGCACATCAAGCGGACGCACATGTCGGCTCGTGTATCCCGGACGTTCGGCGTCCGCCATGGGTGGTGGGGGTATCCCCGTAGCTCCTCCCTGCACCGCTTGAGGGCCTTGAGCGTCTCGGCTTTCTTCTTGTGCCGGCCGAGGTCGTAGTGATGCCGAAACCAGTCGCGCCGATCTGGGTCGGCTATCTCGCGCTGGGTTCGCTCGACGCGCCGGGTGATGCCGGCGTACACGCGGGCAGGCATGGCTCTCTTCGAGAATCGGAGCTCCGGGTAGCGGGTGTGGAGATCCATGTCCCGGACCCAGATCCTCGCGCTGCGCCCGTTCTTCCATCGGTTGCAGCCTTCGCAGGATGGCATGAAGTTCCACCAGATGTCGGCGCCGTTGGAAGCAACGGGCATCTCGTGGTCGATCGTGGTGGAGGGCGACCGACCGCAATAGACACACAGGCCCCGATGAGCTGTGAGCACCATCAGCCAGACCGAGACATCCTGATCATTCCTGCCGCCTCGATCTATCGTCCTAGACATCCTCTGCCCTCCTGCCTGGCCCGGCTGCGCACGTTACGGGCAGGCTCTGACAGCCGAGCGAGGAGCACGTCATTCGGCCTTGCCTGGAGCGCGTTCTGAGGGCCGACGGGTTCTGCGCATGCCGGCGGCAAGGCGGGGCGGCCACACCGTGTGGAACGGAGGGCGTGGGGGTGGCTTCCGCGGCGAGCACAGGGCCGAGGCCGAATCCCCGTCACGGCTTGGTCAGGTGGACGCGGGGATGAGTAGATGCCCACCGGACAATCGATGGCCTCTTAGAAAGCGGCCGAGTCACCCTGGCCGTGCTCCTGCGGGATCAGGGAAGAACAGATGAGTACCGGCTGCTCCTGTGGCGGACAGCCCAGCTCAACTGGCTGGAGTCTGCAGCCGAGCTGACGCATGAGCGGATGTGGGACGAGCTGGAACGTGATGTGGGCGGTCGATGGCAGCGGGCTGGTGCTGCCCGGTAGCTTTCACAGCTGCGTGGTCAATCAGTCCGCGACGACCTCAGTCTGAACCCCGAGCACAACGTTTAAGCGAGCACGCGTGCGGCAGGTGTTCCTGCCGCACCGTTCCTGGTAGGGCAACGTCTCTTCTTTTGAGCCGGGGGTGACGGGCCATCAGGTTTCGGGGTCTTATAAAGATGACACCTCATCTGCGGTAGGGTTCTTATAATCCATGCTGCCGACTCGCGGAGGTACCGTTGGCCCTGCCCCTCTCTGCACCGCCCCCTGGACCCGATGATGTCCAGGCACAACTGGGTGGCCTAGGAACCAGGTTGGAGTTCTTGCACCGGATCCTGCGTGCGGGCGAGGCGGCAAGGCGCACAGCTGTTCCCAATGATCCGACGGGAACGGCGGGCCGGCGGGCCTACGAGGCGCAGGTCCGGACTCTTCGCGAGCTCCAGATCGAGCACGAGGGTTGGGCGAAGCTCGTACACGGTCGCCTTGAGCTGGTGTGCCGCGCCGATCGGTCGATCGCGATCGGTGTGATGGTCGGCAATGCCGCCACAGGGCAGGCGCCGCTGGTCCCGAAGAACGCGCGCCGGCGGGGTCTGGCGACGGAGCAGGTCACGCGGGCCAACGCGGGCGAGGGGGCTTCACACGTGCAGACAGCCCTCTTCGTGGCCGATGCCGGACCGAAGGGTGTGGCGCTGAGCGAGGAGGAGGCCTTCGCTCTGAAGACGTGGTTCTTGGTCTCCTTCCGCACCGAGGCGGGGGACGCGGTGCGGATCGACTGCGAGTTGTCGCAGCCTAAGCGGTTCGAGGACGGGTTCGTGGTCGAATGGGGGCGGCGGATTCCGCTTCCCCCGCTCCAGATGGACGGAATCGAACCTTTGAACGATGATGGGCCCGGAGTGATCGACATCGCCGTCGACTTCCGCTGAGCCCGTCGGTGGGGCGGCGAACCCCGTCGCCCCACCATGCACCACCGATGACTGAGGCAGCCCCATGGTGACCCCCTCCCGTATCGCATTGGCCCGCAGGCGCAGGGGCCTGACTCTCGCTGAGCTGTCGGCACGGTCTCGGGTGTCGCTGCAGAGCCTGTCCAACTATGAGACCGGCCGCACCTCGCCTCGTCCCGACACCGTGGGCAAGATCGCCTCGGCACTGGACTTTCCCACCGTCTTCTTCGAAGGTCCGTCACTGGACGATCTCCCTTCCGAAGGGATCTCCTGGCGGGCTCGCAGCAAGACCTCGGCGCGGGTGCTGGACGCTGCCCGGGCGGCGGGCGTTCTCGGTGCGATGCTCTACGACTGGATCGACGAAAGGTTCCAGCTCCCCGCCGTGGACATCCCCTCGCTGGGCAAGCCGGACCCCGAGACCGCCGCCGGCATGGTCCGCACCCGCTGGGGCCTGGGGGATGCGCCCGCGCCGAACATGGTCCATCTCCTGGAAGCCCATGGAGTGCGCGTCTTTTCCCTCGACCCCGACCACGCCGAGGTCGATGCGTTCGCCGTGTGGCGTGACGGCGTGCCCTTCGTGTTCCTCAACACCCTCAAATCCGCCGAGCGAGGCCGCTTCGACGCCGCCCATGAACTCGGGCACCTCGTCATGCACGGCAGCGAGCACGCCTGCTCCGGGCCCGAGGCCGAGCGGCAGGCCAACGACTTCGCCTCCGCCTTCCTGATGCCCAGGGCAAGCGTCCTCGGCCACATGCCCTCCGGCGCACACGTCGACCAGATCATCCGAGGCAAACGAATCTGGAACGTGTCCGCCATGGCCCTGACCTACCGCATGCACGACCTGGGCCTGCTCACCGACTGGCAGTACCGCTCCACATGCGCGGAACTCAGCCGCCTTGGATACCGGTCCGACGAGCCCGAAGGCATGGGCCAGCGAGAAACGTCCCAGGTGCTCATGAAGGTCTTCGCAGCCCTGCGTACGAAGCACATCAGGCCTTCCAGCGTCGCAGCAGAGCTCGGGCTGACCACCGAGGAGATGAACCGACTCATGTTCGGCCTCACCCTTACGACCTTCCCCGGAGGCAGCCAGCAGGGCGCTGCCGCTCCACAGAGGAAGCTATCCGTGGTCCCGTGATCAAAGCCGAGGCCATCCGGCATTTCACGCCCCCGCCGGCGGCCGGTGGTCCGCGTGACGGACGACGACGCTGGTCCCAGGTTGACCGGAGCGTGCCGATCACTGGCAGCGTGTCGTTGAACCCGGCATGGTGAGAGAGGCGTCGGCAGAGGCGCTACGCCGGGATGCCGCCGCACTGCTGGAGCAGTACGAGGCCGGGCGATGGTTGCCGGATCGGGCCGAACGGCGGCTCGCCGGACACCTTGCCCATGGCCAGTGGGGCGAAGTTTCTTCCGTTCCTGTCTGCGTAATGTGCCGTCGGCCGTGCGGTCGGGGCGTCTCATCAGCGTGCTCGACCCCGCGGCTGACGTCCTGGGCCGTGGCGGAGGCGATCCCCAGGCTGTGGTCCAGTCGCGCGTGCTGATCGACGCACTCGCCTCGGAGATCTGAACTCTGCCAGCTCCCCGGGCCGCTCACTTCTGCCGACACTCGATTCACCGGTTGCTGCCCGGGCCTGGCGTAGGCGGCTGGATTCCCAGTCGTGTCAGTGTCCGGCGGTGTTCTGGTGGGAGGCGGTCCCACCGTCGCCGGATGTTGGTGAGCCACTGCCCAAGCCGTACGGGGCCAGTGGCGAGTTGTTCGATGTGGCGCTGGGGCACCTTCAGGTGGCCTTCTCTGGCGAGGAAGGCAGCCGCTGCCTCCAGTCCACGCTGGAGGGACCGTTCTCGTGCTGAGAGCGAGAGCTGTTGCCCAGAGGGCGGTGTGGTGGTGTGCAGCCCCAGGTCTTGCAGGAGGAGAAGTTGACCAGGGTGGGCGGGTGGTGTGCTGCGCTGGGCGCGGAGCCACTCCCCTAGGCGGATGCCTTCGCGAGTGACGAAGATCCGCGGGACGTCGGCGAGGTTGTGGCCGGCTTTCCGATGGTGGCGGGCGGCTTGGTAGGTGCGTTGCCAGGTCAGGGGCCAGGCCGGGTTCCAGTGCGGATCAAGGTCTTCCAGGGCTTTGGTGCGTGCGGCGGTGAGCTGGTCGGCTCGTTTGCGTTGGGTGGCGAGCCAGCGGCCGAGGGCAAAGCCGGTTTCGGGGTCGTGGTAACCGACGGGGACGGCGAGGTGTCCGTGGGTAGTGGCGTAGGCAGCTGCATGGGTGAGGCCGCGGTCCCAGGCTTGCTGGCGGGGGTTCCAGACGATGCCGAGTTGTTCGAGGGCGTGGGTGCGGGTGGCATCGAGGGCGTTCTGGTTGTGGAGGTGGCGTTGCCAGGTGAGCCAGCGCCCCAGGGCGTAGCCCGTCGGGTCCTCGTATGTCTGGGGGATGTCGAGGTGGTGGTGGGTGCGGTGGTAGCGGCGGGCTGAGGCCAGGCCGCGGCGCCATTCGGCGCTCTTTGGTTTGAGGACACGCAGGGTGAGGGCGAGGGCGACTTCGTCAGCTTGGGCGGGGCGTTCGAAGTGGAGCCATGTGCCGGGTTCGTTGGTGAGGGTGGGTCGGTGGGTGCGGGGGTCGGCGAGGCGTGCTTCGAAGCGGCTGTCGTGGGCACGGAGAGCCTGAATGGTGCGCCACAGGGGGGTGTAGGCGTCGGCGCTGAGGAGGTCGTCGGGGTTTTCGTGGGGGGTGAGGTAGACGGGGACGACAAGGGTGGCCTTCTTGCCTGCCCCGGGTTGCTGGCGCAGGGCGCGGCCGACGGCCTGGACGGTGTCGACGGGGCTGTTCTTCGGGTCGGCGAAGACGACGGCATCAATGGCGGGGACGTCGATGCCTTCGCCCAGGACGCGGGCGTTGGCGAGGACGGCAGGTTGCTCGGGGTGGGTGTGGGCGGCGAAGTCGAGGAGGATGCGGCGGCGGACCCGGGGTGGATGGGTGCCGCTGATCCACTGTGCCCACAGGCCCTCGGGCTGCAGGGCGGCGGGGAGGGCCGCGGCAGTGTCGGGGAGCGTGGTGGCGAAGGCGCGGGCATCTTGGACACGGTGGTGGAAGGTCAGGACGCGGCGCAGTTTGTGGTCGCGGATGGCCTTAAGGACGGCGACCTGGCGGCCGGCCAGGCGCAGGCCGTCGACGCCGGCGCCCGGTCCAGTGGCGAGCCAGTCGCGCAAGGTGGTGTCGTCGATGACGGGGACGAGGATCTGGTAGTCGGCAAGCAGGCCGAGGTCGATGGCGTCGGAGAGGGTGAGACGGTAGGCAACAGGGCCGAAGAGTGTTTCGTCGTCCATGGAGGCGACCGTCTCGGCGTCTCCGGCCTGATCGGCGTCTGCGTCGGCGTCCCAGATCCGGGGTGTGGCGGTGAGGTAGAGCCGGTGACGGGCGGGGACCTGGTCGTCGTGGTGGATGGCTGCCCATGCCTTGCCAAGGCGGCCGGCGGTGCGGTGGGCTTCGTCGATGACCGCCAGGTCCCAGGGAGGCAGGGCATGGGTCTGGTGGGCGGTAACAATGGAGGGCAGAGAGGCGTAGGTGGCGTAGACAGTCACCGGCTCCCCCGCGCTGCTGGTGGTCAGAGCCGCGAGTTCGGCAGGGTTGGTGGTCATGGGTAGGTCGCCCGCTGGGGTGTGATCGACGGCTTGCCGTGCCGAGCAGACAGCGACCGTTGTGCCCTTTGGGCCCGCTGTGTGCCAGGAGCGGGCCGTCTGGGACAGCAGGTCCAGGGTCGGCAACAAAACCAGAGTCCTCCCCTGCGGGGTGAGGCGGCCTGTGGTGCGGGCGGCGATGAGGGTCTTGCCTGTGCCGCAGGCGGCGACCACGGTGGCCCGAGAGCGGGCGCGCAGTGCCTTCACAGCAGCTGTGACGGCTTCCTGCTGGTGCGGGCGCAGCTCGATGTCGGCCATGGGGGTACCGCTCCAACGGGGTCGGTCGGGCGCAGAGGGAACGGGTTTCCCGGTCCCTCTAGCTGGGGGTGTCAGGCTATTCGGCTGCTTCGGTCAGGTGGGCGAGGGTGGAGCCGGTGGGGCCTTTTCGGATGTGGAGGCGCTGGGTGATGCGGCGGCGTAGTTCGGGGATGTGGCTGATGACGCCGACGGTGCGGTCGTGGGCCCGTAGGGAGTCCAGGACGTCGAGGACGTTGTGGAGGGTGTCGTCGTCGAGGGTGCCGAAGCCTTCGTCGATGAAGAGGGTGTCCAGGGGGTTGCCACCGGCTTCGTGGGTGACGACGTCGGCCAGTCCAAGGGCGAGGGAGAGGGAGGCGAAGAAGGATTCGCCGCCGGAGAGGGTGTCGGTCTTGCGGGGGTGGCCGGTCCAGGAGTCGGTGATTTCCAGGCCGAGGCCGGAGCGGGCGCCGTGGGCGGCTTGGTGGTCGGAGTGGCGCAGGGTGTAGCGACCTTCGGACATCAGATGCAGGCGGGTGTTGGCGGCGGTGACGACCTGTTCGAGGCGGGCGGCCAGGACGTATGCCTCCAGCTGCATGCGGACGCGAGTGCCGGATGCGTTGCCGGTGGCGAGGTCGGCGAGGTGGCGGGCGGTGCTGTGGGCATGCTCGAGTGTCTTCAGTCGCTCGACGACTTCTGCCAGAGCAGTGGTGAGCTTGGTAAGTTCGGTGGTGCGGGTCTGGGCGGCGCTGGAGGCGGTGACCGCTTGGGCATGCTGGTCGTCTGCTGCGGCGCGCCGGGCTGCCACCGTTTCGATGTCGGCGGCAGGCTGGGCTGCTGCTTCCTGTAGGACGGGATCGTCCAGAACGGCCTGGTGGGAAGCGCGGGCCTCGCGCCACTCGTTGATCTTTTCCTCGAGGTCGGTCACGTCCTGCTCGCTGAGCAGGGCCTCTTCGGCTTCGGCGAGCGTGCCGAACCCCTGGGGCGTGGCAGCGTCGGTGGCTTCGCTGGTGCGAGTGTGCAGGGATAGGGCAGCGAGGTCTGCGGTGCGTGATGCCTCGGCTGCCTGCTCGAGGTGGTCGGCGGTGCGAGTGAGGTCGTCGATGCGGGTTGCGAGGGTGGGGGCGGTGCTGCGGGCGGCGTCTAGTTTCGTGGTGAGCTCTGCGTGCCGCTGGGACAGGTTGTCGTAGTTGGCATTGCGGTCGGACAGACCTGCGGTTGCGGTGCTGTCCTGCTCGGTCATGGCCGTGTGTTCGCGCTCGAGCGCGAGGAGTTCCTCCTCGACACTCCTGCGGTCGGCGGCTCGATGGAGGGAGTCGGCCAGCTGCTTGGTGAGTGTCTCGTGGTCGGCTTTGAGGCTGGCCAGCGGGGTGTCGCCGGCTTCGCCTGTGGCCGCGGCGGCGTTCTCGCGCAGTTGCCGCAGCTCGGCCGCAATCTTGTCGCGCTGTTGCTGGAGGCGCTGGTGGGTCTTTTCGGCGGCTTGTTCGTCCTCACGCGTGGGATGCCCGTCAGGTGCCTGGGCGGGATTGGGGTGGGAGCAGGAGCCGCATACCGGGCACGGTGCGCCGTCGGTGAGGCCGGTGGCCAGTTCGGCGGCCATTCCCTCGGTGCGTCGGCGGCGGATGTCGATGTGGGCCTGGGCGGCCTGATCGGTTTCCTTCTGGGCGGCGGCCAGGTGCTGCTCGGTGGCGGTGATCTGTGCACGGTGGGCGTCGCGGCGTTCGGCAGCCGCTAGGCGGCCGCTCAGGCTCTCTAGCTGGGCCTGTTGGCGTCGGCTTTCTTCCTCGGCCTCGCGGGCAGTCTCCCGGCGGATCTCCAGGGCGGCTCGCTGAGCGGTCTCCTTCTCGAGCCAGTCGCGTGCGGTGCGCTGCTGGACGGCAAAGTCCTGCCGCTCGGCGTCGATCCGCTTCAGTTCGGTAGTGAGCTGGTGAAGTCGGGTTTCCTCAGGAAGGAGGGTGTTCAGCACGGCGATGTCGTCGCGCATGCGTTGTCCGGCCGTGGCGAGGTCGGCGGCCTGTAGTGCGGCATGCTCGGGAAGGAGCCGGGTGCGGGCGTCGCTCTCACGGTTCTGTGCGTGGGTGTGGTCGGTGCGGGCGGTGCTGAGGGCGTGCAGCAGCGGTGCCAGCTGCTGGGCCCGTCGAGCCTGTTCCCGGCGCCGCCCGAGGGCTTCTTGGTGCGGGATCTGCTCGTCCAGCCGGTCCAGTTGTTCACGGGCGGTGGCGTAGGTGGTCTGCTGCCTGTGCAGTTCGCGGGCGGCTGCTTCCAGCTTCTGGTGGGCGAGTTGCCTTTCCTTTGCATTCTCGGCGTCGGCCTGGGCGGTGAGGGCGCCGGTCTGGCTGGCCTGAATGAGGTCGTTGACCCAGGTCAGGGCAGCGTCGGTCAGGGCATGCGTGGAGTCGGGGCTGGGAGCGTCGTACTGGGATTTCAAGTCAGGGCCGGCGGCCTGGTGGATGCGGGCCGCCAGGTGCAGCACCTCGTCGCGGGCGGCGTCACGGTTCTTCTGGGTGTTGCGACTGTGGTCGCTCAGCCAGCGTTCGATGAAGGCGTACCGGTCGGTGTGGAAGAGCTTGCCAAGGAGTTCGCGGCGCTTGCCGGCATCGGCGTAGAGGAACTTGGTGAACTCGTTCTGGGGCAGGAGAACGACCTGGCAGAACTGGGTTCGACTCATGCCCAGCAGATCCTTGATCTCCTTGCCTGTCTCCTGGTGGGACTTACTGGAGGCCTCCCAGTGGCCTCTCCCCGCCGAATCGGTGGTCCACCGGCTGAGCCGGGTCTCGGCCTTCTGGAGGGTCTCGCCCGTGCCGTTCCTCTTGGGACGCATCTGCTGGGGGACGCGGTCGATGAGCAGCCGGTGGCCGGAGATGGTGACGTCGAGGGTGACCTGGGTGAGCAGGTCGGCTGGAGCGTGGTGGCTGCGCAGCAGCAGGTCGCGGTCGACCGGAGGTTCACCGTACAGGGCGACGCAGATGGCGGTGAAAAGGGTGCTTTTCCCGGCGCCGGTGTCGCCGTGCAGGAGGAACAGGCCGTCGGCGGACAGGGCGTCGAAGTCGACGGTGTGGGTGCCGGCGAAGGGCCCGAAGGCCTGCAGGGTGAGGCGGTGCAGGCGCATCAGACGGTTTCCTTCTGCAGTTCGTTCACGCGGGCGGCGTCGACGGCCTGCTGGAGCAGGGCATTTTCGTCGGGCGTGGGTGCGCTGCCGCGCAGGTCGGTGATGAAGTCGCGGGCGATGTCGAGTTCGCTGCGGCCTTGGAGGCGTTGGGTGTAGGTAGGGGTGTCGGTGGCCTGGGCGGGGATGAGGGCGCGCTGGTGCTTGAGGCTGAGCGTGTGGGGGAAGCGGCGGCGCAGGCGTGCCATGGCTTCGAAGGGCAGGGCTGGGTCGGTGAGGGTGACCTCGAGCCAGGCGTCCTTGAGCGATTCGTGGGCGGGGACGTTGAGGAGGTCTTCGAGGAGACCTTGGATGCGTTCCAGCCGGTGGGGGGTCGGGCAGGGCAAGCGGGTGATGGCGGGGGCCGTGCCGGGGGCGAGTTCAACCAGGGTGAAAGACTTGGTGTGGGCGGCCTCGGAGAAGGAGTAGGGCAGGGGGGAGCCGCTGTAGTGGGCGCGGTCGGTGATCTTCTGAGGGCCGTGGAGGTGGCCGAGGGCGACGTAGTCGATGCCGTCGAAGACGTCCGCGCCGACATGGGCGACACCGCCGACGCTGATGTCGCGTTCGCTGGTCGATTCCTCCACCCGGGGTTTCTCGCTCTGGCCGGTGCCAGGGGTGACGAAGGCGTGGGCGAGGACCACCGAGCGGGTCCCGGCCGGCTGGCGGCTGGTGAGATCGGCGTGAATCTTTTGCATGGCGGCGGTCAGCACCGCTCGATGGGAGGCGGCTTCCGCCTCGAGCTGGGTGCGGACCATCGACGGCTCGAGGTAGGGGATGCCGTACACGGCGACGGGGCCGTCGGGATCGTTGAGGACGACGGGGACGTCGCAGGTGTCCGGGTCGGTCCTCAAGTGGATCCCGGCACGGGCGAAGAGGCCGGATCCGACGCCGAGGCGGTGCGCGGAGTCGTGGTTTCCACTGATCATGATGATCGGCACGCCGAGGTCGGCGAGCTGGTGCAGAGCGCGGTTGAACAGGCGCACGGCGTCCAGGCTGGGGATGGCACGGTCGTAGATGTCGCCGGCCACGAGGATCGCGTCGACGGCCTCGGCGCGGGCTGTGTCGACCATGTGGTCGAGGAAGGCACGCTGGGCGGGGATCAGGTCTTCTCCGTGGAACCGGCGGCCCAGGTGCCAGTCGGATGTGTGGAGAAACCTCATGCGCATACACCTCGGCTTTGTCACTCAGCGTGATTGTCAGTGTCGGCAGGGAAGATGAAGAGCGTGGGAAGGAGGAGAGATGCCCTCTCCAAGGTCTGCTCGTGCTGCCTGCGTTCCCTCGCCGGGCGGGTGCAGGTGGTGCGGAATCGATGCTCGGATCCATGCCCGTCAATGGGTGGAATCGGTTGGTTGGCATGTGTGGGAAACGCCGACCGACGAACAACGCAAAGAGCGTATGCGGGCGCGTCGTGCGCGGCGGTCGGCATCGGATCAGTGAGCGAGTTCTTGCAGATGGGCGAAGATGTCCCGTAGCTGTCGGGGCACGTCCTGGGCCGTGGTGAGGGTGCTGACCAGCCCGTAGACCATGGCGGGTTTGCCGTTGGGACTGTTGTCTCCTGCTTGGTTTTGGACCATGCTGAGAATACGGGAGCTGAATTTCTTGCCGTCGCGGTGAGCCGTGAAGTCGTCGGCTTGCCAGGTCTGCGGGGCTGGCCGGGGCCAGTGGATGTTGGCGGCAGCGGCCCACTGCTCGTCGCTGAAGAGTTCTTCGAGCTCGTTGTAGCCGTCGGCTTCTCCGACGTAGGAGACGTGCTTTTCGAGGTCGAGGCCGGCGCGGCGGAGGCGTTCGTCTTTGAAGAGTTTGTTGGTACGGCTGTCGGCGTCCACCATCAGCATCACAGTGCGCCGGTGTTTGACGAGGTAGCGGGCCAGGTGAAGGGCACCCTCGTTGTTCTCGCAGCCCCACAGCGCGATGCCTGCTGCCTGGAGGGACATGTTCTGGGCCAGGCGGAACAGCAGCGGCAGGCTCTTTTGCTCCGTGTCGCCCTCGACGGCCAGGAAACAGCGCTCGTGGAGCAGGACGGAGTTGCGCAGCCCCAGCGATGCAGCGATCTGGCCCAGGTGGAAATCGATCCCGTCGTGCTGGTCGTCATCGAGCCGTTCGACGACGGTGCGCCCGCCAGGTCCAAGGCTCAGGTGGACGACATCAGCGATGTCGACGCCGTCGATGAGGTTCATCGAGTGGGTGGCGACCATGACGCTGACATGGGGCAGGGCGCACTGCTTGCGGATGATGTCCATGACCGTGCGCTGGTGCCGGTAGTCAAGGTGGGTGTCGGGCTCGTCGTAAACCACGATGGTCTGTGTGGGCTGGGTACTTCCCTGTTCCGTCGAGGCGGCCAGTTCAGCGTTCTCCAGGAGGTTGCTGGTCCACTCCCATACCG
This sequence comes from Streptomyces sp. NPDC006551, assembly GCF_040611675.1. NCBI lineage: Bacteria > Bacillati > Actinomycetota > Actinomycetes > Kitasatosporales > Streptomycetaceae > Streptomyces > Streptomyces sp. NPDC006551. The sequence goes on from NZ_JBEXOT010000045.1 coordinate 14,448, forward strand.
CCAGGGCGATACGGCGGGTGCTGCCCTGCCCTGCGCGTGTCAGGTCGACGGGTTCGCCGTCTGCTCTTGAGACGTGGAGAGGTGCGCCCTGGAAGCCTCCTTTGAAAGAGACCATGGGCTTCACGTTTACGCTGACGTACTCGGCGCAGTGCTGGCGGATGTGGTGGCACAGGGAGTCGGCTTCCTTCTCCAGCCGCTGGGTGATCTCACCCTCGATCTCCCGGACACGGCCCTGAAGGGTCTCGTCTTCCAAGTGCGTCTTGTAGCTGCTGCTCAAAGCGGTGCGCACGGCGTCGTCGGGGCTCTCGTCCTTCCCACCGAACGACAAAAGCCGTGGGAGTCGTTCCTCGAGTGTCTTGGGGAGCGGCTGCCACCCCTCGTCCTGGGGCAGCGTCCTGGCGTGTGCCCTCAGCTCTGCCAGCAGATCCTCCTTGAGGTTTCCTGCCGGGGACAGCCTGTATTCGGCAACAAGCGCCGTCAGCGCCGGCTTGAGCAGTCGGCCCAGGTCACGCAACTGCGGGTCGGCGGGCTGGCTGCCGAAATACTCCAGGCAGGTCGCCTCCCCCAGCAGCGAGCGCCGGCGGATACGCACACGTTCGCCAATCCCACTATGGGCCTGTTCCTCGGCGTCCAGCCGGAACTGGCCCTCCACCAAGGTTTCGGCGCACCGCCGCCCTTTGGAACCCTCCTCGTCCTGTACGTAGGTACGGTCTTCGTCGGTCAGGCGGTGGGTGCCGAGGAGGAAGGCCAGCGCGGTCAGCACCGCACTCTTGCCGCCGTCGTTGCGGCCGGCCAGGACGGTGGGCCGGCTGACCGGGATGTCCGTGACATCGGCCAGGGAGCGGAAGCCGCGCGCGGAATAGCTGTCGAGATACACGGGAGGAGCTGCTCCGTATCTCCTCGTCCAGACCGGACAGAGGCGTGGCGTGCGGCGTGTCCGCATGCTGATGAGGCACCTGTGCCACTGGCACAGGCCGTCATATTAAGTACTCTTGAACAACTGGGGTGCCTTTTGCGTCAGTTGAACTGGCCAGTAGGTTCGCCTAAGTACACACCGAGCGGCTGCACCTCTCAGCCAGCTGGGCTGACGCAGAACGTCCGTTCGCACCTTTGAGCGAGAGATCGCGGGAACCCGCTTTGGCTCGGATTCGCCTGCGGCGTGGGCGGCTGGTTGCCCGAAGATCCCGGCCGCGTGCTGCGGCGATCCGCAATCGACAGCGCACGACCCCAACCGGTCGACAACGTGGCTCCTTGCCGGTGATGACCACGCCCCCATGGGCACGGTGCCGCGGTGGCCTCGTCCGCGACCACCGTGGTAACACCGACAGCCTTGGCGCCTGATAGCTCCCATGCCTTGCAGTCGTTGCGGTCGCCGGGCAGTGTTCGACCACCGGGACGAGCCGGATGTCGGCATCGATGACGATCTGGCGGTCGTTCAAGTACCTGTAGTTCCAGGGCGGTTCGGCGACCGCGTGGCCACGGATGAGGATAGGCAAGCATGCCGTTCGACGATTAGCACGGCGTTCTTGCGGAACCGCTTGCGAGGCTTCAGGGCAAGTGACGGGGCAAGGTGGCCAATGATCCGGTCGGCGGCCGACTTCGAGATCCCGAAGAGGGGAAAAGCTGCCGCAGCGTCAGGTTCGCTCGCCAATATGCAAGGACCAGCAGGACCCGGTCCTCCAGCCGCAGGCTCCATGGCCGGCCCTTGCGAACCGCATCTGCGCCCTCGCGTCGTAACGCGGTGGTCAGCCTGACGAACTGCCGTGGGGGCAGGGGTAGCGGGCGTACAGGCTTCGGCAGGCGTCATAGGCCTCGGTTTATGAGCGAGGAGAGGCACACGGGCATCCGGATCGAGGAGATGCTGAAGCTCACCCACCACAGCTTCATCGCCTACACCCTGCCTACCACCGGCGAGGTAGTGCCGACGCTGCAGGTCGCCCCATCCAAGACCGATGCGGAACGCCTGCTGCTGGTCTCCCATACGACGTGTTCGAACAGACCTGGAGCCCGCCCATGCCGTTCCTGTTCCAACGCCGGTACGACACCGAGGACCGGCCACTGACCCGCAGCTACATCCGCGAGTGCCTGGTCGCGACCTTCAGTCCGCCCAGATCACTGTGGCCGACAACCCGCTCGACTGGCGCCCCCACGACTTCAGAAGAATCTTCGTGACCGACGCCATCCGTTCCGGACTGCCCCCGCACATCGCCGCGAAGACGTGCGGCCACGCCGCTTTGGACACCACCATGGGGTATGCCGCGATCTACCCGGAGGACGTGATCTCCCATCATCGGGCCTTCATCGCTGTCGGCGTACCTGCAGAAGTGGCTCTGTCAAGATTTTCGTAGCCGGAGATCATGTCGCGAGCGCGGGCGACAGGTCCACGCAGTGGGCAACCCATGACTGTGCTCCGCCCCCAGCGGGTCTTGTCGCGGCCTGAGCCCGTGGCGCGTATCAGGGTGTGAAGAGCGGCTCGTAGGAGTGGCCCTCCGGCGTGAAGATCAAAACGAAGTCTTCTCCCAACCGGGTGGCTACCTCTCGCAAGCGGGCCAGGGCCTCTGCCTGGCCGGGAAGGCCGAGGCCAAGGGCTGCGGCGGCACGGTCTCTCCGGGCCATGAGGTCCGGCATGTCCTCCAGATACTCAACCGCAAGCTCGCGACTCTCCTCGTCCGTGAACGCCTGGCAGTCGCGCCACCACGGGACGACCAGCAGCAGCCGCACCAACTCGGGCAGGCCGATGGCAATCAGAGCCGCGCTTCCTTCGGAGTCGGCATAGAGGATGGGACGTTCCTCGCCGCCTTCACCGCAGAAGAAGTAAGACCGTGTCCTACATGGCCAGTTGACGGTTGTGTTGGGCATGGGGAGTGGACGGTGGGGATGGATCGTTCCGGATGGCTTGACCGTCCCGAATCGACATACGGGCTTCCAGGTAGGCGGTCCAGTCGGTGGCCGCGCGGCGCCGCCAGTGCTCGGCGGTGACGGCGTGGAGTCCGAGCAGGGGTGCGAGGACGGCTGGCGGCAGGTCCTCGGCGAGCTGGACCAGTGCGGTGGTGCGGGCAAGAGCCAGTGGCGTGGTGAGTTCGCCGCCCAGCCGGAGGGCGGCGACTGGACGACGAGTTCGGACAGGAGGAGCGCGACGGGATCGGGCAGGCGGATGGGAGTTTCGGCGAGGACGAGCACTGAGTGGGAGTCGACAGGTGGAGGACGCTGAAGCGCTCGCGTCGCCGCGTGGTCGTAGCCTGGAGGATGCTCCATCAGCTCTGGATCATCCAGGCGATGAAGGAGAGCATTCAGGTCAGCGTCGATGTATGTCATCCGCCCATGATGGCGAAGCGGCCTTTCTGGGCATCTGCTCCTCTGTCGCTTTCCCCGGGCCACGCGCCAGACACGCCGTGTGGGAGACCGGCTTCGAAAGGGGTTGCGATCGTCGGGCCGGGGGCAACCGAAGGACCCGGCCCGACGGAGGTGTCAGACGTGAGGACAGGAACATGGTCGCCCCGAGCGGCGGCGAGCAGAGCGGCCCGCGGTGACGCGGTGCGGGCGGGTGCCCGCGCGGGTTTCGTGGCGCGCGGAGTGCTGTACCTGCTCGTGGGACTGCTGGCGATACGCATCGGCCTCACGGGTGCGAACGAGCAGGCCGACCGGGGCGGAGCCCTGACCGAGGTCGCCGCCACACCGTTCGGCGCCGTACTCCTCTGGGCGCTCGGCGCGGGGCTCGCCGGCATGGCGCTGTGGCGCCTGACGGAGACCGTGTACGGGGCTGCTGGACCTGACGGAGGCAAGACGGCCAAGCGGGCCCAGTCCGCTTTCCGCTTCGTCTTCTACGCCTTCGTTTCCTTCCTCGTCCTGTCCTTCGCCGCGGGCGCCAAGAGCAGCGGGGCCGGGTCGAGCGACCGGCAGAGCCAGGACGTCACCGGCCGCCTGCTCGGCCAGCCCGGCGGACAGTGGTGGGTCGGCGCGGCGGCGGCCGGCATTCTCGTCGCGGGTCTCGTCATCGCGGGGCGCGCCGCCCTGCGGAAGTACCGCACACACCTGACGTGGGCGCGACTGTCGAAGAACCAGCGCCGTCTCATGGACGGCACCGGCATCGTCGGCGGAGTCTCCCGCGGCCTGGTCTTCGCAGCCGTCGGCTTCTTCGCCCTCAAGGCCGCGATCCAGTTCGACCCCGCCGAGGCCAAGGGCGTGGACGACGCGATCCGCTCGTTCGCGACGGCCCCGGCCGGACAGTGGCTGCTGGTCGCCGTGGCGGTCGGACTGGCGCTGTTCGGGGTGTTCTCCTTCGGCCTCGCCAGGTGGCGGAAGTTCTGAGGCCGGGGACGGTCCGCGCCGCCGCCCGCGGCCGCGCTCGGGGCGTACGCGTCACGGCTCGTTCCCGGTGTGCCGGGCGGCCCGCACCATGCCCTGCGGCTCCTGGCCGTCCAGGTACTCGCGGAACGCCGGCGAAGTCGGCATCTCCGACGGTGAGGTAGATGACCGCGCAGGTGGCGAGGAGAGCGTTCACCCGCCGAAGCCTGGACGGAGGTCCCCCCGTCTACCCGAGGCCGCCGAGACGGAGGGCGTCTCATATCTCGCTGAGCTTCGCGGTCGCCGCCGGGGTTCGCTCCCTCGCCGCTCGGCGAGCCGGATGGCCTGCTCTATCTCGCTGAGTTTCACGGAGGACAGGTCGCCCGCCGGCTCGATCAGGTCGCCCCGGGACACGGTGGTCAGCCACGTACACGGGGTGAAGCCCGGCGCCCCCGCCGAGGAGGCCGAGCACCGCCAGGACGTGCCCGAGGACCGGCGGAGGAAGCGAAGGTGACCTTTCGAGCCGAAGTATGACGGCTACCGGCTGCTGGTCTTCGCCACAGCAGGAAAGGGTTTCTGCAGTCCCGCAACCGCAAGGACCTCACCGCCGGGTTCCTTGAGATCGCCGAGGCTGCGCTTGCCCTGGGCGAGGACGTGGTCCGAACACCACCGCTGACCGACGGTCGAGCGCAGCTCTCCGGCCGCGCTCGACCGCAGCCCGGCCTACAAGGCCGACGTGTAGTGGACTACCTGCTTCTCGCAGGGGCCGCCGGCGTAGACCTTGATGGCGTCGATCTCGAGCTGGTCGGCAGTCAGTCAGCCGCGGGCGCTGGCCGTGCTGCGGGGTTGCAGCGACATGGTCACTGGCCTGGGACTGGCACGTCCCAGGCTCGGGGTCGTTTGAGTGCTTGCCATTCATCTCGAAGCAGGGCCAGCACGGCGACGTCGTAGCGGCGGCCTCGGTGCAGGCAGGCGGAGCGGCGTACTCCCTCCTGGATGAAGCCGGCCGTGGCCAGGACGTTGAGAGCCGCGGTGTTGGTGGTGTGGGTGACGGCCTGAACGCGGTGCATGGGTAGTTCGCCGAAAGCGAGGTCGACCAGCGCGTCCACGGCGTCCGCGCCGTAGCCCGAGCCTCGATGGTCGGGGTCCAGCATCAGCAGGATCTCGGCGGTGCCGTCGACGAGGTCCTGATCGAAGAGGGCGATGTGGCCGATCGGTGTGCCGTTGGGGAGCAGGACGAGAAAGTCGTCGCGGTCGTGTTCATCGCGGTCGCGCTCGATGCGCTCCCGCACGGCAGAGAGGGAACGCGGCCACATGCCGATCTCGTGGGCGGCCACGGGGTCGGCGCGCCAGGCGTGTACCAGCTCCGCGTCGTCGACGTCGAGGGGCGCGAAGGCGACGCCTCTACCACGCCAACACACTTCACGGGGCGATCCCGTATCCCGGTCCTCCGTTCTCTTCCCGTCAACGTGCTGCGTCACAGCTTCTGCTACGTCCTCGATCATGGGCGGATGCTATGGGTCACCTGGACCGCCTGGCCAGGCGTTTCCGTCCGCCGGGGCGGCCCGCTGCTGGCGGGCCTCGAGAGGCAATTCGCTCGGCCTCGGTGAGCCGAGGCGGGACCGGCGCCGACGGGGTCCACACCTCGGTGTCGGAAAGGAAGGCGGTACGCGACCAGTCGGTCGCTGTCGGCAACGGCGGTCGGGGTCGACCCGTGTACGGGACGTGCTGGCCAGTCGAGGGCACCTGGGCTGTTCCCGTGGACAGAGCGCGCCGGTAGCCCCCGAGGAAGGAAGGACTCCTCGCGTCGAGCGCAAGGCCGTGGCCATCAGGCGGATCGCTGTGCGATTCGTGACCTGGAGCGCCTGGAGTCTGCGCGGTCAAGGGGAGGGAATCCGCAGGTGAGGAACGTAAGAAGGCTGGTCGCCACTACCGCGGCCGGAATCGCTGTGCTCATGATGGATGACGGGCTGCGCACCGAGGGAGCGGTCCACGGATGACAGCGGCGCCGGCGCACCGCTGCCGGCGGCCTACACGGGTGTTGAGGAGCTGCCGGAGGAACTGGCTTCGGACGGCACGACGATCGTGGTGGGTGATCCGGCCGCGGCAACTACGGTCCGGCTGTACGAGGACCCACGCTGTCCGGTCGTCGAGGAGTTCGAGGCGACCGGCGCCCCGGCGCTACGCGAGATGACGTTGCGCCGCGAGGCGAAGACCGAGTACACCCTCGCGTCCTTCAGGGACGACCGCGTGGGCGGCGACGGATCGAAGAGGGCGGTCAATGCCCTTCGCGCGGCGCTGGACGCGGGTAAGTTCACCGAGTACCACGCCGTGCTGTTCGAGAACATGGCCGAGAACGAACTCGCAGGCGGTTACACCACAGCCTCCCTGCCGGAACTCGCCGGCCACGTCGAGAGGCTGCGGAGCGAGACCTTCGACTCCGCCGTGGCGACGATGAAGTACAAAGACTTCGTCACCGCATCGCAGAAGACGTACGAGGCAGCCGGTGGCGACGACCCACGCGGCCCCGGCACCCCCACGGTCGCCATCAACGGCGCCCAAATCACGGGTGGCCTGTACGACTGGCTCTTCGAGAAGGAGTCGTTCGACCAGCTCCTGGACTCGGCCCACGACGAGCCACAGACCGGGTGACACAGCGCGGGGCTGCCCCTCAGTCGAAGGACAGCGCAGTTCGGAAGCAGCGGCTGATCCGCGCCCCGCCATAGGGGGCAGCGCAGATCCGCCGGAGGGCATCCATGCTCATGGCGGCCCTCCGGCGGATCTGCGCTGACCCCCTATGGGATGGGGAGATCCACTGAGCACGTGTGGGGCCACCCTCGAGTAGGGGATGGCCGTTACAGGTCAATTCGAGGTGCTCGATGTCGGTGAACCGGACTTCCTCCAGGGAGCCGGCGCGGCGGCCGCCGCCCTGGAAGTAGACCTCCTTGAGTCCTTCGGCCGCGATCTCCTGGAGCCGCTGATCGGTGGCGCCGGCCTCCTGGGCGTCGAAGAGGCGAGCGGCGTACTGCGGGGGCAGGGCGACGGTGAGGTGACGGATGCGGTCCTGGTCGGTCGAGCCGACCGGCGCGGTGTAGCCCATGCGGGCGCGAGTGTCGATGACGATGCCGCCGGTGGCCGCCGCCTGCTTGCGGGCCTTCGCGCGGATCTGGGGCTGCCACCGCTTCTTTACCTCGCGCTCCATCCGGGCCGAGAGGTCGGGGCGGGGCTTCTTGATCTGGTCCTTCACGTACCGCTCGACGGTGCACTGGGAGGTGTCCGCCCGGCACCTGTCGACCGGAGCGCGACTGCGCCCCCACCGTGCGGCAGCGGCACAGTGGGGGCGCAGGACGGGTAGGCGTCTATCCGGTCGCGAGGCTGGCACGTACGGCCACTGCGGCGGCAGCGGTGTCGGTGGTCAGGCCGGGGCTCTGGGAGTCGTGCAGCACGGTGAACTCGACGCCGTCCTCGGCGTAGCCGCAGGCGAGCCAGCCAGCGTGATCGGTCAGCGGGTAGTCCGCCTCGGACGCGTGCCTGCCCTGGCCGGTGAACAGGATGTCGGCTCCGTCGGGGCTGCCGGCGGCGACCCAACGGTTCAGGCAACGCGCCCGCCGGCCGGAACCGGCGCGAGTCCAAGCCCCCGCGGGCAAGCAGCGGCCCCCAAGGCCTCCGGCGGAAGCGGCCCCGGACGCCAATAACTCTTCACCGGTTAGACAGCCATACGCCTGTCCCCAGCGTGCGCGACGAAGTCGGCGCTATGGTCCATGAGGGAAGTGGCGGCAAGCAGATCCGGCACCGCAGCCCCATTCCGGTACGCCTCGCGCTCAACCCGCCGGCTCAGGTAAGCGGCGACGGCCTCCTCCACCCGGTCGTGATCGCGACGCGTTAAGGATCAGGACGGCCGCCGCGAGTTCGTCCCGGTCATCCGCCCCGCCCTCGGACCACTCGGGCGCCGCCGAGGCCTCGACCGCGAGAGTGCTCACGACACCTCACCGCTTTCCACCTGGCGGAGAGCACCGACCACGTTGGCCCACATGTTCGCGAGGCTGATCATTTCGTCACGCCCTCGGGCCGTGTCGGCGACCTTCTTCTCCAGCTCGGCGATCCTGCTTGCTGGGAAGCCGCGCTCCGCCGTCGCGCTCATTTCTAAAGGCGGACACCTCAACGGCTTCCTGGAGCTGCTGTGCCGTCTCGTGCGGTGTTCCGCGCGGCCTCGGCGCTGTGATGTCGGAGTCCGTCATCGGGCCCTCCCAACGAGCAGCGGCACCAGGCCGGTGCTCTTGGCGTCCTGCCGGTACAGATCCCGGCGGGCGGCGTGCACGCTTCGCCGGGCTAGGCACAGTTCGCCGGCCGGGACGTGGCACGTGGAGCACGGCACCGAGTACGCGCCGTGCTTGAAGCGAGCCGCGGTCGCGTGCGCCGCATCATGGGCAGCGTCGGCCGCGGGGGCCGGTATGACGGCGGACAGGAAGGTCACTGGCCTTCCTCCGTGGACGTCGGGCCGGGAAGCAAGCGGGGGCGGGATCCTCCGCCGGGAAGCGAGTGGTCGCGGTCGAGCATGTACTCCCACTGCCCCGTCCTGGGGTGGGGCTGATTGAGGCACCGGTTGTAGACGGTGCCGAACTCAATGTCCGTGGAGTCCCCACGCTCGGTGGGCAGGGTGAGAGACGGAAACGAGCCAGGTACGGTATCGGGCGCCTGCGGTGTGCCGGCCCCCCACACCCTGAGCAGGGCACCCTGGTACGGGCCCACGACGATCCGGACCTCGTGGAAGTCCCTATCGTCGCCAGCCTTCACGGCAGATGCCTCCCGCACACCGCGTGCCCAGGCGTTGACGTCAATGGCCTTCGGCGTCGGGGAGTAACGGAGGACGCTTCGGAGCGCGGCGATCGTCGTGAGGAGCTCCGAGTAGGCGGCGACGGGGAAACCGTCGGTCCACTGGTCCCGCAGCAGGGAGCACGCCGCCTTGTCGGCGGTCTCCAAGAGGTGAAGGTCGACGACGTCGCAGTCGAGGAAAGTTCCGCGGCGCTCGTACGCGGCGCTCGTCAGGTTGACCAGGCGCTCGCGAATTGCGTTCGGCGGGATGGGGGCGCCGTCCCTCTCGTAGAGCTGGGCCAGCACGTTCGACGTGGTGCTCATGAAGGGGCATCTCCTCGGTGTGGCGAGGGCGGGCAAGCCCTCATGTCATGTACGTCGGAGCGCCGATTCCTGTTACGGGTGCGACGCTTCCGTTGGTCGGATGCCCGCAAAGTTCGACAATGATCAAGGAAATCCGGGCGAATCCGGAGTCGACGGCTCGCCCATGGCGAGGTACGGACCGAGGAGATGCCGGTGGTCGTCGGGCAGCAGGTGCCGGAGGCTGGGTCGCTTCGGAGCGGGAGTAACCAGGCCGTCGATGACGAGGCCGCCAAGCAGTTCTCCGAGCGCGGGGGCACTTGCGAGTGCCGAGAAGGCACGTCGAACGGATCGTCGGCGGCGACGGGAACGGCGGCAGCAGCGAGGAGCAGAAGGTTCGAGAGTATCGACTCGGTGCATGGATCGGAAATCAGCGGAGCAGAGCCGCGACCTTGTCACCGGAGCGCGTGGAGCAGCTGTCCGCCGTCGGCATGCGCTGGAGCTAGGGTCCCGACGGTTTGGCCCTGGAAGCGCCCTCGAGTCGATCCGTCGGCGAGCAGCACCACAAGGGCTATGCCCATAACCCGATGAGCCGACCAGCCGTTGAGCTTGATGCGCACAGTGGGGGGACAGAGTGTTCTAGATGGCCAATGGTTGCTCCTGAGGTGGCCTTTGAGCAGCGCCCACCGCTGCAACCGTTCCCAGCCCGCAAGGGCAAGCGGCTGGCGCCGGGATGGTGATGGTCGTCAACCACTGGGCAGCTGGGGCACTACGGATCCGCGGCGATGCGACTGCACGAGATGCTTCTCGTTCGCAACTCGCGTCAGCGGCTTGGCCGCCCGGCTGCTTGAACTGCGGTGGCGCAAGCCTAGCGGGGGTGCGGGCGCATGCTCTCAGCTGATACTCCGGCTGGTAGCTGACCAGGGAGTGCTCGCCGACCCACCACGACGGACGGCTTCTCCAAGAACACCGTCTTCAAGCGGCGACCCGCTGGGTCCCCTGCGGTAGGGGCCGAGCCCACCAGGGCGGTTGTCTTGTCCTGGACACCGAAGATGATCAGCCCGCCACGGGTATGGGCATGGCGGCAACGTCCTTGGCGAACTCGTTCCACCGGCCGTCCCTGGGCGGCTGAGGAAGCATCTCCTTCCAGTCCAGGTCGTCGGTCTCCTCCAAGTTGTCCGCCGCGGCCTGGCGCACCATGTCGAAGGTCAGAGGCCCGGGCGGGCATCCGAGGTGTTCGTGGAGTCTTGTCCATGTGCGTGCCATGCGCGGCAGCGTAAAGGGCGTATCGAGCTCTGTCAGAGACACATTCCCCTGCGATGGCAGGCAGTGATCAACACTTCAGAGAAGTAATGGATCTTCCTGAACAGGAGAGCCCCGCTACTCACTCGGAACACATCGGGCGCCGTTGCTGTCTGGCGGCCTCCCGGACTCGGCAAGGGGCGAGAACCGTTTCCGCCGACGTCCCGGAGGCCGTTGTGCTGTTCCATCTGCTTCACTATCTGACCGACCTGGCGGTCCACGCTGCGGCGTTCCGGCCGGCGCCCGGTCGCCCCGCGTACGGGCCTGGACGCCTGCCGCCTCCCGGGCCAGGCTGTCGAGATGAACGACGCGAACGACTCCGGCTCGGACGACCGCAGGATCGACAACGTCTCCCTCTGCATGGAGGCGCTCAAGGCCCGCATGGACCCCGAGCAGTACGACGTCCTGGCAAGGCCGTGCACGAGACAGCGCACCTGATAGCCGAGGGCCATCAGGCCGGCCCTGTCGGTGACGCCTCGCAGTTCACCGATGAGGTGCAGCGGGAGTACGCGACGGTCCTGGCGATTCTCCTGACCGGCCGCATGGACGCCGCCGACGTCCAGCGCCACGCCGCCGCCCGTGAGGTCCGGGTCCTGTCACGCAAGGACGGCGGTGACGAGCGCTTCGTACGGGGCGCGGTCGAGGGGGAGTTCGGCGTCGACCAGGCCGTGGGGGTCGTGGAGCACGGTGTAGGTGTCGCTCACCGGCGCCTCGCCGCGTCGTCCTGGTCGTGGTCGCCGGGGCGGTTGTCCGGGGCGGACTGGGCGAGGAAGCGGGAGTAGCCGCGGTCGGCGCGGGCCAGCAGGGCCGGGGATGGCCGGTCGAAGGCGGACGGCTCGAGGCCGCGTCCTGCGGAGGCTGCGGGTGTGGGTGCGCTTATGGGGCACCGCCTCCGTTGCTGGGTTGCGTCGGTGTCGTTCGACGCTACGGAGGCCGCCGCTCGCTCCTCAACGAGATCGCGGGAAATTGCGGAAGTTCACTCCAGGGCGTCGATCGCGGCCTGGATGAGGGCGCGGGCGGCCACCCGGACAGGTGGCCGTCCCGGCACTGTCACAAGCTGAGGTAGAAGCGCACGGTCGTGCCGTCGTCGCCGGTGTGCACACGCACCAGGTCGGCCACGTAGTGGACCAGCATCAGGCCCCGGCCGCCCAGCTGGCCGTGCTCCGGCGGGCGGCGGCCGGCCAGCGGATCGGTCAGCCGGCCCGCGTCGCGGACCTCACACACCAGTTGCCCCTGCTCGGCCCAGATGGCGAGTGTCCCGCGGCCTCCGCCGTGGACCACGCTGTTGGTCGTCAGCTCCGCGACCGCCAGCTCCGCATCCATCAGCCGCTCCCCGGTCATGCCCAGCCGCATCGCCTGAGCGAGAGCGAACTGGCGGGCCGCCGGAAGGTCCTCACCACTGTAGGAGAAGGCCGCGGCGTCCGGTGCAGGCATAAGCGCCTGGTTGTACCGGTCGACGACCGCCTGCCAGTCGTAGACGTCGCTGACCGACTCACGTCCGTCCCCGCTGATGAGGGTCGGGTGGGTGACCTTCGCATCGGCGATCACCTGCGGATCCAGCCGCACCTCGTCGTAGGGGCACAGGATCGTCACCGCCCGGCCCTCGAACGCGGCGTTGATCAGCGCCTCGTGCTGCGCGCACGCCGGGTACTCCACCGCGCTGCGTCCGGCCCAGACCGGCTCGCCGATGATCCGCACACGCCCCTTCGGGTGGGCGTCGGCGAATCCGCGCAGCACCTTGGGGATGATCCGCCCCGGGTTGCGGCCGGCCTCGGTCATGTCCAGGAACAGGATGCCGTCGGCGTCCCCGCCCAGACCTGCCTTGATCAGCTCCAGGTTGGGGCCGGGCACCGCCACGGCCATCGGCTCGCCGTTGGTCAGGCCCTCGCGCAGAAAGGCCACCGTCTGCCGCGTGTACTCCTGCTCGGTGCGGTAGAAAAGGGCAGGGTGCACGAACGCCTCGTGGGTGGTCACCGTGCTCATCACAGAGCCACCTCGATCCGGTCCAGGCCCGGCCAGAACATCTCCAGAACCCGCGGCAGCTGCGGCGGGGGATTCTCGACCACAACCCTCCCGTCGGGCAGGTTCATGGCGGTGACCGCCAGCGCTGTTACCCCGGCCACGTCGACGAACGCCACATCCGACAGCTCCACGTACGACACGCCCGCGTGCCGCCGGGCCAGCTCGGACAGGGCCTGCTCCCACGACCGGCGAGTGAGGGTACTGATCTCACCGCGGGCTCGTATACCGGAACGACCGGGCAACGGGCTCACCTCCAACGCGGCCCTCCCGGGCTCCCCCGGGGCGGGCCCGCCCACCGCATGTGGGGCATCCACGCTCGGACTCCTTCACATCGAGCCGCCTGCCGACCGTCCCGGCACGGGCAGAGGAAAAGCTCCTCCCGACGGGGCAGTGTATCCAGGCGGCAGACACGCCTGGTTCTGTAGAGCTGCCCAGCTCACCGCCTGGCCGATCCCCAAGGCCTCATCGTGGTTCAGCAGCCAGCAAGTGATCCTCCCGGTATGGCCATATTCTTCATCTACCTCGCCTCCGTGGTCGCGGTACTGATCGCTTCCATGGTCGTGGGCACCGGAGAGGGACATACCGACTACTTCCGCGCCGACGAGGCATGGCTGTACATCGTGATCCTGACCGTCGGCTACATGATCAGCCGTGGGCTGGCCAAGTCCGGCAGCCGCGACCCCTACGACGAGTCCCACTGACCCGGCGGGGAAAGGCAGCATCCGGTGTGCTGTACGCCGCGGCCCGACGTGTAGCGCCTGGCGGAGCGGATGAGCGCGCGTCGCGACCAGTACGTTGGTCGCGGCGCGCGCTTGGCCATGCCCTCCGTGCCCTGTGGGAGGAAAGGCCGGGCCGTGCAGTGCCAGCCGGCTGTTGGCGCCGCCCTGGCGAGCGAGAGGTTCAGGCGGTGGTGCGGTTGCTTTGGCGTGCGGCAAGCGCGGCGTCGGCGCTGGGAAAGGTGGGCAGGAAGGTGTCCATCCCGGTGACGCTGAGCAGGCGGCTCAGCCGGCCGGGGATGGCCGCCAGGGTCAGCGAGCCGTCGGCGTCCTTGGCGCAGCGCCAGATGCCGACGAGGGCGCCCAGCCCTGAGGAGTCGCAGAAGGTGACGCCCGCCAGGTCGGCGACCAAATGGGGGTGGCCGTTCGTGATGAGCTCGAGGGCGCGGGCCCGCACGGCGGGTGCGGTGGTGATGTCGAATTCACCGGACAGTGCGATCACGGCCAGGGCGCCGTCGGTGTTCGGGACATCGATGTGGAGTGCGTCGGTCATGGGCGTCGGTTCTCCTGCCCGACGGAGACGTCGGCGGTCGGGGCGGCGGCGCTGTGAGCGGTGGTGGTGATACCTGCGGGAGCGGCATCGGGTGGGGGGACGGACAGGGCCAGCAGTGCCACGTCGTCGCGTTCGGTGTCGGGGAGGGTGTCCAGGAGCGCGACGGTGTCGTCGATCAGGGAGCCGGCACTGACCGGCGCCGGCCGCCGGGCGAGGAAGTCCATCAGGCCCGTGTCGTCGAGCATGTGGCCATCGGCGGTGCGGGCCTCGGTCAGGCCGTCGGTGTAGAGCAGCAGGCCCTGGCCGGGCGTCAGGTGCAGGGTGCGTGAGGCGAAGGTGGCTTCGGCGATCGCGCCGACCAGCATGCCGCCCTTGGCGCGGACCGCCTCGACCCGCACACCGCCTTCCTCGGTGGGGCTCAGGTGGTAGGCGGGCGGATGGCCGCCGGTGGCCAGCGTGACCGTGAAACCGCCGTCTGGGGCGGGATCGAGCAGGCCGAAGATGGCGGTGCAGAAGCGCGTCCCCACCGCCGCGTCCAGCAGCAGCGCCGTGTTCAGGGCTTTCAACGCGGCCGTGGGGTCCGCGTCGACGAGGGCCGCGGCCCGCAGCGTGTAGCGGGTCAGTGAGGTGACCGAGGCTGCTTCGGCACCCTTGCCGCACACATCGCCCAGGAAGAACGCCCACCGGCCTCCGCCGATGGGGAAGACGTCGTAGAAGTCGCCGCCCACTTCCTGCGGGGAGGCGGTCTTGTAGTGGCAGGCGAGCTCCAGCCCGGGTACCGCGGGCAGTGCGGGAGGCACCAGGGTGCGCTGCAGTGTGGAGGCGAACGCGGCGATGGCCGCCTTGTCCCGCTCCGCGCGCTGCCGGGCCTCTTCCTCGGCCTGGCGTTTTTCCTGCTCGACCTTGCGGCGCTCCTGCTCGGCGCGCACCGCGTGCAGTGCTGACAGCCGCAGCTCCAGCTGGTCACGCACCACCGCCGCCAGGTCCTCGAGTGTGGAGGAATCAGCCTGGCTGATCTCGCGGGGGCGGGTGTCCAGGACGTTGACCGTGCCCAGCCGGTACCCGTCGGCGGTGATGATCGGAGCGGCAGCGTAGAACCGCACCCCCATCGGGCCGGCGACCAGCGGGTTGGAGCAGGCGACCGGGTCGAGCAGGGTGTCGGGGATGACGGTGGTGTCATCGGTCAGGACCGCCGAGGCGCACAGGCCCGGATCGCGGCCGATCTCGCTGACACCCTCCAGTCCGTGCGTGGCCTTGAACCAGATCCGGTCCTCGTCCACGATCGTCACCGTCGCCACCGGAACCTCGAACAGACGCGCCGCCAGCGCCGCGACCCGGTCGTAGGCGCCGTCCGGAGGGGTGTCGAGAATGTCGTAACGGCGCACCGCCGCCAACCGTGCCGCCTCGACCGACGCGGCCACAGGCCCGCTCGGTGCTATCGCAGGCGGACTCGCTTGCTCCGGCATAACCCTCGTCTCGCTCATCCCCCCCAGGAAGGTGCCGACCAGACAGTCAGCACCCCAGCACTGTACCGAAATGCCTCAGCGCACCCGACCCGACAACGAGCTTCGCGGAAACAGCCGCAACTCGGCGCAGTGATCACGGAAAGACGAATCGTGACGGCGTTCGTGGTGCGGCGGTTCGTCGACCGCAGCCTGCTGGGCGGCCTGAGCGCGAACCCGGCCGGGACGCTGCACCACCCCGGCCAGGTCGACCAGGTCTGCCGCCGCAAGGACCTGGCGGACCTGGTCGCCAGCGCCTCAGCAGGCGAGGGTTGTCGTCGACCAGGCTGGTGAAGGTCCGGGTCGTGATCAGGCGGACGCTCATGAGGTCGGCGAGCCCGGCGCGTCCGTGGGCCCGCATCATCGCCCACAGCTTGACCGAGGACCACTCCTTGGTGCCGATGAACGGGGTGACCTGCCCGAAGGCGAAGTCCTCCTGCATGATCAGGTCGGAATACGAGGAGACCAGGCGCAGGGCGGCCGGGTCGCGGACGAGGAGCGCGGACATCGCGTAGGGGATGTCCATGACCTTGTGCTGGTCGACGGTGACCGAGTCGAAGTCCTCGATACCGTCGAGCTTGCCGGCGAGCTCCGGCGTGAACGCGCACATCAGGCCCCAGCAGGCGTCCGCGTGCAGCCAGATGTGGGTGTCGGCAGCGCGGGTGATGTCGTGGACGGCGCGGAGGTTTTCCACGGTGTGCGTGCGGCTGTCGCCGGTGTAGGCGAGACTGACATAATCTCGTCCCGTCGTTCGGCGAGGGTGCGTTCCAGGGCCGCTAGGTCGTAGCGGTAGCCGCGCGTGGGGACCTCGATGATCCGGCCGCCGCAGCCGATCCACTCCAGGGCTTCCCACGCCGAGCTCGGTGGTCAGGCCCTGCACGTCGTGGTGCACCGGGACGTACAGGGCCCAGTCAGCGTCCCGAGTCGTGAGCCAGCCACCGGCCCTACGGGCAATCGACGTTCTTCCGGTACGGACCGTCGCGCGGGTGCCGCCCTTGTCCGAGCAGATTCACCCAGCAGCCGAAGGTCGACACCGCCATGATCCTCCCGGCCGGGACCGCCGGGAGGAGGCATGCTCCGTGGGCCGACTCAACCAGTGGGCGCGCTGCGCTGACGCCTGGGACGTCGTAATACGGACCGATTGGCCTGGACTTGGGCGCCCTGAATGAGATGGGCGCTGATGCACACCTGAGTTACCCGGCGCTCGCCGACCACATGAGAGAACGGCCGTACTCGAATGGCCCGAGACGACTGCGGAGTACTCGGCGAACGGCGTCTACAGTGTCGGTGGCGAGATACCGTTCGCGGGTTCGGCCGCCGGCACCACTGTCGACACCGCCCGCCAGTGGTCAAGGACATCACTGCAGCCGGCGAGGACGAGGCCAAGAAGGATTGCAGCGACAAGCATGGCCTCCTGAACTGGATGGAGGAGCAGGACATCACCGCCACCGCCGCGATCCCGCGGGACGCGGACGGCGCGGTCGGCAGGGAAGTCCTGTTCACCCCAGCCGGGCGCACCGGCTTGCGGATCCTGCTCTCCGAGACCCGGCTCCCCACGCCGGCGGGGGAAGACGCCGCGCGCCTGGTGTTCGGCCCCGAGGTGGAATCCGACCCCGATGTGCTGTTGCGGCAGGGCTACGTCAACCGCATCCAGCTCGTCCCCGACGGCACCCGGCGCCGGATCCAGGTCGGCACCGAGCGCCACGTCGGCACGACCGAGTGGTACGAGCTTCACCAGGTGGGGCTCCACTGACACCGGCCTGAGCACCCCGGCCGTCGAAGAGATCCGCCGACTGCGCACCACGCGGCGGCCTATCGGCGCGAGGACGCCTAAACCTTGATCCACCGATCCGACGTCTGTGGATAACTCTTCTAGAAACGAGGAAGTGCCTCGTGACTGCGATGATGGGAGTTCTTCAGGCTTCCAGCACGCACGATCAGCAAGGCACTTCCGAGATGCAAGTTTCCCATACGCCGGCGGCGGTCTCCGCTGTGTTCGATGAACGAACTCGCCGGTCACTTCTGGGAGTACCTCGACGAGGGCTGAACCCTGAGAGGACACCGCCACCGGGGGCATCAGCGTGCAGTCCACCGGTGGCGGCGACGCCGCCCGTGGAACCGCCCGGGGAACGTCGACGACCAAGTAGTGGGGCTGCGCGAGCCCCAGGAACATCAAGCCGCCGCTGGCGGACCAAGGAGCCACGATTTTGCGGTGCCCGGCCCAGGAGCAGGGATGAGACATGCGTTGCGTTAACTGTGGACAAGAGACTGAGTATGAACACGCGCCCCCCATGGGGGGTTCACCGGAGATAGGGTTGGTACACGTCAGCAGCGGCATGATGGCCTGTTTCCCGGAGCGTGGTCCGGCAAGCCCGATTGTCAAAGCTCCGGTGCCACCCCACCTCCGCCACCTTCTGGAGCAGGCACCGCGGTTGCCTCCGCCGCCACCACCCGGATTCCTGATCGAGGAGGACGAGCCCGGTTCGGGGGCGTGCAGTCCAACGGCACTGTGACGTCCGTGTCACGCGCGCTGCCCCAGCCGTCGGAGCCCTGTCCGACCCGGACCGTAGCCTGACCGCTGTCCGCACGACACGGGAGGTACGCCCCGCGGATCCCACGACCGCCCGCCACATCAGGTCCACCACGGCCCTGTCGGCGGACGCGCTCGCTATATTGAACCAGGCTTTCCTCCGCCGGTGGCACCAGGGCGGCCCGGGTGCCCGCCTCGGAGCATTCCGCGATCGACCACGCCGTCTCATCGGCATTGCTCCTGCGCGTCGATGAGCTGAACCAGGTCCGCGAGGGCCTCCTCACACAGAGCAAGCCCGCCTGCGCCATCGCCGCACGGGCCGTGCACAAGCGCGGAAAGCTGACTGAGGATCAGCATCGCGCGGTCCTTGACCCGTTCACCGCCGCCGGCGTCGCCGATCTCGTGGAGTGGTCCCTCCTCGGGGTACATCGGGATGATCCGCGACGGCGCACTGTGCATGCTGGATCCTGAGCTGCCGACTGCCCGTAGCCTTCCTCCATGCAGGCAACTTTGATGATCTACGACGGCACGGCCGCGCCCGATGCAGACGTGCCACGTACCGGGGGTGTGCCGCTGGCCCCCGAGGGGTTCACCTGGCCGGTGTGCGGCGACTACTGCGGAGGGCCGATGCAGTTCTTCGCGCATCTGCCGGTCGAGTACGGCGTCCTGTCGGTGTTCGTGTGCCAGAACGATCCGGGCGCCTGCGAGCTCTGGGACGCGACCTCCGGGGCGAATCGGGTCCTTCTTTTCCCGCCCGCGGGACTGGTACCGGTGGCCGTACCCGAGAAGGGCGTGACGCTGCTGCCCGCAGTGTCGGCGATCACGACCCGGGTCGTGACGCTCGATCCCGAGGAGGATGACGGCGACGATCTCCCGCGCGACACATACGACCTCGCCCGTTCAGGGTGGAAGCGGGAGCCCGGCGAGCGGTTCGGGAAGCAACGCGAGGTGCTCGGATCGCTCGGCGGCAGCCCCTCCTACCTGGACGACGACCGGTTGCCCGGGTGCCCCTCCTGCTCCGGCACGACGGAATTCGCGGCACACTTGGAGGAGGGGATCGACCGGCAGACCGCGATGAACCTCGGCGGCCAGTTGGGCTACGTCTTCGTCTGCCGCCCCTGCTCCGAGGGCGTCTTCCTCATGAGCTGAGCTGTCGCCCACCTGGAGTTGGCAAGCCGGACTGACCGCTCCTGGTTCGTGAAAATTTCCCCGAGGACTTGCTCGCCGCATTCCCACGCGACGGACCGCAGGGCATGCTCCCCGCACCCGTGGGAACGGTCGCCACGCCGCTTCTGTCACCTCAATGCGGCCCAGACCTGATGGCACCTAGCTTGGCGCCAGAGCGGCGTAGGAGAAGGGGCTTGTTCGATATGCCGAGTTCTGTGAAAGTGGTTCAGAAGCAGCCCGGCCTGCAGTGAACCCGCAGGTCACGAAGACTGCTCCCCGCACCCGCGGGGATGGTCCCCCGCCTCCGGTCAGCCAGCCGAGGGGCAGCTCCTGCTCCCCGCACCCGCGGGGATGTCCCCAGAGGCCCCATGCCAAAGGGGCTCCTGGAGGTCTGCTCCTCTCACCCGCGCGGGGATGGTCCCCCCTCTTACGATCTGGCTGGCGTGGCCAGGACCAGGGGGATCTCCCGGGTCGTCGCGGTGCGGTAGGCCGCGTACGAGGGCATCGCGGCGACCACCGCCGGCCACAGGCGGGCCGCTTCAGCCGCCGTGGCGGGTCGGGCCGTCGCCGGGAAGGTGGCCGCGCCGACCTGGAGGGTGACCTCCGGGGTGGTCAGCAGGTTCAGGTACCAGACCGGGTGGCGGTCCGCTCCCGCGTTGGACGCCGTCAGGACGTACGCGTCCCCGTCCCGGACGTACGCCAGCGCCGTGCGGCGCAGCAGGCCGGACCTGCGGCCCCGGGTGGTCAGGAGCAGGTCGGCCACTCCGGGGCGGGGGCGGCCGCCGGTCTCCTCGAAGCGGCGGATGTGGTCGGCGACCCAGGGGGTCGGGTTGTCGTGGATCGTGTCGGTCATACGGCGGACACTCCCGCGTGGGTCCGGTGCAGAGTCGGGGCTTCGGCCTCGTCCAGTAGCGCGCGTGCGAAGTCCCCGTGCGTGATCCGACTGTCGGCGGCTGCCGGGGCAAGCGCGTACCCGCCCGAGGGATCGCCCTCGTGGTCGAAGTCCCCTGCCGGGCTCAGCACCACCCAGTCCAGCGCCTCCGGTGCGGCCGCCCGCAGGGCCTCGGTGCCGGCGCCGTGGCCGACGTAGAACTCCCGCCACTCCTGCGGGTACCCGGGGCTGTCCATCAGCAAGTCCCCGGAGGCGGTGGGCAGTACGGACGCCAGTCCCACCGACACCAGCCGCTTCACCCCGGCCGCCGGGAGCCCCTCCGCGAGGGCGCGGGCGACCGCGGGGAAGAACGCGCCGGGGCGCGCCCCGGAGTCGTACACGGCGACGATCGCCGCATCGTGCCCGGCCGCGAGCCGTGCGACGGCCGCCGGGTCCGTCACGTTCCCGTCGGCCCGCGCGGCCGCCGTCACCTCGTGGCCTCGCCTCCGGGCCTCCGCCACGGCCGCCCGGCCGACCCTGCCGCCCGCCCCGAAGACAATGATCCTGTTGCTCTTCGCTTCCATGGGCAGGAGCGTAGGCCGAGGGCTGGTTTCCGATCGGATACCGCCTTACGGTGTGGATCATGACGATGCCGCAGGCCGAACGGGCCCCCTTGGACCCCGAGATGTTCGACCCCGTCTGCCCGTCCCCGCTGGTGCCGTTCCGCGTGGGCGACAAGTGGGCCGCGCTGATCCTGCGCTGCCTGGAGTACGGCCCGCGCCGGTTCTCGGAGCTGAAGGTCCCACTGCGTGGCGTCACCGCCAAGTCGCTGAGCCAGTCCCTGCGCAGGCTGCAACAGGACGGTTTCGTCGTACGGGAGGAGTACGAGGGCACGGGACGCCGTGTCGAGTACGCCCTGACCCCGCTCGGCCGGGGGCTGCTGGGACCGCTGGATGCAGCCTGCGAGTGGACGCGGGAGCACTGGGACGAGCTGATCGACGCCCAGGAGGTGAACTTTTCAGGAGGCAGCTGACCTGATCAGGCCAAGACACAGGCGCCGGAAGGGCCCTCACGAACGGCTCTCAGGGGGGACCCATGGTCGGCTGTGTCCGGATCCTGAGCTGAGACGCGAGTTTCGGGTGGTTACCAGCCTGACAAACACGATCTCCTCGTCAGTCACCGGTCGCCTGCCGGCCAGGTGCCCTCAGGCACGTACGCAGACGTCTAGTACTCCAGTCACACTTCGCGATCTGGTTCGATGGCCATGCAACGTTGACGGCCTGATGTGCTGTGGAGGTGGGGCGGGTTGAACGAGCGTGTGGTGGTCCTGAACGGGTTGGCGCAGGGCATCCGTCCGCTTGATCAGGGCGTCGACTGGTTCGGGAGCCAGGACGGCACTGAGCAGTTCGAAGTCCTGCGTGACCTGGCGGGCTTCTGCATCCAGGCCCGCGCCCTCGTCGAGGACGGACCGGAGGCTATCCGCAGGTCCGGGATCCGGCCCAAATGCAGCCCGCTGGCGAGCGATGTTCGACCAGGCCGTGGCACGGATCGCGGGCCGGTTCCGCAGGGTGGAACCAAGGAGGACCGCTCGTGATATCTGCTCGGACTGCTGTCCCGAACCGAGCGGAAGAACTGCTGGCAGCTGGCCGGACAGGCCGGCCATGACCGCCCCGGGCCGATGCAACGGCTGCTGCGATCCGTCCGCTGGGACGCCGATGCCGTCCGTGACGACGTCCGCGCCTACGTCCTCGACCACCTCGGCACCGACAACGGCGTACTGATCGTCGACCGCCTCGTCGCAGAGGTCCGCAGGCAGATCAACACCTGACCACCTCCTCCGCCCAGAACGCGGAGAAGACCACCAGCACCCACCAGCTCGGCATCGCGCCCCGCCCGGACACCTCCGGGCGGGGTGTCGCCGTTTCCTGCCCGAAAAACCACCCACCCTCAGGAGACCGACCACCGTGCGCCGATACCGCTACCGCTGCGCCGTCTGCCGCACCACCAGCCCCGTCGTCCACGAGATCGAGGCCCTGACCGCCGTGGGCGAGACCCACCGGCAGCATCTGCACGGCGGACACATCCCCGACGACGAAATGGCCGGCCAGATAGACCGCCTGGGCCGCTGGTACGCCGCCCTGCCCCCGCTGGCCGCGCTCCACGCCCGCATCGCGGACGCCCTCAGCGACCTGCGCGACATCAAGACCATGGGCCACTACTGGTGGGCCAGCGCCGGCGCCACCGTCCTGATCGGCGGGTCGGCCGCCCTCGTCCTCCTCGTCGTCTCCGCCGCCCTCTGACCCGGCTCCGACCGCCCCGCCGTCATCCGGGTCACCGAAGTCCTTGCCCACCTCGCTCTTCTCGACGACGACCGCATCGACCCCCTCGACGCGTGGATCCACCGCCGACTGGCCAGCGGGCACCCGGAGATCCGCGAAGAAGCCCTCTTGTGGATCCGCATCGTCCGTCACGGTGGACCTCGCCGCCGTCCTCGCTCGACTACCACGGTCCGAAACCAGGCCAACTCCGCGATCCCGTTCCTTCTTGCCTGCTCGCAGCGCTACCGCACCCTTCGCCAGGTCAGCCGTGCGGACATCACCGAGTGGCTCGCCCAATGCGCGGCACCGCACAACGAAGCCGTCGCGCTGCGCGACATATTCAAGACCCTCAAGAGCGAACGGCTGTTGTTCGCGAACCCCGCACGCGGCGCGAGCCTGGGGTCCCGGCCCAGCTCGGTGCCCATGCCGCTGAGCCCCGAAACGATCCAGCGTCTGACCGCAGCCGCCGAGACCAACCCCGCCCTGAAGCTGCTGATCGCCCTCGTCGGCATCCATGCGCTCTACCCGCACCAGGCCCGAGCGCTGCCCTTGACCGCCATCGACTTCACCCGCGGCCGACTCACGCTCGGCGACATCGATCACCCCCTCGACGCCTTCACCCAGCAGGCCGCCGTGGACTACATCCACCTCCGGCACCAGCGCTGGCCACATACCCGCAACCCTCACCTGTTCATCAGCTCGCAGACCGCGCACACCCGCGCACCGGTCACGATCGGCTGGATGCAGCCTCCGCTGCGCGGCCTCCCGGTCACCGCCCAGCAACTTCGCGAGGACCGAATCCTCGAAGAGGCCGCCGTTACCGGCGCTGACCCGCAGCACCTATGCGCGGTGTTCAACATCACTCCGGAGACCGGACTCCGCTACACCCGCTACTTCGACCTCGACCCCACGGACAGCGACGACGCATCCGTCTGCAACATCGAGACATCGTGACTGACAGCGCCCGCGTGACCGTGCGCCCCGTGCTGTACGAGGTGAGCTCCCTCCCCGCCCGCGAGCCTCAAACCGCGACACAGGTACGGCACAGCTTGGGAACCCAGGAGGAGCCGGTCCCGCGTCCGGCGATTACTCGAACGAGCGACTGCCCGGCCACGAAGGGCCGCCCGCGATGTGGGCCTGCTGAGGAAGTAGCCTCCGGCGCATGGCCCGCACCCTCCGCTCCCTGCAACTGATCACACGCTTCGTGGACGGCCGCATCTGCGTCTACAACCTAGCCACCGGTGCCACGGGCGTGTTGTCGCCCGTCATGGCCATTCAGCCTCCTTTCGAAGACGACGTTGTGGATCACGCCGTTGCCACTGGTCTTCAGCACGCCTACTACACAACCCTCGACGCGCTCGTCTGCGTCGCGGCCGATGGCACCGAAGTGTGGCGTTCGCAGTTCGACCCGCAGGCAGCCCAGCAGCACGGACACCGACCCGGCTGCATGCTGTCGTGGGACGAACGTGTGGTGTGGGTCTACCGGCCCGACGCCATGGCCGGCCGCAACCGAGCTGATCAATGGGTGGCCTTCGACGCCGGAGCCGGAACGATGCTCGCACAGGTGGATCTGGAGACCGTCGGACACGGCGGGCAGCAACTACGGCACCCAGCCGACGATCAGGTCTTCCTCGATGTTGGCGAAGGACAGGACGGCTCGGTCATCTACCGCGCGGTCCTAAACAGGGGCCGGATTGATCTCACCCGGTATCCCTGGGACGACCGATGCCTCATCGGCCTTGCACCCGACGGAAACCACTTCATGACCGTCCACCACGAGCAGACCGACGTCGCCGTCCACACCTGCCCCGACGGTGAGGTGAAGTTCGTTCTCACCGTCGACGCCTTCGGACACGACCCGGAACAGATCTATGTGGAATGGAGCGGCGGCTACCTCAGCCCGGACACCCTGATCGTCACCCTCACCGGCGAGACCGAGGACGAGCAGGAATGGGTCCGTCACTACCGCGTCGACGCACACTCCGGCCACGTCCGCACGGAGTTCCACGCAGAGACTGACAACCCCTACGACATCCAGCCCCTGGGCGACGGAACCTGGCTCACTACGGATGGGTCCGGTCACCCCGTCCGCTGGACTGACTCGTAGGAGACCTCGCGACCACCCTGAACAATGACCCTTGGCATCGCGAAAATCGGCGGGACGTTAAGGATCAAGCTAAGGGCCGTAATGATCTTGGATTCGGTGGAGACGCGGTCGGTCGCTGTCCTGCCCGTTCGCCTATCCGGCGAGGGTGAGGTTGTGCAGGCGGGCGATGCTGAGCATGGCGTGATGGACGCCGTCGCCTTTGAGTCGGCAGTCGCGTAGGATCTTCCAGCTCTTCATATGGGCGAAGGTGTGCTCAACGCGGGCCCTGACCTGCTTGTGCGACCGGTTGTGCTCCTCCTTCCAGTCCGGGAGTTCCTCGCCCTTGCGACGGCGGTGCGGGATGACCAGTTCGGTCCCCTGGTAGCCACCGTCCGCGATGGTCATGGTGTTGCCGACGGCGGCCTTGGCGCCGGATTCTTCCCAGCCGCGGGAGTCGTGCCGGTTGCCCGGCAAGGGCCGGCCGACCACGACGACCATGCGAGTATCGGCGTCGATGACGACTTGATGGGCCGTGGAATACCGGTAGTTCTTCGACTGCTCGGCGACCTGGTGGTCGCGGGTGGGCACCAGGGTGCCATCCACGATCAAGACGGTGTCCTTACGGAACCGCTTCCTCGGCTGCAACGCGAGCATCGGTCCGAGGTGGTCGATGATCCGGTCCGCCGCCGACTTCGAGATCCCGAACAGCGGGGCCAGCTGGCGCATCGTCAAGTTCGTGCGCCAGTACGCCGCGACCAGCAGGACTCGGTCTTCCAGCGGGAGCCCCCAGGGCCGCCCGCGCTGGCTCGGCAGTGGTCTCGCGACGCACCGCGGTCACCGACTTGCCGAAGCAGGGCGGGCTCAGCCCGGTGAACGGACCTATCCAAGACGGCTCCGACGCCGTGATCACACCAGCCACACCAAGATCACCTCACCCGTGACCAGCGGTTACGGGACAACCCTTACGCCGAAGTCCTGCGGTAGGAGTCCCTATACTTCTTTGTCGCAGGAAAGTAGGAAGTCCAAGAAGTAGTCGGCAAGTGGTTCATCCAGA
This sequence comes from Streptomyces sp. NPDC006551, assembly GCF_040611675.1. Classification (NCBI taxonomy): domain Bacteria; kingdom Bacillati; phylum Actinomycetota; class Actinomycetes; order Kitasatosporales; family Streptomycetaceae; genus Streptomyces; species Streptomyces sp. NPDC006551. The sequence continues at coordinate 39,965 of NZ_JBEXOT010000045.1, forward strand.
AGCGGCTGAAGGAAGAGGAACTGCCCCTGAGGATTCACCTCAAGCCATACTGGCTCCCCCTGCGGAGTTAGTTTGATGTCGATGATCCCCATGCGCAAATTGAGTTTCCGGAGCACCGCAGCAACCTGCCGCGCTACATCCTCGGGGACGGCCCATCTGGATATCGGCACGTTCAGATCGGTACGCGAGTCCAAGTTGTCGGTCTCGATCAGGGCGGCGTACATCTCTGCGCCGAAACAGTTGAGCCTTACATGTCGACGCCCAGGGATGTACTCCTGATACATCGCTGGGCATGCAATGAAGGATTCTTCTGGGATGGTAGCCGGATCATCGACGTATTCTGTGAACATCAGCGGACCAGGCACACCCACCATAGGCTTGACGATGACTCGTCCAACCCGTCGAGCGAACTCGATCACATCGGCGCGCGACTGGGAAACGATCGTACGAGGAACACGGAATCCAGCCTCCCGCGCCACAGTAAGCTGAAAAATCTTATCGGCGGCGCGGCTGGTGGCCTCAGGGAGGGAAATCCACTGCCCCTGATACGATGCCGCAAAAATACCCCCGAATGCTCCGCGGGACTCGGTGTTCACCAAGCGTCGCTGATGATCGTCTACCGCGTTATCCCACGCCTGCTGCCTCGCCATCGTCCTTCGCCACCACACCAGGGAGACGTCACTGAGGGGGACTGAAAATCCTTCAGCCGTCAGGATGGCGTTAGGGGCGTCCCCGTGGGAGCTCCAAGAAAGGCTTTGGCGACCGCTGATTTGGTCGCATTCGGCGATGTGGAAGTCGCGATATCCACGACAGAATGCCGTATGCTGAACGACTCGAGCGTGAAGATCATCCTTGACCGAGACGGTGAGAATCATGTGCACATATCCGGATCCGTGATCGAGTCGTCCCATATGCCGTGGGACAGCGATTCGGACGCCATCCGCGACAAGGGAGTTTCGCTATCCACCTTGATGCCGGTGGTCTTCCGGTAGGAGTCTTCCCACTCTTTCAGTTCCTCTGGCCCGGTCACCAGGCGGCGGGCATCAGATTGCACGTGGAAGACGATCGGCGGCGGGGTATCCACGACGCCTTCAGTATCTCTCGGGATCGGTTCTCCAAACTTGAAATATGGCGACGACATTGACATCACCTTGCTTGGATCATCGGATTTTCGGGCCACCTCCAGGATAGGCACGGACACGCAATCCTTGCACCTTGGTATGGCACCGGACCCGCGATGCCCGCGACATTTGCCCCGCCTTCTGGGTGAAAGAACGACGATGATCGCCAACTGACACGCGACTCCCGCCCCAGGTTCGGGGCGCCGAGTGCTCAGCATTCGCGAACTCAGGCGCTTTAGTCGGCGACTACATCGGAGACAGCACCCGAGCCGAAATCGCCTACGCCCGGTCGCTGGGCAAGCCCGTGCGGTTCACGCACCCCGAAGTCGACCCTGACGTCTGACCGCCCGCTGCCACCTCGACAACTAGTACTCCAGCTGTAGATCGTGATCTTCATGTCTGGGATGCGGCCTGCCGCCGATAGTGGCTGGTTCGTGCCCGGGCCTGGTGACGGCGTCGCCAGGTGGACCAGCCGAGGCGGTGGGCCGGGTCGTGGAAGGGCTGGACGACGAGGGTGATGAACAGGCGCTGGATCTCGTTGCAGGTCAGCGGGATCAAGTCGGCGGGGCCGGGGGTGCGGCCGTGTTCGTCGGCCCGGACGACTGCGAGGAAGGCGTGGGCGAGCATCGCCAGGGTGACCCAGCGGGTCCGGGAGGCGAATCGGCGGACCTGGTGTTCATCGAGTCCTGCCAGGCCCTTCCCCGACTGGAAGGTCTCCTCCACTCGCCACCTTGATCCGGCAACGCTGACCAGGGTGGTCAGCGGCACGGTCTGGGGCGAATGGCAGCGGTAGTAGGCGAGTTCGCCAGTGTGGCGGTTGCGGCGAATCAGCAGCTGCCGGTGTCCGGAGCCAGGGTCGGCGGTGTCGATGACAGCCCAGTCATAGAACCGGTGGCCCTTCGCGCCCGCTCCGGCGGACAGCTTCTGCCAGGCCCGTCTCGGCAACATGCCGGCCAGAGCGTCGGCCCGGAACTTGCCTGCACCGGTGGCGACTTCGGCCGAGCACGCGACGGCCAGGACATATCCCAGACCGCACGCTTCCAGCGCGGACCGCAGCTTCGGGTTGCCACCGTAGACCTCATCCCCAGCGACCCAGGCGGCCCGGTGTCCGGCGTCCAGGAACCGTTCGATCATCGCGGTGGCCAGCTCCGGCTTGGTCGCGAAGGCCCGTTCTTCGGGGATGCCCGTGGCCTGGCAGCGGTCGGGATCAGTGGTCCAGGACCGCGGAATATACAGCTCCCGGTCCACTGCCGCGTGCCCGCGCAAGCCGGCGTAGACGAGGTAGACGGCGACCTGGGAGTTCTCGATCCGGCCCGCGGTGCCGGTGTACTGGCGCTGGACCCCAACGGTGTGCGTTCCCTTCTTCACGTCGCCGGTCTCGTCGACGACCAGCACCGCCATCTCATCGTGCAGGTGCTCGACCACATAGTCGCGGACATCGTCCCGGACCGCGTCCGCGTCCCAGGAGGCCCGGCACAGCAGGTGCTGCATCCCATGCGGGGTGGCTTCACCAGCCCACTCGGCAATCGTCCAGCAGTTCTTGCGCGGCAAGTCCGACAGCAGCCCCTGCACAAGCCGCCCGACCCGGCGCCGGGGTTCAACCCGCGCGAACCGGCCCGCCATCCGGCCCATCAGGGCCTCGAACGCATCCCGCCAACGGGCGGGATCTATGCTGTGACCTGCGGCCACCGTCTCTTCGTCAGTCCACACAACTCACGATGATCAACGGTGGCCGCGCCTGTGTCCGCACCGGCCCTGACCAGCGAGATCACGATTTACAGCTTGCCTGGCTAGACTCGACTCAGGGGGCATCTCAGGACGGAGATGACTCAATGCCCGTCATCCTCTTCGTCCGGATCACATCCGGACTTGATGCGCAGGAGTTCGAGCGGCGCCTGCTGGAGCGGCGGCCCCGCTTCCGTGACGTACCCGGTCTCCTGCAGAAGGTCTACGGCCGCGACAGCGCAACCGGCGACGTGTGCGGCATCTACTTCTTCGAGAGCCCGGAGGCGCTCGACACGTTCCGAGAGACCGAGCTCGCCCTCACTATCCCCGCCGCGTACGAAGCGGTCGAGGTCCGCCGCGAGGTGTACGAGGTTCTCTACTCGCTGCGGCCCGACCGGGGGCCCTTCGCCGAGTCCAGCCACCCGGCGGACACGACGGCGTGACCCGCCGACGAATGGCGCGACGGCACCAGACCGAGTCCGTGCCAGCCATTACCAGCGCCAAGCAGACCAACGACCGTAACGATCTACAGCTGCAGTACTAGGGCCAGCAGCCCGCCGCCTGACCGTTTCGCGGTGGCTTCGGCCGCCGCCCACCCCACACCCTCCGCAGGCATCCCTTGGAATTGATCATCTAACTTCCGAGCCGAATAGCTCAGGGTTGGAACACCGACTCTTCCCCAGTCGCCGACGACCACGCGGCCGGTATGGACGACGACCCGGACGCCCGCGCCGACCTGGAAGAGCAGTACGCCGCAGCGGTCCGGGAATGAGCCGAGCCGCCAACGGCCGGCAACCGCACCCGCTCACTCCCGCCGATCTGCCGCCCGGCGAGGATTGGTGGAACGGCTGCCGCGAGTGCGGCACTGCTGTCCAGGGCGGTCTGGCCGGCTTCGCCGCCCACCGCGCCACGGTCCACCACGGCCGCTACGACGGCGACCGGCGCATCCCCATCCAGCTCGACTTCTGACCAGGCCGGGCCCCACCTTCGGGGCCCGGCCACGAACCTTTCCGGAGCAACCGTTCATGGAGAACACCCACCAGGCCCTCGGCCCCGACCCGCTGGAGCGCCTCAGCGCCGTGCTGGTGGAGCGCCTCGGCGCGTCCTGGGTACACGCCACCTGCCCGGGCAACCGGGCGGTCACCCTCATCCACGCCGTCACCGGCCGCAGGATCGGTGCCGACCCGTACCAAGGCCGGATCATCCTGCAGACGTGGACCAGGGGCGCCGACGCCTTCACGCCGACCGTCGCCTACACCTCCGACCTCGGCAAGCACGAAGACCTGGAGCCCCGTGGCTGAGGGCGGGCGACCTCACCGAAGCGAGCGCAGTCATCACCACCACCCTCCACCAGTTCCTCGCACAGCTGCCTGCCGAACCCGGCGACACCATGACCGAGGAGGCCCTGGCCACCCAGGCGGATGCCCTCACCGGGAAGGTCCGCGAGTTCGCCGCCAGCCTGATCCACCGACAGCCCTCCCGGGACGGGGCGCGCGAGATCTACCGCCTGGCCGCCCAGCTCTTCGAGACGGCCGACGCCGTCGACAAGCATCGCGGCTACTGACCGACCAGGAACCTGGCGCCGACAACGTCGGAACCGCCGCCGTTCCGGCCCGGACTTCCCGGGCCGGAACGACCCCCTTCCCTCCCCGTCGCGACCGCGACGGGCTTCCACACCGCCCCGGCCCCGACACCACCGTCAGGGCCGGGACGTCGCGATGGCCCCTCACGCACCAGGCAAGGAAGGAGATGGGTCGTCATGCCGAACCGCGAGTTCTACGAGGTCGACGTCCCGATACACGACACCGCCAACCCGGCCCTGCGGGGTCTGCACGTCTTCACCGGCGAAGCGGACTCCCCCACCACGGCCCTGCGCCGCGCGCACGAGGTGTACGACGCCGCGCACACGGCCGGCCTCGAGATCCCCGGCAAGCAGCCGGACAGCTGGGGAGCGTCCGGGCTGCGGCCCGGCTGGGAGATGGAGTGGACGGCCGCGAAGGCCGGTCGCTGGCACAACCCGCTCAGCTGCACCCGCAGCGACTTCGCGCTGTAGCTCCGCCCCGGGACAGGCGCACATCGGCGTCCAAACCAGTTCGCCTGCCCCGGGTCACCCAACCCGTACGAGACGAGAGGGAGATCCAAGTATGAACCCCGCCACGCGCGTTCCGGAACCGATCGGGCAGCGCGCTCTCCTCATCACCACCCTCGCGGTCCCGCTCACCGGCTGGACCCTCCACGCGCTCACGCTCCACCGGCACCTCGAGGCCGAACGCCGCGACCCGCTCACCGGAGCCCAGCGCCGTGCCGCGTTCGAGCGCCGCGCCCAGCGCCTGCTCGCCCGCCACCGGCAGGACTCCGTGCTCTGCCTGGTCGACCTCGACCACTTCAAGGGCCTGAACGACACCCACGGCCACGCGGCCGGCGACGCCGCGCTCGCCGCGACCGGCGAGCGCCTCGCCCGCTGGGCCGGGCCCCACGGAGTCGTCGGCCGCCTGGGCGGGGACGAGTTCGCCGTCGCCACCCGAGTGGACACCCAGGCCCGCGAGGACGCGATGGAGCAGCACCTCCAGGACCTTGTGGACGCGTTGCACGAGCCCGTGCCCACCGAGGCCGGGCCCGTCGCGGTCGCCGCGTCGGTCGGCGCCGCCGTCCCCGACTACCTCGGCATCCACGCCCTGCCCGCTCTGATGCGCGGCGCGGACGTCTCGATGTACCGCACCAAGCACTCCGGCCGGTACGGCTGGGCGGAGATCGAGGACCTCCAGGCGCCGACCGTCAACGGCCGCCGGCAGGGCCGCCCCGGCACCGCGCCGCTGGAGCGTGCCGCATGACGACCGAACTCGAAGGCGGCGACTGGATCCGCGGTATTACGATCCGCCAGCCCTGGGCCACCTGCATCCTCGCCGGGAAGACCCCGGAGAACAGGCCCGCCCACTGGCCGTGGCGCGGCTGGGTCCTCACCACGCCGGGAAGGCGAAGCCGGACCCCGCCCTGTTGCGTGACCCGCTGGTGGCCACCGCGATCCGCGGCCGCGAGCTGCATCGCGGCGCGGTCATCGGCGTCGCACGGCTCACCGACTGCCACCTGGACCAGGGGCCCGAGCACTGCACCAGCCCCTGGGCGCAGCGCGACGCGCACCACCTGGTCCTCGACGACGTCCGCGAGCTGCCCCTGCCCTTGCCCGCCACGGGCGCGCTCCCCGCGTGGAGACCGACGCCGGACCTCATCGCCCAGGTCCTCCAGCAGCTGCCCGACCTGCGGCCGTGACCGCCCGGCGCCCCCATCTGCGCGCGGTGCCCACGCCTCCGGAGCAGCCCGTGGCGCCGGTCCAGCTCCTGAACTGGCGCCACTCCTCGCACTTCGGGCAGCCCGCCCCGTACGTGCTGTGCGGCACCACCACCCCGCTGAGGTCCCACCCCAAAGAGCCCGTGCACAAGGTCTGCGCGGAGCTCTGGAACGAGGCGCACCCCGGCGAGACCCGGTTCGTCTCCGACCCGCCCAAGGGGCAGCGGGACCACCGACTACGCCTGAACCCCTCACCTCCACCAGGAGGCCCCCATGAGCAGCAACCGTGACGTCGACAACGCCCTCGCCTACCCCGAGCCGCCGGCCTCGCCGCTCTGGCACCGCCACGGCGCGAAGGGACGGCCCCTCACCGACGCACAGCGCCAGCGCAACCGCGAGCTCCTGGTCCTCGCGCAGTACACCCCCCGGCCCCGCTCCCCTCGCCCCACCAAGACCCTGGCGGAGGCCAGCTGATGAACACCAAGCACTGCGCCGTCTACGGCTGGGTCGACGCGATCCCCGCCCCCGGCCCGCGCGGCACCGCCACCTTCGACCTGGTCGTCCGACCCGCCGACACCGACACGCTCGACGAGGACGCCCCCGACACAGTTGTCACCTGCACCAGCGCAGAGCCCCGCATCACGCACGAGCTACTGACCGCCATCCAGCCCGGCGACCTGCTGCGCGCGACCGGCACCCTGGTCCAGCCGTCGGCGCCCGGCGAGCCCGCCCTGCTCACCGTCGACGCCTTGGAGGTCCTGGACACCGCACTGGTCCCGGTCATGCGGGACATGGTGATGGACCGCTACGGCGACTACTGCGTCATCTTCGACGTCGACCGCGACGAGGTCCCCGTCTTCACCGCGCTCGGGCAGTGGGTCGGCTTGGCGGACAACCCCGATGCCATTGCCACCCTCATCGACATCCACGAGCGCGTGAATGGCGGTGACGCCTGACGGCCACCGCCACCACGTCCCCTCGCACCGTTCTGGAACGACTGACTGCAGGAAGCTCTGGGCGGCTCCTAGCCGGCCGGAGAGTCCGCCGCTGCCCAACGGGACCAAGGATCGCAGGCGCCGCGCCGTGAAATTGCTGGACGAAGAGACTGTGTTCGACGGGCTCAGCAGCCCTGGTCCGGTTCGCCGGCCCCGACGGACGGCCTCTGACTGTACGAACACGCCGAAGGCCGGTACCCCTGCGAGTCCGCAGGGGTACCGGCCTTGGTGCGTTTCAGAGGCGGTCAAGGTCCGTTGGTTCAAAACCCGTTCTTGAAGACCGTGGGTGGGGCGATGGGGCGGCGCGGCGGAGGGGGATGGGCTGCGCCCGCGCCGCTGGATAGGCGGTCGCGGGCGCCGTGTTCCGGTAGGTGTGCGGTCAGAAGTGCCAGGCTTGTGGCGTGGCGAAGGTGCCGTTGCCGGTGCCTGCGTAGAGCTTGAACTCGCCGGTGGAGCTTTCTCTGACGACCAGGTCGTCGGTGGCGTCGGCGTTGAGCTTGCCGGCTCCGATGAGGGTGTCGAACGCCTCCCAGCCGCCCTTGAGGTCGGTGGGCAGGCTATGGCCGCCGACTCCGTCGCCGTCGAACCGGTACAGGTGTCCGGTGGTGCCGTGCACCGCGAGCAGGTCGGGCTTGTCGTCGGAGTTCAGGTTCCCGGCTCCTGTGATCCGGCTGTAGACGTTCCAGCCGGTTGCGACGGCCACACGGGCCTTGTGCGCGCCGGTGCCGGTGCCCGGGTACAGGTACAGGGTGCCGGTGGTGTCGACGGCGTAGAGGTCGGGGAATCCGTCGGACGTCACGTCACCAGCATTGGTGAGGAGGCGGATACCGTTCCAGCCTCCGCCTACGTAGAGGGGCGCGGAGTGCCGTCCGTTTCCGTCGCCGTTGTAGCGCCACAGTTTGCCTTCGCCGTCGACGGCGAGGAGGTCGGGCCGGCGGTCCCCGGTGAGGTCGCCTGCGCCGACCAGTTTGGTCATGCCGCCCCAGCCGCCGCCGAGGAGCTCAGGCGTGTGGTAGCCGCCGCTGCCGGTTCCGTCGTACCGCCACAGCAGGCCCCTATGATCCACGGCGAACATGTCGCGGATTCCGTCGGTCTTGGTGTCCCCACCGGCGTCGGTGATCAGTCGCAGCGGCCCGCCGAGCTGAGGCCATTCGACACGTTCCATCACGCGGCTGGTGCTCTCGTTGCTGATCCACAATTGAACCTTGCCGTCGACGGTTTCGTAGGCGAGGTTCTCGATGTGCTTCGAGACGCGCTTCCACAGCTGGACGGGCTGCTTCGGCAGCGCGCGGTAGATGCAGCTGTTCATCGCCGCCCCGCCGGGAACGTATTCGGGGCAAGGGGCGGGAATGAGGTAGGTGTTGTCGCGGGAGACGATTCCCTGGGCGCCGAGGATCGGCGAGAAGAGCACCTCGGTGGGCCGGGCGACGGGCTTGCCGCTGGCCGACAGCCCTGAGTGGCGCAGGAGTCCGGTCGAGGAGTCGAAGGGCCAGCGGGCGATCGTGCCGCCGAACCCTTCCACCACGCCGGTCGTCTTGCGCGCGGTAACTTCGGCGCTGACGAGGTGAGCACCGTTGCTCAGGTCGAGAGACGCACCCCCGTGGCAAGGAGAGTCGGTGGGGTCCTCTCGGTGCCACGTCCCGCACTCGAACTTCTGATCCTGGGCGGGGTCCATGGCGTGCGGGATCGTGATCTGTTCAGGGTCGTAGTACTTGCCGACGAGCGGCAGAGCGTAGGAATATCCCTCGGCTCCGAAGATGCCGTCCGCGCCCTTGCCCATATGAGTCCGTGAGGGGTCGACCTTCCAGAACCTGTTGGCGTCGAATACCCAGTAGCCTTCGCCGTTACCCACGAACAGCCAGTTCTTGTACCAGACGACTGCGTCGGCATGGGTCGCCAGCCTCCGGAAGGAGGTGCCATCCGGTTCGACGAGCATCACGCGGATGTAGCGGACGCGGGTGGTGTCCGAGGCGTTGGCGATGGTGAGGCGTGAAGCTTGATTCTTCTGCCCCTCCTCGGTCTTGTACCAGGAGCCGATGACGATCTGGCGCCCGTCGACGGGGAGGGATGCTTCGGTGTTGGTCGCGACGCCTTGCGGCATCCACACCGTGGTGCTCGTGTCCTCTGCGTTCCAGCAGAAGCCGGTGGAAGTCGCGAGGACTTCGTCCCCGGGGTCCGTGAAACAGGACCTACGTCCATCAAGGCCAACGCCATCAAGGTCCGCTGCGCTGACGACCGTGCCGATGCTGTGGTCCCTGAGGGCAGTCGGATTGGCGGCCTGCAGCTTGTTCGCGACGTCCGTGAGATCCGTGTACTCGAGCTTCGCCTTCGAATTGGACACGGGTGTGAGTGGCTTGGCGACGGTCGAACCGGACGGGACCGGCCAGTCCGCGGCGACGGCTTGCGGCGCGGCCAGGACCGCTTGCGTCGCCACGACGGCGACGAGGCTCGCCAGCGCGATGCCCGCACGGCGTAGATATGTGGTCATGAAGAGTCCGATGAAATGGACTGAGAAGGGGACCGCCACATCACGATGCCGGGCAAGCCTTGAAGACACGAAACCAAGTGCCGGCCGCCGTCTCTGTACCCCCCGATAGCGACTCTGTGGTGCCCCCCAGCTCGTCAGAGTCGAATAGTTCAGACGACCCTACGTACTGGTGGATTCAACCGTCAACGGAGAGCGGCAGTGCCTGACCGCCGCCACCTGACCACGTACAGTCTCGTGCCACCGGACTCAGCTGGCAGGACGCATTCGATACGCGCACGACTCCGGCGTCAATGTGACGGTCGTCCCTATACGGAAGGACCAATCGACGGCGCCGAACTCGCCCAGGAGCTCGGCGGCCAGTGGAACTACCTCACCTCCTGCGGACCGGACGCGACCGCCCTGGTCCACGCCGACACCCCGCACGCCGCGGCCTACCTCCACGGCCGCCAGCTCGGTTACACCGACCGCGGCTGGCTACGCTGATGGACCGGTGGGGCGACTACGTCGCCGTCTTCAACGCGGACGCCGACGCCGTGCCGGTGTTCACCGCGTCCGGCCGCTGGGTCGGCGAGGTCGCGAACCCCGACACGATCACCGACCTGATTGCCGCCCATGAGCGGGCAGCCCGGCCACCGACGGCACCCAGACTCCACGCTCCCCCACCGAGCCGCCCGGACTACCTGGGCGCCTTCACCCAACTGAATGGCTCTGTACGACGAAGGCCCGGTTCCGTGGCGACTGCCACAGAACTGGGCCTCTTTGCGTTTCGGGGCAAACTGCTGCCGGACAAGGCCGGCCTTGTCCGGCAGCGGCGGCTAGGAAGGTAGGCGGCTCCCTAGCACAAGTTCGATGACACGCGCTCAAGGCCGGCGATGCACGCGAGTTGAGTAGGGCGTAACTGATGAAAGCGTGCATTCGTCCCGAAAGGCGATCCACAGAAAGGCGGTCTAAGGGCTGTCCCGTTAATGATCTTTGACGCCTCGGGCGTGGTGGGCCGCCGTGCGGCCCGCTGGCCTATCCGGCGAGGGCGAGGTTGTGCATC
>NZ_JBEXOT010000046.1:0-49197 GCF_040611675.1 Streptomyces sp. NPDC006551
TGACAGCGGGGGCGCGCCCAGGAGTCCGGCCGAGTCGTCAGCGCGGCTCGCGCAGGGCCTCCAACTGGTCCAGGAACCACTGTCGCGGCGGCAGCGCCGTCGCCTTGGCCGCCAGGCGCTTGGTGCGGTCGGCCCGTTCGGAGGGGCCCTTCGTCAGCGCCTCGTGCAGGGCCCGCGCGGTCTCGGACACGTCGTACGGGTTGACCGTCAGCGCGTCCTCCCGCAGCTCCTCGTACGCCCCCGCCCCCGTCGACAGCACCAGCGCGCACCCCGCCTCCGACACCACGGGGATCTCCTTCGCCACCAGGTTCATGCCGTCCCGCACCGGGTTGATCAGCGCCACGTCCGCCATCCGGTACGCCGCGAGCGAGCGCGCGAAGTCGTCCTTCACGGACAGGAGCACCGGCTGCCAGTCCTCCGTGCCCAGCTCCGCGTTGATCTCCTCCGCCAGCCGCGCCACCGCCGCCGTGTAGTCGCGGTAGACCTCCAGGTCCTGGCGGGAGGGGTAGGCCGAGGCCAGGTGGACGACCCGGCCGCGCCACTCCGGCCGCTCGCGCAGCAGTTCGCGGTAGGCGAGCAGGCCGCGCACCACGTTCTTCGACAGTTCCGTACGGTCCACCCGGACGATCGTCTTCCGGTCGCCGACCTCCGCCCGCAGCGCGGCCAGCCGGTCGTCCACCTCCGGCCGGTGCGCCAGCGCCCGCAGCTCGTCCCCGTCCACGCCGAGCGGGTACACCCGCACCCGGGTGCCGCGCCCGGGTTGGCCCGCCTTGCGGTGGCGCACTCCGCGCCAGGGGTCGTCGCTCGGCCAGGAGCCGTCCGCCGTCCCGGTGGCGCTGTCGATGTGCGCGCCTCTGATGAACGTCGACGCCCATGCCCAGGTGTGGAAGCCCAGCTCGTCCGCGCCGAGCATCCCCCACAGAAGCTCCTCGCGGATGTCCTCCGGCAGCATCCGCAGATACTCCGGCGACGCCCACGGCGTGTGCGTGAAGTGCGCGATCCGCAGGTCGGGCCGGAGCTCCCGCAGCTGCCCGGGCACGAGCGCCAGGTGGTAGTCCTGCACCAGGACCTCCGCACCCTCCGCCGCCTCCGCCGCCAGCGCCTCCGCGAAGGCGCGGTTGTACGTGCGGTACGCCTCCCACCTGCGCCGGAACTCCGCGTCGAAGACCGGCGCGACCGGGATGTCGTACAGATGGTGGTGGAGGAACCACAGCACCGAGTTCGCGATGCCGTTGTACGCCCCGTCGTAGACGGCGGGATCGACGGCCAGCATGCGGACGCCGGGCTCCGAGACGCCCGTGCGCACGGCCTCCCGGTCCCCGTCCGACAGCGCCGCGCACACCCAGAGCGCCTCCGGCTGCCCGGCGAGGGCGGCCGAGAGGCCGGAGACGAGTCCGCCACCGCCCCGACGGGCGTCGAGCGCACCCGAACCGTCCTCGCGCGGCACGTACGAGACAGGACCGCGGTTCGAAGCCACCAGTACAGAAGCCATGTGCCGAACCTAGCCCGTCCCGTAAACGCTCAAACGTACGTATACGACGTCGGCGCTCAGTCGCCACGCCGGCCGCGCAGGGCCGCCTTCGCCACCGCGCCCGTCCCCGCGAGGGCCAGCGCGAGCCCGCCGAGCAGCCACAGCCGCTCGCCGTGCGCGCCGGTCCCGGCCATCGAGCCCCGGGGGCCGTGCGGGGCCGGCCGCGGCGGGCGGACCGTCGGCGCCGGGGTCGTCCACGGTGGCCGCACCTGGCTCGCCCGCTCGCCCAGAGGCTCGATCACCTCGGCCGCGGCCGGACCGGCCGCCGCGAGGGGCAGCGAGCCGGCGAGGAGACCGGCGACCGCCAGCACAGCTCCCCTTCGATGCGTGAACCTCTGATGCGTGAACCTCATGAAACGGAAATCTAGGCAGAAAACATCATCATCCGACGTTCCGCCACGCGGTTACGCCACCCGGCGGTGCGCGTACTCCGCGATCTCCAGCATCGGCGGCCGCTCCTCCGTGTCCACGGCGTACGTCCTGGGGGAGAACCCCGTCTCGTCCCGCTCGAACTGCGTCAGCCGGGGCCGCACCAGATGCCCGCGCGACAGCCGCAGCTGCGCCGTCCGGTAGATCGCCGCCGCCATCCGGCCGAGCGCCTGCCCGTCCTGATGGCGGTGCTTGCGAACCCCGACGTCGACCTGGGCGAGCGCGTCGAGGCCCACCGTGTGCAGCGCGTCGACCAGCAGACCCAGCTCCACTCCGTAACCGACGGGGAACGGCAGTTGTTCGAGCAGCGAGCGCCGCGCCGCGTACTCGCCGCCCAGCGGCTGGACGAAACCGGCCAGCCGCGGCCAGTGCAGATTGAGCAGCGGGCGGGCCACCAGCTCCGTCACCCGGCCGCCCTGACCAGGAGCGTCCCCCAGCGGGCGGTCGTACATCGCCTTGACGAGGTGCACGTCCGGCTCGGTGAGCAGGGGGCCGACGATCCCCGAGACGAAGTCCGCGGAGAAGTCCCGCAGATCCGCGTCGACGAAGCAGACGACGTCCCCACCGGTCACCATCAGCGAGCGCCACAGGACCTCACCCTTGCCGGGGACGGCCGGTATCCGCGGAAGTATCTCGTCGCGCGCCACCACCCGGGCCCCGGCAGCCGCCGCGACCTCGGCCGTACGGTCGGTGGAACCGGAGTCGATCACCACCAGCTCGTCGACGAGCGGAACCGCGTCGGACATCAGCTCGCGCCGGATCACGGAGACGATCGCGCCGACCGTCGCTTCTTCGTTGAGCGCGGGCAGCACGACGCTGACCGTCGTCCCCCGCTTGGCCGCGAGGATCCGCTCCAGCGGACGGTCGGTCACGGACCAGGACCGCCGGGTCAGCCAGCGCTCCACTTCATCCAGCAAGGTGATCTCCATCTCGCGGTTCGGACGACCATCTCAACCGTCCATGCCTTCGGTTACAGTCTTGAACAACGCGGATGCCCGATGCATGTCGGGGTGCCGCCCGCGTTCCACAACCGAATACCGCTCATCCAGAGGGGCAGAGGGAAACGGCCCGTTGAAGCCCCGGCAACCCTCCAGTCGGTCACTCGTCCTCCAGCGAGGTCCCCGGCTAGGGAAGGTGCCAAATCCGTCTCATGGCGAAATTCGCCATGGGAAAGATGAGGAGAAAGGGCCTCGCCTCCAATGGCTGTACAGACTGTCGCGAACACCGAGAACACCCAGAACGCCCAGAGCACGGTCGATCTCGGTCCCGCTTCCGGGCTTTCCTGTCGCGAATGCGGTGAAGTCTTCCCGCTCGGCCCGATCTTCGCCTGCGAGCTGTGCTTCGGCCCGCTCGAGGTCGCGTACGACCTGCCCACCGGTGACCCCGAGGCGCTGCGCAAGCGGATCGAGGCCGGCCCCGCCAACATCTGGCGCTACGCCCCGCTGCTGCCCGTCCCGGCCGACGTCGCCGACAAGCCGAACCTGAACCCGGGCTGGACCAAGCTCGTCCAGGCCGACAACCTCGCCCGCGAGCTCGGCGTCGAGCCGGGCAGGCTCTTCGTCAAGGACGACTCCGGCAACCCGACGCACTCCTTCAAGGACCGCGTCGTCGCCCAGGCCCTCGAAGCCGCCCGCGCCTTCGGCTTCACCACCCTGTCCTGCTCCTCCACCGGCAACCTGGCCGGCGCCGTCGGTGCCGCGGCCGCCCGTGCCGGCTTCCGCTCCTGCGTGTTCATCCCGCACGACCTGGAGCAGGGCAAGGTCGTCATGGCCGCCGTCTACGGCGGCGACCTCGTCGGCATCGAGGGCAACTACGACGACGTCAACCGCTTCTGCTCCGAACTCATCGGCGACCCGCTGGGCGAGGGCTGGGGCTTCGTCAACGTCAACCTGCGCCCGTACTACGGAGAGGGCTCCAAGACCCTCGCGTACGAGATCTGCGAGCAGCTCGGCTGGGTCATTCCCGACCAGCTGGTGATCCCGATCGCCTCCGGCTCCCAGCTCACGAAGATCGACAAGGGCCTGCAGGAGCTCATCAAGCTGGGCCTCGTCGAGGACAAGCCGTACAAGATCTTCGGCGCCCAGGCCGAGGGCTGCTCCCCGGTGTCGGCGGCCTTCAAGGCCGGCCACGACGTCGTACGGCCGCAGAAGCCGAACACCATCGCCAAGTCCCTGGCGATCGGCAACCCGGCCGACGGCCCGTACGTCCTCGACATCGCGCGCCGCACCGGCGGAGCGGTGGAGGACGTGAACGACGAGCAGGTCGTCGAGGCGATCAAGATCCTGGCCCGCACCGAGGGCATCTTCGCCGAGACGGCGGGCGGGGTCACGGTCGGCGTGACGAAGAAGCTCGTCGAGGCCGGTCTCATCGACCCCAGCCTGACCACCGTCGTGCTGAACACCGGCGACGGCCTCAAGACCCTGGACGCGGTGGCCGAGACCTCGCAGGCGACCGCCACCATCCGCCCGAGCCTGGACGCGTTCCGCGACGCCGGCCTGGCCCACTGAGCCGACTGAGAGACTGGAGAACCCGATGAGCGTCAAGGTCCGCATCCCCACCATCCTCCGTACGTACACGGGCGGTCAGGCCGAGGTCCCGGCGGAGGGCGCGACCCTCTCCGAGGTCATCGCCGACCTGGAGAAGAACCACACGGGCATCGCGGCCCGAGTCCTGGACGACCAGGGCAAGCTCCGCCGCTTCGTGAACGTCTACGTGAACGACGACGACGTCCGCTTCGAGCAGGGCCTGGAGACGGTGACGCCGGACGGGGCGGGCGTGTCGATCATCCCGGCCGTCGCCGGCGGCTGCTGACTCATCGCGATTCCCCGAATTGCCCTCTCCGTGAGAAACGGAGGGGGCAATTCTGCATGGTTGAACGGGGTAGAGTTGGGGAAGCCCCCTCCGCTGCTCATGCCGGACGCATATGAGAATGCGTCGACGCGCGACAAGATGCAGCCAAAGTGTTCGAGTGTTGTGTACCTTCTGCGCACTTTGACGGGCCCGACTTGCCCCGGAACTCAGCGAATCCTCCCCAATTCTCCTTTCCGGCGCGCCCAGAATTCTCGTCCGATTGACCTGTTGCAGAGGGCAGTTGGGCAGATACATTCAGCCGCGGTCGACGCGTTCCGGCGCAGGGTCTGACCCGGGTCCGCGAAGTGCGGTCCCGCGCAAGGGCCAGTAATAGGGGAGTTAGGCATGGCTCAGGGCACCGTCAAGTGGTTCAACGCGGAGAAGGGGTACGGCTTCATCGCGGTCGACGGTGGTGCGGATGTTTTCGTCCACTACAGCGCGATCCAGATGGACGGTTACCGCACCCTTGAAGAGGGTCAGCGAGTCGAGTTCGAGATCTCGCAGGGCCAGAAGGGTCCGCAGGCGGACATGGTCAAGCTCGCCGTCTGAGCACGGCGCGATCGGCCACCACGTACGCACTCACGCCGAGGGGTCCGCATCCTGACCGGGATGCGGGCCCCTCGTGCGTTCCCGGACGGCTCCCCGGGTGTCTCCCGATCTGTGGGAGGCGCTTGCACTCTCCTAGGGCGAGTGCTAATCATTGGCGTTAGCACTCTGAAGGTGAGAGTGCTTACGAGGATCGGGCAGACGAGGCCCGCGACCAGGTGGGGCAAGGAACCGCCTGGCACGCAGGCCGTCCGTCGCGGGCGTCGGCGCGGTCCTGGAGCGTTATCCACCCCATGTCCGGGAGGACCACTTCACATGGCCAAGATCATCGCGTTCGACGAGGAGGCACGGCGCGGTCTCGAGCGCGGGATGAACCAGCTCGCCGACGCCGTCAAGGTCACCCTTGGCCCCAAGGGCCGGAACGTCGTCCTCGAGAAGAAGTGGGGCGCCCCCACGATCACCAACGATGGTGTGTCCATCGCCAAGGAGATCGAGCTCGAGGACCCGTACGAGAAGATCGGCGCCGAGCTGGTCAAGGAAGTCGCCAAGAAGACGGACGACGTCGCCGGTGACGGTACGACCACCGCGACCGTCCTCGCCCAGGCGCTCGTCCGCGAGGGCCTGCGCAACGTGGCGGCCGGCGCCAACCCGATGGCTCTGAAGCGCGGCATCGAGAAGGCCGTCGAGGCCGTCTCCGGCGCCCTGCTGGAGCAGGCGAAGGATGTCGAGACCAAGGAGCAGATCGCCTCCACGGCCTCCATCTCCGCCGCCGACACCCAGATCGGCGAGCTCATCGCCGAGGCCATGGACAAGGTCGGCAAGGAAGGCGTCATCACCGTCGAGGAGTCCCAGACCTTCGGTCTGGAGCTGGAGCTCACCGAGGGTATGCGCTTCGACAAGGGCTACATCTCGGCGTACTTCGCCACCGACATGGAGCGTATGGAGGCGTCCCTGGACGACCCGTACATCCTGATCGTCAACTCCAAGATCTCCTCCGTGAAGGACCTGCTCCCGCTCCTGGAGAAGGTCATGCAGTCGGGCAAGCCGCTGCTGATCATCGCCGAGGACGTCGAGGGCGAGGCCCTGTCGACCCTGGTCGTCAACAAGATCCGTGGCACCTTCAAGTCCGTCGCCGTCAAGGCTCCGGGCTTCGGCGACCGTCGTAAGGCCATGCTGAACGACATCGCCATCCTCACGGGCGGCACGGTCATCTCCGAGGAGGTCGGTCTCAAGCTCGAGAACGCCGGCCTGGACCTGCTGGGCCGCGCCCGCAAGGTCGTCATCACCAAGGACGAGACCACGATCGTGGACGGCGCGGGCGAGAGCGACCAGGTCGCCGGCCGCGTCAACCAGATCCGCGCCGAGATCGAGAACTCGGACAGCGACTACGACCGCGAGAAGCTGCAGGAGCGCCTGGCGAAGCTCGCCGGCGGTGTCGCGGTCATCAAGGCCGGTGCCGCGACCGAGGTCGAGCTCAAGGAGCGCAAGCACCGCATCGAGGACGCCGTTCGCAACGCGAAGGCGGCCGTCGAGGAGGGCATCGTCGCCGGTGGTGGCGTGGCCCTGCTCCAGGCCTCCTCGGTCTTCGAGAAGCTCGAGGGCGACCTCACGGGCGACGAGGCCACGGGTGCCGCGATCGTGAAGCTGGCCCTCGAGGCCCCGCTGAAGCAGATCGCCGTCAACGCCGGCCTCGAGGGCGGCGTCGTGGCGGAGAAGGTCCGCAACCTGCCCGTCGGCCACGGCCTCAACGCCGCGACCAACGAGTACGTCGACCTCATCGCCGAGGGCATCATCGACCCGGCGAAGGTGACGCGTTCCGCGCTGCAGAACGCGGCCTCCATCGCCGCGCTGTTCCTGACCACCGAGGCCGTCATCGCCGACAAGCCGGAGAAGGCCGCCGCGGCCGCTCCGGGCGGCATGCCGGGCGGTGACATGGACTTCTGATCCGTCGAGGATCAGCGGTCCGGCTGAACGCCGAAGGGCGGCACCCCAGCGGGGGTGCCGCCCTTCAGTCGTGTCGCTCGGTTGCTCTGTCGGTGTGACCATGACAGTAGGGAGCCGTCCGAGAGTCGCCGAGATCCGTCCGGAAGACGGGAGCGATCATGATCACGTTGCTGACGACACCGTCGGACCGGGAACTGGTCATCACACGCACCTTCGACGCCCCGCCGGAACGCGTCTGGGAGGCCTGGACCCGCCCCGAGCACGTCCGCCACTGGTACGGCGTGGCCGCGCTGACCACGACCGTCTGCGAGATCGACCTCCGGGTCGGGGGAGCATGGCGCTGGGGTCAGACGTCGTCCGACGGACAGGACATCGTGTTCTCGGGAACGTACGAGGAGATCGTCCCGAACGAACGCCTCGTCTACACCGAGCACTTCGAACTCATGCCGGGCCCGCCGGTCCACGTCACCCTGACCTTCGACTCCACCCCGCAAGGCGGCACGGCCCTGACGAGCACCTCGCTCTGGCCGTCGACCGAGATCCGGGACCAGGCACTGGCGACGGGGATGGAGGCGGGGGTCAGGGAGGAGTACGACCGCTTGGCGGAGTACCTGCCGACGATGTGAGAGCGGTGGGACGGGTCAGCCGGCGTGGTCCTTGAGCTTCTCAGTGTCGAGGGTGATGCGGACGGGACGGGGCGGGGTAGGGGGACGGTGGCGCCGAAGGGTAGGAGTCCCGGTGCTGGTAGGCACCGTTCCGGGGGTCGCTGAAGGCGACGACGGTGCCGGCGCCGTCGGTCGACGAGAAGGTAGACGGGAGTCTCGGAGGCGGCGTAGGCGCCGCGCTTCTCGACGCGGTCGCGGCGGTGGGTGTCGGAGTCGTGGGACGTGATCTCCACGATCACGGGTACGCCGGCGGGGTGGCCCACTCCCTCTGCCCGGCGACTGCCCGACGGGCGCCGGGCTCCGTCGGGCGTGGCGCGTCCGTTTCGATACTGCTTGACGGCCAGGCCCCGCTCCGGGTAGAGCGCGAGCTCGGGGCGGTGCTGCATGCGCTGGCGCATGAGCCACATGTAGATCTCGTCGTGGTCGCCATGTCCCGGCGGGCAGCGGTGTGGGGAGGCATGGCGTCGCCTCCTCCCCTCCATCCTGCTCCGCCGTCGGTGCGGACGAGCTGAACCGTCGTGTGCGATTTCCCTTCTCGGGCGCGGATGGCCGCCGCGTGGGCGCGGACCTCGGCGGTGGTGGATGGAGCCGGCGCGGCGGCACGCTGGGGCGTGCCGGGGGCTCGCCACGGCAGGGCCGCATTCGCTGCCCTGGAGGGTGTTGGGGTAGATGGGTTCGCGGCACCTGGCGCAATTCAGGATGTACGCGCGACAGCGCCGGCGGCCTTGACCCCGACGAAAGGCCGAGCCTCGACCGCTACCAACGACCGAGGCTCGAATCAGCACAGCTGTGCTCTGTGCCTATCCGAAGGACTTGACGCTCCTCCAGTCGACGGAAAGGACCGTCTTGGCCGCGGCGTTGGTGTTGGTCGCGGACGGGTAGTAGACGCGCATGTTTCCGGTCGCCCCGTCCCGGGCCCAGATGTCGGGAGTACCGTCGTTGTTCACGTCGGGGATGCCGATGGCAGCCGAGATGTTCGTCTGGGTCCAGCCGTTGCCGTACTGGACGTCACCCTGCCGGGAGGCGGCGGACGTCATCAGCGAGCTGAGGTTCACGCTGCCGGTGACGGTGCCGGGCTTGCCGTGGCGGACGTACATGAAGCCGGTGTCCAGGTCCCGCCACAGCAGGTCGGGGGTCGCGTCCTTGTCGATGTCGGCGAGGTTGACGATGTCGCGGCGGGTCCAGGTCTCGCCGGTCATCTGGGTGGCTGACTGGAAGGTGGCTCCGGTGTAGCCGGACAGGGTCCAGAAGGCCGCACCCGCGCGCACGACGACGTCGGACAGCTTGTCGCCGGTGATGTCGCCGACCGCCTTGATCTGGGTCCAGGTCGACGGTGCAGGGGCGCCCGGCGGCAGCTGGATGTCGATCCTGTCCTCGACGTTGAAGGTGCCGTAGCCGTCGCCGGGGTAGAGCCAGAAGGTGCCGTCCGGTGCGACGGAGAAGAGGTCGGTCGAGCCGTCGCCGGGGTAGACGTCCGCGTAGTGGGAGATCAGCGCGGCTTTGCCGGTGGTGGCGTCGTACCAGTAGCCGGGCGGCGGTTCCTCCGCGTTGAGAATCTCCGGTTTGTCGGCGTCGGGCCTGAGGACGTAGGAGCCGCGCATGCCTGAGTACAGCTCGCCCCCGGCTGCGCCGGAAAGGGACTGGAGGCTGCCGCTCGCGTTGACGATCAGGAGGTCGACGATGTCGTCACCGCCGACGTCACCCGGGCCGTCGGCCTTGTCGCGCGGTCGGACGTAGAAGGCGTAGTCCGTGCGCGCGCTGATGTTGCCCGCCGCGTCGAGGGCGAAGACCTGCAGCCCGTTCGGACCGGCGTGCGGCGGAGCCAGGTTGGTCACCGTCGCGGATCCGTCGGCCGCAGCGGCCACCTCGGTGCTTCCCACACCCTCGAAGTTGTAGCGGAACTTCGCAGCTCCGACGGACTTGAAGGTGATCGCGCCGGTTCCGCCGAACCTGACCGTGGCCCAGGTCTGGCCGTTGTCGGTGGCCTCCGGGAAGTGGGTGCTCGTGACGTCAGGCGCTTGGGGCGCGGTGGTGTCGACGGTGAGGGAACAGGATTCGAGGCCGAGCGGGAACCAGCTGGAGAGGCCCTGCGGGGAATGGGAATCCTCGGCCCGGACGACCCATGTGTAGGTGGCTCCATGCACCAGACCGGAGACGGGCACGGAGGCCGTGCCGCTGGAGTTCGGGGTCCCCAGGTAATCGGTAGAGGTGCCTCCGACCTTCGTGACGCGGAAGCGGAGCTTGCTCAGGTTGCCGTCGGCGTCCTTCGCGTTCGCCGAGAGGGTGATGCTCGTCGTCGCGATGGTCCGGCTGCCCGGAGTCTGTACGCACGCTCCGCCCGGGGTGCTCGTGCCGCCCGTCGGCTCGGAGGGGATGCGGTTGTACACCGCCTCGAACGCGGCGGAGGTCGCGCGGAACTTGCGCCAGGTATAGGTGTCGCCCTCGCTGGTGGCCCGCATGCCGAAGGTGATGTTCGTCCAGCCGCCGGTGGCGGCCTTCTGCGCGGCGGCCTTCACGTTGGCGTTGTCGAATTCTTCGTACGCGTCCGGGCAGCCCGTGGAGGAGTAGCCGTGGGCGAAGGACTTCGACTGCAGGTGCGTGGCCCAGCTCGGCTGGGCGTTCCAGGTGGTCCCGGTGGAGATGCCGCCGGTCAGCCAGAACTCGAACTGACGGTTGTCGCAGGACCAGGAGTGGTTGTTCTGGACCTTGAACGAGGCCGAGTAGACCGTGGCGCCTGTGATCTTCGTGAACTTCATGCGCCAGAAGGAGCGGCCAAGGCCGCCGGTCTGGTTCTCGTACCCCACGCGGGCGTCCGAAGTGCCGGAGCTGAAGTTGGTGCCGTTGTGGAAGCTGGTGTTCGGGTACGGGCGGTAGGCGGTCGTCCACGCCTCCCAAGGGGTGTTCATCGTCGGATCGACGAACACCGGGAAGCGGACGTCCTTGTCCGTGAACAGACCTGTGGCGGCAGCCTGCAGCCGCAGGCGGGCGTCACCGGTGCCCTCGCCCTCCAGCCGGAGGGGGACCTGGGCCTGGCGGGCGCCGGGCTCGATGCCGGTCAGGCCGGAGAGCTTCAGCACGTCGGCGGAGGTGGCCACCGACGTACGGGGAGCGGCCCCGGCGTCGGGGAGTTCGGGGTCGCGGCCGCTGGAGTCCCAGGCGAAGGGGGTGGGGATCGAACCGATCTCCTTGCCGCCCTTGTCCAGGATCTGTACGCGGCTGCCGGCCCTGACGTGCCGGAAGGCGGCCGTCTTCGAATGCAGGCCGTAAGCAACCGACTTGAGTGCCTTCTGCTGGGCGGCCTCCCGCGTCTTCACGATGAGGAGCTGGGCGAAACCGCCCTCCTCACGTGCGACCAGCAGCAGGTCGACCCCGGGCAGGACCTCGGGATAGAGGGCACGGGGCCCGTCGAGCACCGGCTCCGGCAGAGCGCCGGGCCAGCTGTAGGCGACGGTGTGGCCGGACACGTCCATCTCGGCCAGCACGCTGTCACCGGGCTGCGGGGCCCTGGCGAAGGAACGGTCCGCGCGGGACGCGTCGGCGCTGCCGCTGGAGAACCGCACCGGAAGGGCGGCGTTCACGGGCCGGACGCCGAGCCCGCCGGGCGCGCCCTCCGTCCGCTCCAGCTTGTTGTCTATGGGCGCCCACTGGCCCTTGGCGTTCTTCGCGCGCTGCGGGAGGGCGTGGATCTGCGTGCGCAGCCGACCGTTCGGCAGGGCCCAGGTCAGCTCGGTGGCCGTGGTCTCGGTTTCGACCAGTACCTGCTTTCCGGTGCGCAGGGCCTGGGACATGGCGGCCTTCTCGTCGCGCAGGCCGGTCGAGGCCGGCTTCGCCTCGGCCGGTCGTGGGCCCTGGGCCGTTGGTGGACTGTCGGGTTGCCACCAGGGCAACAGGGCAGCGGTGAGTGCGGCCAGAACAAGGCCGAGGGTGCAGGCCAGCCTGGTGCGCGTGCGCACGAAGGGGCTGAGCAGGCGGAGCGCGGTCACGGCGGTCTACTCCCGTGGGGACCAAGCGGAATGGGGTCAGCACAGACAGCCCCGACGGTCGGACCGCGGGGCACAGGCGCGCAAACGATCACACGACCGACACGGTCTGTCCATACATGAAGGTTTTATTAATTCGTGACCTTCAGGGGCGAGTTGGGCGGGCTCGTGGCCGCTTGCGTTCCCTCTGGGGCTTTCGGGCAACCCTTAAGAGATTCTATGTGGCAAATCGGACGATCCATCTGAAAGATCGTCAGTGCGGCGATTCGATGATTCATGAACCGTGACGCAGCTCACCGAAAATGCGTTCCAGCCCGTTCCTCCGATCTTGAAACGCGCAGCGTTCATGACAGATGGTGCACACGCGTGCGCCTGGAGCAGGTGTGCGCTCTTTGGTGTTTCCGCACCTCATCAGTTGTCTGGGTTGCCTCAGTGGGAGTCGACGCGTATGCGTGCTTCAGGTCCGCTGTCATGGCTGGGGCGGGGACGCCCAGCCATGACGGAGTCACAACGACGGCGTCGGCGGTTTGGCCGCACGGCGACCGTCCTTCTGTTGTCCTCGACGTTGTCGGTGACCAGCCTGAGCGCACAGGCATGGGCGGCGCCGGGTCCCGGCATGAGCCGGGAGGAGGACACGGGGCAGGTCAAGCTGCCCGACCTGCCCGAGGACGCGCCGATCGATCCGGATGTCACGGCCGTCAAGGATCTGAGCACGGCCGAAGAGGTGCCGGTCACGCCCTATGTGGCGCAGGCTGTCGACCCGTGGGCGGAGGACGCCGGCAAGGCGCCGCTGACGGCGCAGACCCAGCCGGGCACCACCGTGCCGGTGGTGAACGAGACCACGTCGGTGGGTCTGCCGGTCGCGGTGGGTGTGCCGGTGGGACAGGACCCGGCGGCGATCGCCGGTGACTGGCAGGTCGCGGTCAAGTCGACCACCACGTCGGAGGAGACCGGCGTACCCGGCATGATCATGGAGGTCATCCCGCCGGCGACCGCCGATCCGGCCGCGCAGGTCTTGCTCGACGTCGACACCACCGGTTTCGCCGACCGTTACGGCCCGCAGGCCGCAGAGCGTTTCGGCCTGGTCCTGCTGCCGAACTGTGTCATCGACTCCCCGGACACCGGTGACTGCGCGCCGGACACCGGCACCGAGACCATGTCCGGGAAGGACGACGTCGCCGAGGACGTCGAGCGGCTGCGTTCCACGGTCAAGGAGGTGCCGGCCGCCAAGGCCCCCACCAAGGCCAAGCTCAAGAAGAACGCACCCACCCGCAAGATCCTCTCGGGTTCGGTTCCGGTCGCGAACCTGCTCCCCGACAACGACGCCGGCTCGAAGGTCTCAGGCGCCTCGGCCCGTCAGGCCGCATTGCCCGCAGTGGACGCCTCGGGCCGTCAGGCCGTGGGCGCGATGGACACCGGTGCCTCGAGCTCCGGTGACTTCACCGCCTCCCCGCTGCTGTCCTCCGGCTCCTGGGCCGCGGGCTCGTCCAACGGCGCCTTCACCTACAACTACCAGGTGCAGGTTCCGGAGACCGCCGGCGGTCTGATGCCGAAGGTCGGCCTGTCGTACAACTCGCAATCGGTCGACGGTCGCACCTCGGCGTCGAACAACCAGGCCTCGTGGGTCGGTGACGGCTGGGACTACAACGCGGGCTCCATCACCCGGACGTACGCCAACTGCCGCCAGGACTCCAAGAAGACCGGGGCGAACAACTCCACCCACAAGACCGCGGACCTGTGCTGGGGGTCGATGAACGCCACGCTGTCGCTGGGTGGCATGACCACCGAGCTGGTGTGGGACGCGACCAAGGGCAAGTGGTTCACGGCCAACGGTGACGGCTCGACGATCGAGCGGGTTCTCGGCCAGGCCACCGGCAATGGTGCGAAGGACGGCGAGTACTGGCGTGTCACCACCAAGGACGGCACGAAGTACCACTTCGGTCTGAACAAGCTCCCGGGCTGGTCGGAGAACGGCGCCGCCGCCGACGACCCGCAGACCAAGTCCGTGCTCACGGTGCCGGTGTACGGCAACCACTCGGGCGAGGACTGCTACAAGGGTCCGACGACCACCGACTGGAAGTCCTCCTTCTGCACCCAGGGCTGGCGCTGGAGCCTCGACTACGTCGAGGACATCCACGGCAACGCCATGTCGCTGTGGTGGGAGAAGGAAGAGAACTACTACGCGAAGAACTTCTACTTCAAGGGTCCGGTCAAGTATGACCGCGGCGGCTACTTGTCGCGTATCGACTACGGCCAGCGCAAGGACAGCATCTTCTCCACGTCGGCTCCGGCCCGTGTGAACTTCTCCGTCGAGGAGCGCTGCTACACCGAGGGCACGCTGACCTGTAGCCAGGACAACTTCAAGTCGAGCGACCCGGGCAAGTACCGCATCTGGTACGACACCCCCGCCGACCTGCGGTGCCAGGCGGTCACCACGACGGACAAGAAGAAGTGCTGGAACGCCGGCCCGACCTTCTGGACCACCAAGCGCCTGGACAAGATCACCACCACCGCCCAGCGCTTGGCGGGCGACCCCGCCCGCCAAGCGGTGGACGAGTACCAGCTGACGCAGCACTTCCCGGTTACCAAGACCGGCGTGAACACCGCTCTGTGGCTGGAGTCGATCGGCCGTACCGGCTACGGCCGCAACGGCACCCCCGACGCGAGCGTGAAGCTCAACGCGGTGCGTTTCGAGTCCAACGCCGAGGACATGCCCAACCGCATCAAGGACGACGCGAGTCCGTCGTTCTCCCGGCTGCGGATCGCCCGTGTCATCAACGAGTACGGCGGCGAGACCGTCGTCACCTACAAGAAGCCCGTCGGTGAATGCGCCAGTCCCACCGGCGCCGGGCTCCCCGGCAAGACGGACACGGCCGGGCTGAAGAACAACAACCGCCTGTGCTACCCGGCGTTCTGGAACCCGGACCCCGAGGTCGAGGACATCGACTGGTTCCACAAGTACGTCGTGGACTCCATCGAGGAACTCCCGAACGTCCCCGGCTCGTACTCCACGCTGACCTCGTACGCGTACAAGAACGCGGGATGGAAGCTCGCCGAGGCGGAGTTCACCAAGAAGTCCACGCGGACGTACTCGCAGTTCGCGGGTTTCGAGCAGACCACGGTGATCACCGGTGCGGACAGGGCCGCCTCCGACAGCGGAGAGGGCTCCACGCCGGGCGAGGACACCCCCGGAACCGACAGTCCCAAGACCAAGGCCGTCACCCGCTACTTCCGCGGCATGGGCAACACCGTCCCGGTCACGGACGTCCACGGCGTCGAGATCGCCAAGGACGAGGAGCCCTTCGCGGGCCGCATCGCCGAGGAGCTCACCTACACCAGCGCGGAGGACGCCGACACCAACTGGCTGACCCGCAGCATCACCGTCCCCGACGCCACCGAACTCGCCAAGCGCAACCGTGACGACGGCCTGACCCCGCTGCGGTCCTGGCGCGTCACCGAGCCGCGGACGGTGTCGTACACCAAGTCCTCCGGCACGGGTGACGACACGCGTACCCTGCGCCTCGTCGAGACGAAGACGACCTACGACGCGACGTACGGCCTGCCCACGCAGGTCGAGTTCCTGGGGGACACCGGCAAGACCGGCGACGAGTCCTGCACCAAGATGGAGTACCTGCACCAGACCGACAAGAACATGATCGGTCTGACCAAGCAGGCTCTCTCCTCGCCGACCTCCTGCGCGAATGCCAACTTCACAGACCTGAAGACTCTGAGCGGCGGCACCCGCACGGCGTACGACGGCCTGGGCTACGGTGTGGCGCTCGGCGCCACGACGCGTGGCCTGGCCACCGAGACGTGGTCGCTCAACGGCGACGGCACCGGCTTCCAGACCAACGGCACCACCGGCTTCGACGCCATCGGCCGTGTCGTCCGGCGCACCGACCCCGACCAGAAGTCCTCCACGATCACCTTCGACCCGCCCACCGGACAGGTCTTCAAGGTCATCGAGAGGAACTCCCTGCTGCACGAGCAGATCCAAGAGCTGGAGCCGGGCCGGGCCGTGGGCCTCAAGACCACGGACGTCAACGGCCGGGTCAGCCAGGCGGAGTACGACCCGCTGGGCCGCCTCGTCAAGGCGTGGGGTGCGGGCCGCACGCCCTCGGCCACGGCAGTGCCCGACTTCGAGGCCGTCTACACGATCCCCGAGATCAAGCCGGACGACCCGACGCGCACGCCGCCCTACGTGACCACCCACGCGCGTGGCCACAAGGACCGGATCGAGACCTCCGTCACGATCTACGACGGTCTCGGCCGTGAGCGCCAGTCGCAGGAGCAGGCCACGGGCCGCGGATGGCTGATCACGGACACGCTGTACAACAGCGCCAGCCAGATCCGGCAGACCAACAATGCCTATCTGTCGCACACGGCCAAGCCGGGCGAGCTGTTCATCCCGGACGCCGACACGGCGGTCCCCAACAGGACCATGTACACCTACGACGGCCTCGGTCGCGTGGTCGAGGAGATGCCCTTCCTCAAGTACGAGATTCCGGGGTCCGAGGGAGCCACGTCGAAGGCGTTCCCGGAGCGGGCCACCCGATACGAGTACGGCCAGGACTGGTCGAAGGTGATCAACCCGCAGGGGGCCTCCTCCTACCGGGTCTACACCGACGCGCTCGGCCGCACATCGCGCACGGACACGTTCACCGACACGGCGCACCAGACGTACACGTCGACGAGCTACCAGTACGACGCGCGTGGCCAGCTGGTGAAGGCCACCAAGTCGGCCGACCCGACGCACCCGTGGTCGTGGACGTACGACCACCGCGGCCGGATGAAGAGCGCCACCGACCCGGACACGGGCACGGCGAGTACTTCCTACGATCACCGCGATCGCGTGCTGACCACGACCACCGGCCGTGGCGTGGTGTGGAACGGTTACGACGAGCTGTCGCGGCCCACGCAGCAGCGGTTGAACGGTCCGGCCGGCACGCTGCTGGCCGACTTCACGTACGACAACGTCGCCGGCGGCAAGGGCCTGCCCGCCACCGCCACGCGCTACACCGACGGTCTGGCGTACACGCAGAAGGTCAACGGCTACACCGAGGACTACCAGCCGACCTCGACCACGCTGAGCCTGCCGCAGTCGATCGCAGACACGTGGGGTCTGCAGAGCTCGTACACGTACGGCTACCAGTACTCCGACACCGGCCAGCTGGACGCTGCCACCCTTCCCGCGGTCGGCGCCCTCGCCGCCGAGAAGCTCGTCGTCCGCTACAACAAGGACGGCCTGCCGCTCTCCATATCCGGCAAGGACTGGTACGGCTCGGAGACCGTCTACTCCCCGTACGGCCAGGTGATGCGCTCCACGCTCGGCGCGCAGCCGTACCGGGTGTGGACGCAGAACACCTTCGACGAGGCCAGCGGTGAGCTGAAGGACCAGCAGGTCTACCGGGAGCAGACGGGTGACGCGTCCCTGGTCAGCGGCATCCTCGTCTCCAAGCGCTCCTACACCTACGACCCGGCGGGCAACGTCACCGGGATCCAGGAGCACTCCCAGGGGATCGCGGAGCGTCAGTGCTTCACGTACGACCCGCTGGGTCAGCTGAAGCAGGCGTGGACCGACAAGAACCAGACCACGTGCTCCACCGCTCCGAAGAACGCGCTCGACGGCACGCTCAATGTCGCCGCCGGCGCGGACGGTTCCGGCTACTGGCAGGAGTACGAGTACGACCTGCTCGGCAACCGTAAGAAGCTGAGCGAGAAGGACCTCACCGGCGACACCACGAAGGACGCCGTCATCGATTACACCTACGGAAAGGCGGACGGCTCCCAGCCGCACACGCTGACCAAGGTGTCGAAGGCGTACAAGACGCCTGCGGGCGCGGCGGTGAAGGCCGAGGCGGAGCGTCTGTACGAGCTCACTGGTGAGACCAAGTCGATCACCTCGATCCAGAACGGCGACAAGCAGGAGCTGAGCTGGACCTACGACGGCCAGGTCGACCGGATCACGGGCCAGGGCGCTGGTGGCAAGACCCCGTACGTGGGCCTCGCCGACAAGTGCATCGACCTCAAGTCCGGCCTGGTCGCGGCCTCGCAGCCGCTGCAGCTGTACCCCTGCAATGCCACCCAGGCGCAGAACTTCAGGTTCGCTCCCGCACCGGGTCAGGCCGACCCGAACCTGGGCACGCTGACGGTGCACGACACCTGGTGTGTCCGGCCGGCGGCCAACACGGCCGGTTCGGCGGTGCAGATCCAGAAGTGTGACGGCACGGCCGCGCAGCAGCTGAAGCGGAACACGGCGGGACAGCTGACGCACGTCGCGTCGGGTCTCTGCGTCGCGGTCCAGGGCGGCGCGACCGCGAGCGGTACGGCGATCGTGCTGGCGACCTGTGACGGTGCCTCCGCGGCCCAGCTGTGGTCGCCGCAGAACGACACCCGTCACATCTACGGCCCCGACGGCGGCCGACTGCTGACGATCAAGGGCAAGCAGGCGACCCTGCACCTGGGCGAGGCCGAGGTCACCGTCCAGAAGGGCGGCATCCTGGTCAACACCCAGCGCACCTACTCCGCTCCCGGCGGCGCGATCATGCGCTTCGCCTATGGCGCGGGTTCCTCCCAGCTGGTCGCCATCACGACGGACCACCAGGGCAGCCCGTACGCGGAGGTCGCGCTCTACGGCGGCCAGACGGTCCGCATCCGCAAGCAGGACCCCTTCGGCAACCAGCGTGCGGCTGCCACCACGGCTGCCAACCTGCAGACCCACAAGGGGTTCCTCGGCAAGACGAACGACGACGCCTCCGGCTACTCGCTGCTGGGCGCCCGTCTGTACGACCCGGTGGTCGGACGCTTCCTGTCCGCCGACCCGATCCTGGATCTGAACGACCCGCTGCAGTCCAACGGCTACGCGTACGCGCACAACAACCCGGTCACGCACGCCGACCCGACGGGCCTGGCGATCTCGCTGTCGTCCTCGGAACGGGCGGCCGCCCTGGCGGGCGCGGGTCTGAGCGCGGCGCAGGTCGCGCAGGCGCAGTCCACGATGGGCAAGTCGCTGTCCTCGGTGATCCTCGCCATCGCGTGGGAGACGCTGAAGGACTTCATCGGGATCAACGACGCCATGGCCTGCTTCGGCGGTGACATGTGGTCGTGCGGCAGCCTCATCCTCGACGCGATTCCATGGGGCAAGATCGGCAAGATCCCGTCGGTCCTGAGAGCCATCGACCGCACGATCGACGCCATCCAGGCGTTCAAGGCGGCGAAGAAGGCGGCGGAGGCCGTCCTCAAGGCGGCCAAGGCGGCCGAGGCGGCGGCGCTCAAGGCCAAGATCGCGGCGATCGAGAAGGCCAAGAAGGCCGCGCAAGCGGCCAAGAAAAAGGCCGCGGAAGAAGCGAAGAGAATCGCCGACAAGGCGCTAGCCCAGAAGAAGAAGACCGGCAACCCGGTCCAGAAGCAGGCGCAGGCGAAGGCTGCGCCGAAGTCCTCCTCCGTCTCCGGCGGTAAGGGTGGCGGCGGCAAGGGCGGCGGCGGTAAGGGCGGCGGAGGTGGCGGCAACAAGGTCAGTACCTCCAAGGCCGGCGGCTCCAACGGCGGTTCCTCGCGAAGCAGCGGCGGCTCCAGCGGCGGATCCTGCAACAGGTCGGACAACAGCTTCACGCCGGGCACGAAGGTGCTGATGGCCGACGGCTCCACCAAGCCGATCGAGCAGGTCAAGACCGGCGACAAGGTCGTTGCGACCGACCCGAAGACGGGCGAGTCCCGGATCGAGACGGTCACCGCCGAGATCAAGGGTGAGGGCCTCAAGCACCTGGTCAAGGTCACGATCGACACGGACGGGAAGGCCGGCTCGAAGACGGCGGAGGTCACGGCGACGGACGGCCACCCATTCTGGGTCGCCGAGCTAGGCAGGTGGATCAACGCCGCCGACCTGAAGTCGGGCCAGTGGCTCCGGACGAGCGCGGGCACGTTCGTCCAGATCGCCTCGATCGAGCGCTGGACCGGCCAGGACGCCACGGTCCACAACCTGACCGTCTCTGACGTCCACACGTACTATGTGCTGGCTGGGGCTGCGCCGGTCCTCGTTCACAACTGTGGGGAGGCCGATGATGACTTGCTCGACTTCGCAGACGAGGCGCTGAGCATGAGTCCGGAATCGCGTCCCAATGTTGCTACGAAGATTACCTCTGCGGATGGAGAGCATGTCCGTTTCTCCTATGCAACGGATACGCGCAGTGGTGCAATGCCTCCGCAGACAGCGAGAGCAGTAGCTAACTCCGGACACCACGGCGGGTGCGGGGAAGTTGGGTGTGCCATTCAGTTCGAGAGCGCCGGCATCCCGCTAGAGGGGGCGACATTCCAGTCTGTCAGGATCGGCGGTGGCGGTAGAGGGAATTCATTCCCAATTGAGAATCATGGTGAACTGATCGCACCATGCCCTGCCTGCCAGCGGTTCTTGCCTCAAATCGGTGGACGAGGGTGAGCCTCGTGCCTGTCTCTCCAGAGTTGCGCGCCGCACTTAAGAAATTGAGGGAAGTGCGATCCGAAAGGCCTCCGGGTGGGCGTGAAACTGAATCTTTTGCCGCGTGGCGGGAAAGGATTGCAGACGCTTTGGACTCACTGGCTGGCGTTCTCATCTATCAGGAAGATCGCCAGAGAGCTGCCGCCGAAGCGGCCGCTGCTCGCGCCGAAGCAGAAGGAATCCGTGCTGAACTGAATCGACTGGACTGATGGATAGGGCTCTGCTCTGATCCGTCTGTTTCCGCAACAGCAAGGCGGAATGTCCTTGGGTATATCAGAAGCCCCGCCGAGAGTAATCTCGGTGGGGCTTCTGAGTCGTTTGACGGCAACGCTGACGGCAACGTCAACGGACGATGGCTGCGGCGGGTGGGTTGTCGTGGTCGTCGTCGGTCGGGCTGAGGGAGCGCGATACGGCGCTCGGACGCCCGGGTCTTTGTGGGCAGGTGGGTGAGGCCGCCGATGCGGGTGCGTTGGAGCGAGCGGTGGATGCTGGCCGTTCCGGTTGGTGAGGTCGAGGTCTTCCCAGTGGAGGCCGAAAAGTTCGCCTTTGCGGAGGCCGGTGCGCAGTGCGAGTTCGTACAGCGCCTGGAGTCGGTCGGCGCGGGCGGCGTCGAGCAACTGGCGCGCCTCGGCTGCGGTGAGGGGCTGGAAGCGCCTGGGCTGGTGCGTGGTGGTCTTGACGTTGCGTGCGATGTTCCGGGGCGGCTCGTCTTCGCGGACCGCGTGTTCCAGGGCCGATTCGAGCACCGAGTGAAATTCGGTGATGCGGTCGGTGCGACCGGACCAGAACAGCCGCTCGCGGCGCTGCATCTCCTCGCGGACCCGGCGCAGGATCTCGGTCGGCTCGTCGGGGTGGATGGCGTCGGAGACCTTGCAGGCGGTACGCCACCAGGGCGCGACCGCACCGAGGTTGGGGTCGATCACGATCAGCCGCACATCCCGCATCAGGGACGCGTAGGCGAGCAGGGTGTTGACGGTGATCGACTTACCGGAGCGGGTGAGGCCGGCGACGAGGGCGTGCGCGGAATAGGCGAGGTTGAGCACGACGGGGGTGCCGTCCTCGTCCCAGCCGAGCAGCACATCATCGGTGGAGACGAACTGACCCGGTCGGCACACTGGGGAGCCGTCGGGACCGAGCAGTGGTGAGCGGATCACCGCCTCCAGCGGCTCACGGCGGAAGCCGCGTGCGACGATCACTCCAGGCTAGGGCTGGCTGATCCGGATGCGGCGCATACCCCAGGCGTCGCACAGGCCCTCGTTGGCGTCCTGCCAGGCGCTCAGCCCGACCTGCGGCAGGGCATCGGCGGTGACGGTGACGCCGAAAGTGTCGGCGCGGGTGTGCAGGCGCGGGACCAGCACGCGCGGCTTGGTCGGTTGGTCCTGCGGGCCGTACTGCTGGAGCACGGTGGGGGTGGCGTCCTTGACTGCCAGGCCGAGCATCGGGGCGAGCCGCTTCCAGCTCCACCGCAGCCGCCGGGCCTGCCGCAGGCTGATCCGGGTCTCGGCGTCGGCCCGGTACCAGCGGGCGAAGCAGAAACCTGACCAGCCCAGCAGCCCGAGCCCGCCGAGGCCGACCACGGCGAGGAGCGCGAGCCCGAGGGGGTTGCCGGTCATCAGGCGCCCGCCTTGGCGGCGTCGGCGCGCAGGGAGATGCCGTGCCGGTCCTTGCCGTTGATTTCGTTCTCCCAGGCTGAGGCGACCAGGCCGGTGAAGACGACGGGCATGCCGAGAATGGGGGCCATTTAAGTGACGGAATCGAAGTAGTGTGTCCGGGAGAGGGGGGTTTGAGTGTGTCTGGAAGCAATGCGGGTGATCTGTTTGCGTGCTATTGCTTGCCTGGGAACAGGTATAAGAAACCCCTCTCCGGGAGCTTCATGAGGGCTGGCCGTGAGCAGGCCCTTGAGTTTGGTGCGGCCTTGATGGACGACGGTCGGCAGGCGTCGGCGAGCGAGCTGGAGCAGCTCCTGGACGGCGACTGGCGGGAGGCTCTTACGGCGTGTTGGCTCATCGGGTTTGCGTAGAGATCTGAATTTCGAGATGAGCTGCACAGGCTTATCGATGAGGGGGGGCGCCAGGCGCACGAAAAAGGGCGTTGCCTTCATGCTGGCTCGGTTCTGTCAACCCTCAGATGTGTATGCGTTGAAGCGTTATCTGGAGCGCAGTCTGAGCGAGCTGCAAAATCGGGGAAACCAGCCGTCGTGCCTTGGCGCGCTGCTGCATATCGAGAGGCGTTTGGGCATACGGCTTTCGCAAGATCTACTTGCGCCCGAAGGGTTGTGGGATCGATGGTCGGCGGCAGGCTTCCTTGAGACTGCTGATCCTTCTCATTGGGAGAGGGAAGTGGCAGGCTGGATTGAGCTTGCCGAGAGCCTGGACTGATCACTGGCAGGCTATACCTCCACCCACTTCTGAAGGCTTCCTTTGCTGAAGCCGTTCGTGATCGCGAAACGAAGCCCCGTCGAGTGCGTCCTGGCGGGGCTTCTGCGTGGGGTGACGGCAGTAAATGACGGCAACGTCAGCGGACGATGGCGCAGGGGCGGCGGTTCGTCGTTGTCACCGTTGCCCGTGGTGATCGCCGGGCTGCCGAGCGTGGTACTTAGGGTGTCGATGGCGTCGTGTTGAAGGCGGAGCCTTGGGCGTGGCCCAACAGCTCCTTGATCACGATGAGGTCACGCCCTGTTCCAGGAGCAGGGTCGCGGTGGAGTGCCGGAGGTCGGGGAGGCGGGTCATGTAGACGTCGATCGGGTCCTGGGTGTCCACCGTGAAGCCGTGGCGTTCGTACAGCCGGCGGGCGGCGCTGCCCTGGAGGACGTTCAGGCGGACCGGCACGGCGTCGGCGTCGGTGCGGGTCAGGAGGGTGCGCAGGACGGCCGAGCCGAGGCCCCGGCCCTGGAGGGGCGGGGCGAGATAGAAGTGCTCCAGCCACAGCCCCTCCTCGGCCGGGCGCAAGGTGACGCAGCCCGCGAAGGCGCCGTCGGCCAGGATGACCGAGGTGTGTCGCGGGGAGAAGGAGTCCCGCAGCCGCTGCCGCACCCGGTGCTCGTCGAACCGGCCCAACCGCTCCAGGTCCGGGCGCAGCACCTCGGCCCGCAGCTCCGCGATCGGCTCGACGTCCGCCGGTTCCCCGGGGCGCAGCGCCCATGCCAAGGGCCCCGCGCCCGTCCGTATCCCGTCGGTCCTCGTTCGCGCGTCCACCGCTGGATTATGGCAGCGGCCGATGTCAGGGGCTCGTGAGGATGACGAGCCGCTGGGTCGCCCGGGTCATCGCGACGTAGCGGTCGACCGCTCCTTCGACGCCCTCGCCGAACTCCTCCGGGTCGACGAGGACGACCAGGTCGAACTCCAGCCCCTTCGACAGCTCCGGGGTCAGCGACCGGACGCGGGGCGTCGACCGGAAGGCGGGGGCGCCGATGACGCAGGCGATCCCGTCGGCGTGCGCGGCGAGCCAGGTGTCGAGGACCGAGTCCAGGTCCGCGACGGACCCGTGGGCGACGGGGACGCCGCTGCTGCGGATCGAGGTCGGCACGTTGGCGTCCGGCAGCACGGCGCGGATGACCGGCGCGGCTTCCGTCATCACCTCTTCCGGGGTGCGGTAGTTGATGCTCAGGGAGGCCACCTCGATCCGGTCGAGCCCGATCCGTTCGAGCCGTTCCCGCCACGACTCCGTGAACCCGTGCCTGGCCTGGGCGCGGTCCCCGACGATGGTGAAGCTCCGGGACGGGCAGCGCAGGAGCAACATCTGCCACTCCGCGTCGGTCAGTTCCTGAGCCTCGTCCACGACGATGTGTGCGAACGGGCCGGCCAGGGCGTCCCGGTCGATGGCGGGCAGGGCGGTCTCGTCGATCAGGCTCTCCCGCAGGTCCTGTCCGCGCAGCATCGTCACCGCGCCCTCACCGTCGTCGTCGGCCGCGAGCACGTTGTCGATGACGCCGGCCATGCGCTCGCGTTCGGCGGCGAGAGTGGCGTCGTGCCGCCGCTTGCGCAGGGACGCCTTCGGGTCGCCGAGCCGCTGCCGTGCCGCGTCCAGGAGCGGCAGGTCGGACACCGTCCAGGCCTGGGCGTCCGCGCGCCGCAGCTTCCGGAGCTCGTCCGGGCCCAGCCAGGGAGCGCACAGCCTCAGGTAGGCGGGTACCGACCAGAGGTCACCGACGAGGTCGGTCGCTTCGAGCAGCGGCCACGCGCCGTGGAGGGCGCCGGTCAGCTCGTCGTCCTGCCGCAGCGCCCTGCTGAAATCGTCGGGCGGGACGTCGCCGTCGAGCTTGTCCAGCAGGATCGAGACCAGCTCTTCCCAGATCAGGTCCCGCGCCTCGTTGTGCGGCGTCCCCGGTCCCGGCGCCTGGAACGCCTCGGCCCAGTCGTCGGCGGTCAGCCGGATGTCGGCCCAGGGCGTCGTGACCGTCATTCCCCGCGTGGGCGGCTCTTCGTAGAACCCGACGGCCTGCTCGATCGCCCCGACCATGCGCGCGGACGACTTCAGGCGGGCCACGTCCGGGTCGGTCTCGTCCGGCGCTGCCGCTCCCTCGGGGACGAGGTCCCGCAGGGTGCAGGTCCGCACGCCCTCCTCTCCGAGGCTGGGGAGGACGTCGGCGACGTAGGCGAGGTAGGGCTGGTGCGGACCGACGAACAGCACGCCGCCGCGACGGTGCCCGAGGCGGGGGTCGGAGTAGAGCAGGTACGCGGAGCGGTGCAGGGCGACGACGGTCTTGCCCGTACCCGGACCGCCGTCGACGACGAGGGCGCCGCGTGAGCCCGCCCGGATGATGGCGTCCTGGTCGGCCTGGATCGTGGCGAGCACGTCGCGCATCCGGGCCGACCGGTTGGTGCCCAGGGTGGCGATGAACGCGGACTGGTCGTCGAGCGCGGCGTGCCGTTCCAGCCCGTCGGCGGTGAACACCTCGTCCCAGTAGTCGCTGACCCGGCCGCGGGTCCAGCGGTATCTGCGACGGCTCGCCAGGCCCATCGGGTTGGCGTGGGTCGCCGCGAAGAACGGCTCGGCGGCCGGGGAGCGCCAGTCGAGCAGCAGCCGGCGGCCCTCGATGTCGGTGAGGCCGAGGCGTCCGATGTACACGGGTTCGGGGTCGTCCGCGCCGACGACGTGTCCCAGGCACAGGTCCAGGCCGAAGCGGCGCAGTGTGCGCAGGCGAGCGGTCAGCCGGTGGATCTCCAGGTCCCGCTCCATCGCCTGCCGGCCGATGCCGCCGGGCGCCTCGCGCGCGGCGTCGAGGCGGTCGGACAGTTCGGCGATCGCCTGCTCGAGGCTCTCCGCGATGGCCGCGAAGTGCTGCTCGTCGCCGCCGATCAGCATCGGGTCGGCCTTGGGGGAGAGGTGGCCGGGAAGGTCGAACGCGCTGGTGGTCAGGGGGTTCATGGTTTCAGCTCCGATCCGAGGTCGCGCCGGCGAAGTCCGGCGACGCGCACGTCCGCCTCCTGGCGCCGCACAACCCGTGGACCGACAACAGCACACGCACGTGATGGGTCTCCCGTTCCCGCGGTTTCTGGCCGAGGCGAGCGATTCTGCGGCACCACCGGGGCCTTGCCGCAAGCCCCCCTGTGCGCTATAAGTTGAAAGTGGCGAGGAGTAGGTACGCCACCACGGCCGACGATTTCGTCGGCCTTTCTCGCGTAGAGGGGCCGTGCGAGGGCCGCCCCGGTGTCCGGCCGGGGCGGCCCTGGTGGCGTGCGTACGGTCAGACCTTCGCCGGTTGCGGGGCCGGCGCGCCCGAGGTGGCCGGCATGGTCTCCGGTTCTGTGTCCACGTTGAACTCCTCCAGCAGTTCTCGGCTGAAGCCGAAGAGGTACGTCGCCACGAAGCCCGTCACATAGCCGACGAGCAGGCCGCCCGCGTAGATCGCGATCGTCTCGCCCAGGCCCCTGTTGCCGTCGAGGAGGGGGAAGAGGGCCCAGCCCGAGGGGCCGATGGCCGTGGAGCCGACCTTGTCGCCGAGCATGTTGAAGAGGCCGACGAAGCCGCCGCCGAACGCGCCGCCGACGCAGGCCGTCACGAACGGGCGGCCGAGGGGGAGCGAGACGCCGTAGATCAGGGGCTCGCCGACGCCGAGGAAGCCGGCCGGCAGAGCGGACTTGACGGTGCGGCGGATGGAGCCGTTGCGGGGGAGCTTGACGTAGACGGCCATCGCCGCGCCGACCTGGCCCGCGCCCGCCATCGCGAGGATGGGGAGGAGGACGGTGAAGCCCTGCTGCTCGATGAGCGTGGTGTGGATCGGGATCAGCGCCTGGTGCAGCCCCAGCATCACCAGCGGCAGGAACAGTCCGCCGAGGATGAAGCCCGCGCCCGCGCCCGCGTTCGCGAGCAGCCAGTCGGCGAAGTCGCCGATGGCGGTGGAGATCTCACCGGCGAGGAACATCAGGCCGAAGAGGGTGACCAGGCCGGAGATCAGGACCGTGAGCGTCGGGGTGACCAGGACGTCCAGGGACTCCGGCACCCAGCGGCGGCACCACTTCTCGACGTACACGGCCAGCACCGCCGCCCCGAGCGCGCCCAGCACGCCGCCCTGGCCGGGCGACAGCGTCTGGCCGAACGCGTCGATCTTCGCGACGCCCGGGAAGACGATGATGGCGGCGACCGCGCCGCCGAGGATCGGCGTACCCCCGAACTCCTTCGCCGTGTTGTAGCCGACGAAGACCGCGATCAGCGCCATGAAGCCGCTCGCCATCGCCGCGAGCGCGGGGGTGAGGGCGGGCAGCCAACCGAGGTTGACCAGCAGGCCGTTGAGCCCGGCGATGATGCCGCAGCCGATGAGGGCGGGGATCAGCGGGACGAAGATGTTCGCGATCCTGCGGAGGAAGAGCTTGAAGGGGGTGGCGTTCCGTTCCTTCCGCGCCGCCTTGATCGCCGCGCCGCGCGCCGCCAGATCCGGTGTCCCGGCGGCCACCAGCGCCTCGAACTCCGGGGTCACCCTCGCCACCGTCCCCGGGCCGAGGACGATCTGGTACGTGTCGTCCTCCACCACGCCCAGGACGGCGGGCAGCGCCCGCAGGGCCTGGTCCTGGACGAGGGAGCGGTCCCGCAGCCCCAGCCGGAGCCGGGTCATGCAGTGGGCCACGGAGCCGATGTTCTCCGCGCCGCCGACGAGCGGGAGGATCGCGGCGGCGATGGCGCGGTTCTTGTCGTCTGTGCTCATGTGCGGTGGTGCCTCGCTGTGCGGGGGTGGGGGGAGAGGAGCGCTCAGCCGGCCGGGGCGTGCAGCGCCGCTCGCAGGTGGCCGTGGGAGTCGGTGAGGCGCTGGTCGGCGGCCTTGGCATCGATGTCGGCGAGGATCATCAGGATCGCGGTCTTCACCTCGCCGTCGGCGGCGTCGAGCGCGGCCTCGATCTGCTCGTCCGGCGCGCCGGTGGCGAGGGAGACGATCCGCCGCGAGCGGGCCTGGAGCTTCTCGTTGGAGGCGCGGACGTCGACCATGAGGTTTCCGTACGTCTTGCCGAGCCGGATCATCGTGATCGTCGAGATCATGTTGAGGACCAGCTTCTGGGCCGTACCGGCCTTCAACCGGGTGGATCCGGTGAGGAGTTCGGGGCCGGTGACGACCTCGATGCCGTGCTCGGCGGCGGCCGCCAGCGCGCTGTCGGCGTTGCAGGACAGGCCGATGGTCAAAGCGCCCGCCGCGCGGGCGTGTTCGACGGCGCCGACGGCATAGGGGGTACGGCCGGAGGCGGAGACCCCGACCACGGTGTCGTCGGCGGTGAGCCGCAGCCCGTCGAGGTCGGCGGCCGCGAGTTCCCTGGAGTCCTCCGCGCCCTCGACCGCCTTCACCATCGCCGTCGGGCCGCCCGCGATCAGACCGAGGACCTCGGAGGGGTCGGTGTTGAAGGTCGGCGGGCACTCGCTCGCGTCGAGGACGCCAAGCCTCCCCGCCGTACCGGCGCCGGCGTAGACCAGACGGCCGCCGCGCGCCATGCGCGCGGCGGTGGCGTCGATGGCGGCGGCGATCCGCGGGAGCTGCGCGGCGACCGCCGTGGGGACCGTCTGGTCCTCCCTGTTCATCAGCGCGGCGATCTCGGCGGTGGGAAGCCGGTCGATCTCCGCGAGCTCGGGGCGGAACGCCTCGGTGGTGAGCGTGGCCAGCTGGGCGCGCAGTTCGGAGTACGTAGAGGACACGTGCGGCTCTTTCGGTGCGTCGTCGTTGACGTCGGTCGCGTTGGTGTCGGTCGCGTGGACGTTCAGCGGGTGCGGGGGGAGTGCCGGTGGGCGAGGGCTTCGTACGAGGCCGCGAGGGCGGGGGCCGCCGTCTCGTACGTACGTTGCGTCACGCAGGTGAACAGGCAGTCCACCACCAGGAGCTGACTCGTACGGGACGACATGGCGGCGGGGCGCAGTTCGCTCTCGCGGGCGGTGGAGGTGGTGAGGATGTGGTCGGCGTACTGCGTCACGGGGCCGTCGGGGCGCCCGGTGATCGCGACCGTGGTGGCGCCGTGGTCGAAGGCGACGCGCAGCGGTTCTATGACGTCACCGGTCGAACCGGAGTGCGTGATGGCGATGGCGACGTCGCCGGAGCGCAGCTGTACGGCGTTGGTGACGGCGAGGTGCGGGTCGCTGTGCGCGTGGGCGAGGAGGCCGATCCGCAGGAGTTTCTGACCGAGGTCCTGGGCGACGAGGCCGGAGGCGCCGACGCCGTAGATGTCGATGCGGCGGGCGCCGGCCAGGGCGGCGACGGCGGCGCCGAGCTGGACGGTGTCGAGTC
Organism: Streptomyces sp. NPDC006551; assembly: GCF_040611675.1. Classification (NCBI taxonomy): domain Bacteria; kingdom Bacillati; phylum Actinomycetota; class Actinomycetes; order Kitasatosporales; family Streptomycetaceae; genus Streptomyces; species Streptomyces sp. NPDC006551. The sequence goes on from NZ_JBEXOT010000046.1 coordinate 29,117, forward strand.
CGGCGGCGGTGTCGGCGAGGGTCTGCTGCTCGTCGTAGGCGAGCTTGGCCACGACGTCGGCGATCGGGTCGTCGACGGCGATGTCGGCGGTGACGGAGGGGGCCCGTCCCGACTGCTGCTGGGCGGCGAGGCCGGCGAGGGCGAGCCGCAGGTCGCGGTAGCCGGGGTAGCCGAGGAGGCGCGCGGTGCGGACGACGGTCGCCTCGCTCGTGCCGGTGAGCTCGGCGAGACCGGTGACCGTGAGGGCGGCGCAGCCGGCCGGGTCGCCGGCGACTGCCTCGGCGACCCGCTGCATGGAGCGGGTCATGGACGGCACGAGGGTCCGCACCTTGGCCGCGAGGGCGGCGGGGGCGGGCGCTCCGCGGGCGCCGGAGCCGCCGCCGGCGGGCGCGGACGGGCCCGGTACGGACGCTCTGGTGCCGCCGGTGAAACTTTCCTTCACGTCATTGGTCACACCTGAAAGATATTTTCGGGCACAGGGGGCGTCAAGACCTCGTCGGCCGCGGATGCGGAGGGGGCCTTCGCCGGTGAGGCTTGTGGGGTGACAATGACTCCATGGACGACATCGACCCCCTGGAGCAGGCCCTGCATGCCGCTCGCGCCCTGGTCCTCGCCGATCTGGCGGCGCGCGAGGTGGCCGCGGCCGAGGTCGTCTCGATGGTCGAGGACGCGGTGACGCACCGGCGGTGGTGGGTCGAGCAGTGGCCCGAGGGCATCACGTACGTCGCGGGGCTGGTCGCGCAGGACGTCCAGGACGCGCTCCTGGAGCGGTACGGCCGCTGGCCGCTCTGTCCCGTGTGTTCGTCGGGCGACCCGCACGCCCTGGACGTGGAGCCGGAACTGGGACCGGACCCGCACTGGGTCTGCGGCAAGGCGGGCGTGGTCGTGGCCCCGGTCGGCGGCCTGAAGTGACGGCGGCGGCCGCAGCGGTGAGGGGCTGACGTGGCCCTGTACATCGATCCGCCGACCTGGCCGGGTCACGGACGCATGTGGTCGCACCTCGTCAGCGACGTCTCGTACGAGGAGCTCCACGCCTTCGCCGCCTCGATCGGCGCCCCGCCCCGCGCCTTCGAACGCGACCACTACGACATCCCGTCGGACCGGTACGCGGACGCGGTGGCGGCGGGCGCCGTCGAGGTCGGCTCCAAGGAGCTCGTACGAAGGATCACGGAGGCGGGACTGCGCCGGCCGAAGGGCCGGCCGGCGCCCGGGGAGAGCCTCCCGCGTTACGACGTGTAGTAACCCGCCACGTCCGCGAGGAGGTCGACCGTCCCCGCCCGGTTGTAGAAGCTGACCTTTCCGTTCACGACGGGCACGACGACCAGGTTGGGGATCGTCTCGCCCGCGACGAAGTTGAGGTTGGACGCGCTGGTACGGGTGGTGCCGTCGGGGTACACCGAGACGAAGCTCGCCGCCGTCGGGCCGGTGGCCGTGACGTTGAGGACGACGGCGGTGACTCCGGTCGCCGGGATGCCGGGCTTCCCCGCGACCTGGAGGGTCACGATTCCGCCGGGGCCGACCTTGGCCTTCGGGACGCCGAGTCCGCTCCGGGTGTCCATCAGACGGCTGGGCGTGATCGGCTCGTACGTGGAGCCGGTGCCGTCGGTCGTGTAGTAACCCGCCACGTCGGCCAGCAGGTCGACCGTCCCCGCGTGGTTGTAGAAGCTGACCCTTCCGTTGACGACGGGGACGACCACCAGGTTGGGGATGGTCTTCCCGGCCGTGAAGTTGAGGTTGGACGCGCTCGTGCGGGTGGTGCCGTCGGGGTACACGGAGACGAAGCTGCCCGCCGTCGGGCCGGTGGCCGTGACGTTGAGGACGACGGCGGTGACTCCGGCCGTCGGGATGCCCGCCTTGCCGGTCACCTGGAGGGTGACGGTGCCGGCGGCGCCGACCTTGGCCTTCGGGACGCCGAGTCCGCTGCGGGTGTCCATCAGCCGGGTGGGCGTGATCGGCTCGTACGTGGAGCCGGTGCCGTCGGTCGTGTAGTACCCGGCGACATCGGCCAGCAGATCGACCGACCCGGCGCGGTTGTAGAAGCTCACCTTTCCGTTGACGACGGGGACGACCACCAGGTTGGGGATCGTCTGGCCGGCGGTGAAGTTGAGGTTCGAGGCGCTCGTGCGGGTGGTGCCGTCGGGGTACACGGAGACGAAGCTGCCGGAGGTGGGGCCGGTGGCCGTGACGTTGAGGACGACGGCGGTGACCCCGGCCGCCGGGATGCCCGCCTTGCCGGTCACCTGGAGGGTGACGGTCCCGCCGGGGCCGACCTTGCCCTTGGGGACGCCGAGTCCGCTGCGGGTGTCCATCAGCCGGGTCGGGGTGATCGGCTTGTACGTACCGGGGCCGGTGGTGGGCGGCGTGACCGTGAACGAGCCGCGCGGGTACTCCTTGTCGTACGCGAGGACGCTGAGGCTCCACGTGCCGGCCGGGGCCTCGCGCAGGTCGACCGTCGCCTTCAGGGTCCGGGCGTCCTCGGAGACCGAGACGGTGGTGGCCGTCAGCGGCGCGGGGCCGCCCGACAGCTTGACCGTGGTGCTCTTGCTGAGCGCAGTTCCCCGCACGGTGACGGTCGCGACCGTACCGCTCTGGGCGCTGGTCGGGGTGACCGTGTCGACGGACGGCTCCTCGGCGCCGCAGGGCTGGTTGGCGCAGGACAGGGTGGCGCGGTACGCGGTCCGGTCGGCGCCGTCGGGCAGCGAGAGCACGAAGAGGCTCTGGCCGTCGGTCTGGTAGGTGGGCCCGGAGAGGCGCTGCCCCTTGCCGCCGTAGAGCGTGGGCTCCGCGGTGGACGTCCCGCCGTCGGTGGCCGTGACGTTCGCCGTGAACCGGTCGCCTGCCACGGTCGGCAGGACGGCGCACACGGCGGGGCGCTCCTCCGAGAGCGCGCCGGTCACCGGCCCGTAGCCGGACGTGAACGATCCGGCCCGGGGGCACTCCGGGGCGAGCCCGGCGGCCGTGGCGGTCCGCCAGGCGTCGAGGCGGTACGACTCCGGCAGGGTCCAGTCCTCCGGCGCCTGCGTGACGACCTGGTAGCTGGTGGAGCCCTGGGCCGTGCACGCGACGGTCTGCAGATAGCACTCGATGCCACCCTCGGCGTTCATGACGAGGGTGTGGGTGGTGTCCTCCGTGTCGCGCGCGTTGATGACCAGACGGTCCGTCGCCGTGTCGGTGGTGATCCGGTGGCAGCGCAGCGTGCCGTTCTCGCCCGAGGAGGCATGGAGGGCCGGGGCACCGATGGCGGTCGCGGCGGAGCCGGCGCAGCCCTGGGCCGTGGCGGTCACGTCACGGTGGACGAGGGTGTGCGTGGCGGGCGCGTTCTGGCCTTCGAGGAGGACGGTGTACGCCTTGCCCTCGGCGAGCGAGCAGCTGCTGAGGATGTCCGTGCGCAGCTGCTGGCCGGCCATGGGGTGGGTGTAGCAGGACTCCGGGCCGTTGCCGTCGGTGTCGATCAGGCGGACCACGTAGTCCGGGAACACGTCCCGGTCGTCCGGGAAGGCGTACCGGAACCGGAACAGCTCCGCGGTGGAGTGCGCGTCGGCCGGGATGGTCAGGCAGTGCGAGAACACGCCGTCGCCGGTCTCCAGGCGTACGGCGGCGGTGTCGTCGGCGAAGGTGCCGGCGGTCAGAACCGGGCAGTTGGCCTGCGGCGCGTCCGTACGGACGAAGTGCACGCCGTACGAGCCGGTCGCCGTGGTGTCCTCGGCGCGGACCGTCGCGCGGAACGGAGCCGTGCCGGTGAGGGCGCACGAACCGTACGAGAGCGCGCTCTCCGTGCACTGCGCGGTGCCGTTCGCGTCGACGACCTCGACGGTGACGGCGGTCCCTTCGCCGCCGCGCGAGGTCAGCGCGGCGATCCGGGCGCCCTGCGGGCTGGGCAGCTCCAGGCAGGTGGTCTGGCCGGGAGCGGTGAACTCGCCCGCGTACCGCCCCTCGGGGACGGCCACGCACTCCTCGGCGGCGGGTTGCGCGGTGGCGGACCCGACGGGCAGCAGGAGCGTGCCGAGGACGGCGAACAGGCAGGTGACGACGGCGGAAACGGGGCGTCTGGTGGACGCCGATGCCCTTGGCATGAACCCCCCATGGGTGTGTGCGACGAGCGATCCTCGCACACACCCATGACAGGGCCGCCGGGTGGTGGGACTCAGTAGGAGTAGGCCACGCCGTGCGTCGCCGCGAGCGTGTCCGTGGCGTAGCCGTCATGGATGTTGAGCGGGTTGCCGTCGACGTTCCGTACCTTCAGGGTCATACGGATCTGGGTGCAGCCGCCGAGCTGGGACTTGGTCAGGCGGAGGGTGTTGGCCGCCGTCTGGTGGTGCTTGGCGTTCGTGATGTTCCACCTGGACACGGGGCCCTTGATCGGGCCGCCGCAGAGCGCCCCGTCCGGGTTCTTGGGCTGGGCCTCGACCCAGGTCTCGGCCGTGGTGTGGGTGTGGGCGGCGGTGCCGCCCGCGCAGATCGAGGACTCGGCCATGCAGGTCGACAGCGCCGCGTCCTGGTAGACGATGATGTTCTCGTCGGTGGGGGTGTTGGTGGAGCCGCCGGTCGAGACCGTGGTGCCCCGGTCGACCACGGTGCCGCTGCCGGCGAGCAGCGTCCAGCGGGACATCGAGGAGTAGGTCTTCCTGGCCAGTTCGGCTCCGGCCGGGACGCGCATGGTGACGGTGCGGCCGTTCTTGATGATCGAGGAGTACGAGACGATCGACAGGCGGCAGGTGTAGCTGCCGTCCGCCGGGGCGATGAACAGCCAGCGGAGCGCGGAGTCCAGACGCGTCTCGCCCGGCGGCACCAGGTTGGCGGCCCAGTAGGAGCCGGCCTCGGTCCCGGTGGGCAGCGCGGTCCCGTCGGCGTTGCGACAGCGGATGGCGAAGGTGTTGCCGATGTTGTCACCCGACGACAGCGCCGAGACGGGCTCCACCGAGAAGTACCGGGACCAGAGGAGCGACCTCTCCCCGGCCGCCGCGTCGAAGGTGATCTCCGTACCCGGTACGTCCTCGTACGGGTCCGCCTTCGGCCTCACCTGGTACTCGAAGTCCGCCGAGACGGCGGCGGCGGGCGGGGCGCCGAGCACCGAGCCGCCGAGCGCGAGGACGAGCGCACCGGCGGCCGCCGCGACGGCGCGTCCCGACGCCCTGAAGATTCTGAACCCCTTGTGTCGCGCGGGTATCACTGACTCCCCCTGCTTCTTGTGCGCCTGCGCCTCCCCCCTTGTGGGGGAGGCGATCGGCGTCACAGTGCCACAGGGTGGGACGGGTCAGTCCACGCGGGCCATGCTCGGCTCCGGGCTCGTCTCCTGGTGCGACGCCGAGGAGGTCGCCACGATGTGGCTGTTCGCGGTACGCCGGCTCAGGCGGAGGGCCAGCGCGACCGTCGCCAGGGCCACGGCCGTCATCGCGGCGCCCGCCCACGCCGTCGCCGCGAAGCCGAGGTTCGCGTCGATGACGGTGCCGCCGAGCCAGGGGCCGCCGGTGTTGCCCAGGTTGAAGGCGGCGGTGGTGGTGGCCCCCGCGAGCGTCGGGGCGGCGCCGGCCACGTTGAACATGCGGGCGTTGAGGGCCGGGGCGGTGTAGAAGGCGGAGACGCCCAGCAGGAAGGCGAGCAGGACCGTGGCGACCGGGCTGGAGGCGAAGAGGGCCAGGGCGACCAGGAAGAGCGTCGAGGCGGTGATGCCACTGAGCAGCACCCCGAAGAGGTGCGCGTCGGCGACGCGGCCGCCGATGTACGTACCGATGAGCGCGCCGATGCCGAAGAGGCCGAGGATCGCGGAGACCCAGCCGGTGTCGATGCCGGCCACGTCGGTGATCACCGGAGCGAGGTACGAGAAGGCGCAGAAGATGCCGCCCGCGGCGAGGGCGGTGATCACGACGGAGAGCAGCACCTGGCGGTCGCGGTAGATCACCAGCTCCCGCTTGAGCCGGGGCTTCGTCTCCGGCAGGGGAATGTGCGGGATGCGGGTCACGACGCCGACGAGCGCGATGGCGGAGGCGGCGCCGACCGCCCAGAACGCGGAGCGCCAGCCGAGGTGCTCGCCGAGGAATGCGCCCGCGGGGACACCGAGGACGTTCGCGATCGAGAGGCCGCCGATCATGACCGCCATCGCCTTGGCGCGGGCGCCGACCGGCACCATGGCGATGGCCACGGCGGCTCCGACGGCCCAGAACCCGGCGCACGCGAGGGCGCTCACGACGCGGGAGGCGAAGAGCACCGCGTAGTTGGGGGCGAGGGCTCCGGCGACCTGGCCGAGACCGAAGACGGCGATCAGGGCGACGAGGGTCGTCTTGCGGGGGAGCCGCAGGGTGGCGACGGCGAGCAGGGGGGCGCCGATGACCATGCCGATGGCGAAGGCGGATATGAGCAGCCCGGCGCGCGGGATGGAGACGTTCATGTCGTCGGCGATGGGCGGCAGCAGCCCGGACAGCATGAACTCGCTCGTGCCGAGCGCGAAGACGGAGAGGCCGAGGATGTAGACGGCCAGGGGCATTCGGGCGGGGGTGGGTGCGGGAGACGTGGGCTCGGCGGCGAGTGACGGCATGACATGCGTCAACAGGGGGTTTATGCCTGACATTCCTCCGGGCGCAGGTGTCTTGGCATGCGGACGGTCCGTGCGCGCCGAGGCCCTGGAGCGGACGCGCCCGCCAGGGCGCCGTCCGTTGTGCCCACCCGTTCCGCTCGGGGGTCCCCCCCCGGACGAAGTCTGGGGGAGGAGCGAAAGCCCACAACGGGTTTCACGCCCCCAGGCTCTCCAGCTCCCCCTCCAGGTTCCGGCGCGCCCTCTCCTCCCACGTCGCCGCCCCGTACGGCGTGCGGAAGAGGCGGGGCAATGACAGCAGCTGGCGCAGGACCGCCGCGCGGCCCGCGCGGAAGGCGTCGTCCGGGACGAAGGCGTACTCCTCGCGGACCGCGGACGTATACCCCGCATAGGTATTCCGGTCGGTCGCCAGGATCGCGAGGTCGGCGTCGCAGAGGATCTCGCCGCTGGTGTCGCCGGGCGTCGGGTCGTGGGTGATCGTGAGGCGGACCAGGCGGGCCACCTCCGTCACGTCGCGGGCCGGGAGGCCCGCCTCCGTGAGGGCCTTTTCGGCCAGGGCCGCGGAGCGTTCCTCGTTCTCCGAGCGGTCGGGGCGGTAGACCGCGTCGTGGAACCAGGCGGCCAGGCGGACGAGCTCCCACTCGGCGTCGGACGGCCCCTGAGCGGCGAGTTCGTCGATGCGGTCGAGGACCGCCCGCAGGTGGTCGACGGTGTGGTACCTGCGCTGCGGCTCGGCCCAGCGGGTGAGCAGGTTCCGGCCGTACGGGTCGGGGTCCGGGCCCTCGCGGCCCGCTCTGGCGGCGAGCAGGGTCGAGGTCCAGCGCTGGAGCAGCTCGCGGTCGGGCGCGCGCTCTTCTTCTGCGGTCATGGACGGCATTGTGCCTGCCCGTAGCTGCGGAGGGCTGCCTTCCAGGCTCTTCCTCATCGCACTCTTACATACCCCCTACGGGTATGCTACGGTGCTCCGCGAAGGTACCCCCCAGGGGTATGTGCGAGAGAAGGAGCAGGGCAATGTCAACCGTCAATCCCCGGCGCTGGTGGGCACTTGTCGTGCTCGCCGCCGCCCAGTTCATGGTGATCATGGACACCTCGATCATCGGCGTCGCTCTCCCCGAGATGCAGAAGGACCTCGGCTTCTCGCAGAGCGAGCTCCAGTGGATCTTCAACGCCTACGTCATCGTCTTCGGCGGGCTCCTGCTCCTCGGCGGCCGCCTCTCCGACCTCGTCGGCGCGCGCAAGATCTTCGTCTCCGGCTGGGCGGTCATGATCGTCGGCTCGGTCCTCGCCGCCGCCGCGCAGACCGCCTGGGTCGAGATCGTCGGCCGCGCCGTCCAGGGCGTCGGCGGTGCGCTCATCGCGCCCTCCGCCATGACCCTGCTGATGATGCTCTTCATGCACGACCCGAAGGAGCTCGGCAAGGCGATGGCCCTCTACGGCGCCGCGGCCCCCGCCGGCGGTACCGCGGGTGTGTTCCTCGGTGGCGTGTTCACCGAGTGGATGAGCTGGCAGTGGGTCTTCATCATCTACATCCCGATCGGCCTCGCCACCCTCGCCGCCACCAAGCTGCTCCCGAACGTCGAGTCCCGCCGCGGCTCCGTCGACGTCCTGGGTGCCGTCGCCGTCACCGCCGGTCTCGCGCTCGCCGTGTTCGCCGTGGTGCGCGCCCCCGAGGTCGGCTGGGGCTCCACCGGCACCGTCCTCCAGCTGGCCGGCGCCGCCGTGCTGCTCATCCTCTTCTTCGTGATCCAGAAGGCCGTCCGCGAGCCGCTCATGCCGCTCAGCGTCTGGCGGGTCCCGCGCCTGGGCTCGGCCAACCTGGCCATGACGCTGCTCGGTGCCGCCTGGATCCCGATGTGGTACTTCCTCAACCTCTACCTGCAGCAGGTGCTGAACTACGGCGCCTTCGAGTCCGGTGCCGCGCTGCTTCCGATGACCGTCCTGCTGATGATCTTCATGACGGCCATCACCGCCCGCCTCATGGGCAGGTTCGGCGCCAAGCCGCTGATCGCCGGCGGTCTGCTGGTCCTCGCGGCCGGTCTGGTCTGGCTCGCGGCCGTCCCGCCGACCGGGACCTTCCTCGTCGACGTCCTGCCCGCCTCGCTCGTCGCCGCGCTCGGCATGTCCCTCGCCTACATCCCGGCGATGATCGCCGCCATGTCCGGTGCCCCGCAGGAGCAGGCGGGTCTCGCCTCCGGCATCGTCAACACCACCTACAACGTCGGCTCGGCGCTCGGTCTCGCCGCGCTGACCGCCGTCGCCATGTCCCAGGGCGCCGACCAGCTCGGCAACCTGCCCGCCCTCACCGACGGCTTCTCGGCCGCCTTCATCGGCGCCGCGATCATCGCCGCGGTCGGCGGTGTCGTCACGCTCCTCGTGATGAAGAGCGACAAGGCCCTCGCCCCCGGCGCGGCCGCCCCGGCCCCGCAGGGCGACAAGGTCTCCGTGTGACGCACGGGGTGCGTTCGCCGTGCGCGCCCAGGGGTCGCCCGATGTCCACGACGGACGTCGGGCGGCCCCTTTTCCGTAACCCGGCACATCTCCGCAACCCGGCAGGGGAGTTGGCATGCGAGACACACAAGACATGAGCACGCGGGCCGTCCACGTCGTCAACGAGCCGCCCGACCCCGGCAGCCGCCCGCTGTCGGTGCCGCTCGTGCAGTCCTCGGCCTTCGCGTTCGACTCGGCCGACGAGCTGGCCGAGGCCATGGCGGGGCCCGACGGCCGGTACGTCTACAGCCGCCGCGGCAATCCGACCGTACGCGCCCTGGAGAAGACCCTGGCCGGGCTCGAGGGCGGTGATTCGGCCATCGCCTTCGCCTCCGGCATGGGCGCGATCAGCGGGGTGCTGCTCGCCCTGCTGCGCCCCGGCGACCACGTCGTCGCGCAGCGGTGTCTGTACGGCGGGACCTACGCGGTCCTCTCCGACCTGGCCGAGCGGTACGGGATCGAGGTCAGCCATGTCTCCGGCGACGACGCCGCCGAGTTCGAGGCGGCCGCCCGGCACCCCCGCACCCGGCTCCTGGTGATGGAGACGATCGCCAATCCGACCGGTCAGGTGCCCGACCTGCCCGGGATGCTGGCCGCCGCCCGCGGGCTCGGGATCACCAGCGTGGTCGACAACTCGCTCGCCTCGCCCGTGCTGTGCCGTCCGCTGGAGCTCGGCGCCGACATCGTCGTCCACTCCACCACCAAGTACCTCTCCGGGCACTCGGACGTCCTCGGCGGCGCGGCCGTCTTCGCCGACGGGGAGCTGCGCCGTGCGGTGTGGCCGCGCACGGTCGAACTCGGCGCGTGCGCCGACCCGTTCGCGGCCTGGCTGACCCTGCGCGGGATCACGACATTGCCGCTGCGGATGCGGGAACACTGTGCCAACGCCGCCGTCCTCGCCGAACGGCTCGCCGCCCGTGCGGACGTGTCGGCCGTCCACTACCCGTGGCTCGCCGGCCACCCCTCGTACGCGACGGCCCGCAAGGTGCTGTCCGGGGGCGGCGGGCTGCTCTCCTTCGAGCTGGCGGGCGGCCGGGAGGCGGGCCGGGCGTTCATCGAGCGGGTACGGATCGCCCGGCTCGCGCTCTCCCTGGGCGGTGTCGAGACGCTGGTGACCCATCCCGCGTCCACCTCGCACCGCGAGCTCGACGTGGACGCGCTCGCCGCGGCCGGCATAGGCGCCGGTCTGGTGCGGGTGTCCGTCGGCATCGAGGGGGTGGAGGACCTGTGGAGCGACTTCGAGCGCGCGCTCGGCGACGGCGGGGGGTGAACGGCCGGGCGGCTGGGGTCATATGAGCCTTCTTTTGGGTTGACAAAATAAACGAGCCATTCGTAGATTGGGTGATGCCAGGGAACGACCACTCCTTTAGGTCAAGGGGGGCGCGCGATGCGCTACTTCGAGGACTTCCGGCCCGGCGATGTCCATGAACTGGGCACCGTCACCGTCACCGCGGAGGAGGTGCTGGAGTTCGGCAGGCGCTTCGACCCGCAGCCCTTCCACACGGACCACGACCTCGCGGCCCGCTCGCAGTTCGGCGGGCTCATCGCGAGCGGCTTCCACACGCAGGCGATGTTCATGCGGCGCTACGTGGACGGACTGCTCGCCTACAGCGCCTGCATGGGATCACCCGGAATCGACGAGGTCCGCTATCTGCGCCCCGTACGGCCCGGGGACGTCCTCACCGCCCGCGTGGAGATCCTTGGCTCCGCCCCGTCGCCGTTCAACCCCGCCACCGGCACCGTCAAACCGCGGTGCACGCTGGTGGCCGCCGACGGGACGGCCGTGTTCAGCATGATCCTGCACAGCATCTTCCGGCGGCGCCCCGCCGAGTCCGACGCCGACCATCTGTCGTCGATGTCCGCGGCCGAGGACCCCGTCGCGTGCGCCCGTACGAAGAGCCGCGCACCGGTCGCGAGCGCCTGACACTTCAGACGCCCGGCTGAACACGGCCGTCCGAATCTCCGACACCCGAATGAAGGGGGACCTCCTGTGGAGGCCGTATCCCGCACCGCCCAGTGGACCGCCGCCGCGCGCGCCCTGGAGACCGAGCGCGAGGACCGGCTGTTCGCCGATCCCTACGCGCGCACCGTCGCCGACCGGATCGGCTTCGAGCTGCTCGAGCGCTACGCGGGGGGCGGCACCGTGCCGTTCCTCGCCATCCGCACCACCTACCTGGACCGGGCCATCGTCAAGGCGGTGCAGGAGCGCGGCATCCGTCAGGTGGTCTTCCTCGCCGCCGGCATGGACACCCGGTTCTTCCGGCTGCCCTGGCCCGACGGCGTCACCGTCTACGAGCTCGACCGCCCGGCCCTCCTGGAGGCCAAGGCGGAGATGCTCAGCCAGGAACCGGCGCCCGCCGGCCGTACCCGGATCACCGTCCCGGTCGACCTCACCCAGGACTGGACCGGTCCGCTGAAGGAGGCGGGATGGAAGAGCGACGAGCCCGTCCTGTGGGTGGTCGAGGGCCTGCTGTTCTTCCTCCCGGAGGACGCCGTACGGACCCTCATCTCGACGCTGTCCGCGCACGCGGCGCCCGGCTCCGTGCTGCTCGGCGACGTCATCTCCAGGGCCGCCCTGGAGAACCCGCTCGCCCGGCCGTTCCTCAACGCCCTGCGCGAGGACGGCAACCCGTGGCTCTTCGGAACCGAGGAGCCCGAGGCGCTGCTCGCCGCCTGCGGCTGGGACGTACGCGAGGTCAAGCAGCCCGGTGAGGACGGCGCCGACTTCGACCGCTGGCCCTACCCGGTTCCGCCGCGCACCGTCCCGCGCGTGCCCCGCTCCTTCCTGTTCACCTGTGACCTGCCGACGTACGAGGGGGACAAGGCCGCATGAGCGCCCACGACTTCCACCAGAAGGTCATCACCGACGCCGGTGCGGCCGTCCGCGGCCTGACCGTCGCTCTCGGCGAGCGGCTCGGCCTGTACAAGTGCCTCGCCGAGCACGGCCCGCTCACCGCCGCGCAGCTGGCGCGGAAGACCGGCACCAACGAGCGGTACATCGAGGAGTGGCTGCACGCCCAGCTCTCCGCCGGCTACGTCGAGCGCCATCCGAGCGCCGCGACGTACACGCTGCCCGCCGACCACGTCGAGGTGCTCGCCGACCCGGAGGCCGTCACCTTCGCCGCCGGGTTCTTCACCGCCCTCAAGGCGCTGTACGCCACCGAGGACCTGCTCGTCGACGCCTACCGCACCGGCGACGGCGTCGGCTGGGCCGAGCACGACGCGGCCCTCGACACCGGCATGGGCTCCTTCTTCCAACCCACGTACGAGCACAAGCTCGTCCCGGACTGGCTGCCCGCCCTCCACGAGGTCACCGGCAAGCTCGCCGCCGGCGGCACCGTCGCCGACGTCGGCTGCGGCGTCGGCCACACCACCCTGCTCATCGCCAAGGCGTTCCCGCAGGCCACCGTCCACGGCTTCGACTACTCCGAAGAGGCCATCGCCATCGCCCGGCAGCTCGCCGAGGAGGCCGGTCTGTCCGACCGGGTCGTCTTCGAGGTCGCCTCCGCCGACGACTACCCCGGCACCGGCTACGACCTGGTGTGCTTCTTCAACGCCCTGCACGACATGGGCGACCCGGTCGCCGCCGCCCAGCACGTCCACAAGTCGCTGGACGCCGACGGCACCTGGATGCTCGTCGAGTCGAACGTCTCACCCGCCGACATCGACACCAACACCCCCGCCGCCCGCATGTTCATGGCCCTGTCCGCCGTGATGTGCCTGCCCGTCGCGGTCGCCCAGCGCGGCCCGCACGCGCTCGGCAACCACTCCGGCGAGAAGGCGTTCCGCGCCATCGCCGAGGAGGCCGGCTTCACCCGCTGGCGCCGCGCCACCGAGACCCCGGTCAACGCGGTCTACGAAGTCCGGCCCTGACGGCCCGGGGCTCCCGCACCCCGACGGCCCTCACGTCCACCCCGTGCGCCTAGGGCGAGTGAGCCGAAGGGGGCCGTCGGGGGAACGCGTCCGAGCGCGCGCAGTTCCCGAGGAACGAGGGAGCGAGCACGTACGGACGCGTGAGCCCGGCTCAAGGCCCCCGGAGGCGAACCGAGCCTCAAGAAAAGAGGAGTTCATCATGGGCGTCACCGCCCCCCTGCCCGTCACCGACCGGTTCATGGAAGTCCTGGAGCGGCTCAGCTCCCGCTCCATCGAGGAGTACTACAACCCCTACCAGCAGTTCGACTGGCCCGATCAGCTGGAGGAGAAGCAGCTCTGGATGACCCCCGAGCTGCTCACCGTCTACGGCACGCCGTACTACGACGAGCTCGGCGAGGAAACGATCCAGCGCCTCTCCAAGTGGGAGTCCGTCAACTTCTACAGCCTCAACGTGCACGGCATCCGCGAGCTGCTCATCGAGGTCGTCGGCCGGATCCACATGCCCGGCTTCGAGGTCCCCTCGGACTTCTTCCACCACTTCATCGGCGAAGAGAACGAGCACATGTGGTTCTTCGCCGAGTTCTGCCGCCGTTACGGCGACAAGATCTACGGCTCCACCGCGATGCGCGCCGACTCCGCCTGGGAGCCGGAGGTGGAGAACTTCCTCGTCTTCGCCCGCATCCTGTTCTTCGAGGAGCTGGTCGACCACTACAACATGCGGATGGCGCAGGACGACTCCCTGTGCCACACCATCCGCGAGGTCAACCGCATCCACCACCAGGACGAGTCCCGCCACATCGCCTTCGGCCGCGAGCTGGTCTCCCTGCTCTTCACCCGGATGCGCGAGGCGGTCCCCGCCGCACGCGTCGCGGAGGTCGAGACCTATCTCAAGCGGTACGTCGTCTTCAGCATCAACTCGCTGTACAACCCGCACGTGTACCGCGACGCCGGCATCGCCGACCCGCTGGCCCTGCGCAACGCGCTGGTCGCCGACGAGCGCCGCCGTCCGTACGAGCGCAAGGCGATCCGCAAGCCGCTCGCCTTCTTCCTGAAGACCGGGATCTTCTCCGACGACACCCTGCCCGTCGTCTGAGCCCGCCCGATCGGCAGATCATCCGAGAGATCACCCGAGAGGTGCATCGACCATGACCGTGACGACCCCCGCGAGTGCCGGGGAGACGAGGGGCCTGCCGTCCCTCGGCCCCGAGGCGACCGCCCTGCTGCGGCTCCTCGACGACACCTTCGAGAGCTGGGGCGTGACCGCGGGCGCCCGCCCGATGACCATGCCCCCGCTGCTGCCGGCCGCCGACCTGGCCCGGCTCGACTACTACGACAACTTCCCGCACCAGGCCGTCGTCGCCGCCCCGCTCGACCTGGAGCGCCGCGAGACCTCGGCCTTCTGTACCGACACCGGCTGCTTTCCGTGCGACGCGCTCGAACCCGCCGCGCTCGGACTGCCCTCGGCGTCCTGCTACGCCGTCTACCTCGACCACCAGGGCCGGCGGGTCGCCGACGACACCCTGGTGACCGTCTGCTCCTGGTGCTTCCGCAAGGAGACCCACTACGAAGGCATGCGGCGCCAACTCGGCTTCCGTATGCGCGAGATCGTCGCCATCGGCGCACGCGAGCACGCCGAGACGCATCTGGTCGACTTCACCACCCGCGTCCAGGCCTTCGCCGAGGCGCTCGACCTGCCGCTGCGCAGGGAGGCCGCCTGCGACCCGTTCTTCGACAAGGGCGGCTCCAAGGCGCTGCTCCAGCGCCTCACGCCGGTGAAGTACGAGTTCCTCTACGAGGACCTGGCGATCGCGTCGGTCAACACCCATCGCAACTTCTTCGGCGAGCGCTGCGACATCACGCTCGCGTCGAACGGCGGGCCCGCGTTCACCAGCTGCGTGGCCTTCGGCCTGGAGCGCTGGCTGTCCGCGCTGACCCGCCGGCACGGCGACTGGGAAGCGGCGACGCAGGCGGTCCTCGACGCGAACGCCCGCATGCGCGCCGACGTGAGCGTGGCGGCCGGGCCGGTGATCTGACGTGCCGGCCCGACCCGTCGCCCCGCCGGCGGGCGGCCTGGGCTGGGCGAACCTCGGCATGGACATCGTGTCCGTCAACCGTGTCCGCCGGCTTCTCACCGAGTACGGCGAGAAGTTCTTCGAGCGGATGCTCACCCCCGGCGAACTCGCCGACTGCCGCACCTCCTCCGGGCTCGACGTCATGAGCCTGTGCGGGCGGATCGCGGCCAAGGAAGCGGCTTTCAAGACCCTCCGGGTCAGGGGCAGGTTCCTGCCCTGGCCGGACATCGTCGTACGGCGCTCCGAAGGCGGCTGGCCGCTGGTGGAGCTGCACCGGTCGGCCGCCGAGATGGCCGCCGAGTCCGGGATCACCGAGATCACCGTGTCCATCAGCCACGACGTGGACTACGCGGTCGCGGTGGCCGCCCCGATCATCGTCGCGCCCCCCACCCCTTCCGTACACCATCACTAAGGAGTCCCACCATGGCCGACGGCCTGCAGCAGGTGAAGAACTGGATCCTCGAGCGTCACCCGGAGCGCGACGACATCGCGGCCGACCTGGACCTCATCGAGAACCGGCTCATCGACTCGCTGTCCTTCGTCGAGTTCGTCTTCCTGCTGGAGCAGGAGAGCGGCCGGTCCATCCAGATGGAGACCCTGGAGGTCGACGCCATCCGGACCCTGGCCGCGATCGAGACCCACTTCTTCGCCGACGCGCGTGCGGAGGTGGGCCAGGCATGAGCCGGCGCCTGTTCACCTCGGAGTCGGTGACCGAGGGCCACCCCGACAAGATCGCCGACCGGATCAGCGACACCATCCTCGACGCGCTGCTCGCCGAGGACCCGTCCTCGCGGGTGGCGGTGGAGACCCTGCTCACCACGGGTCTCGTCCATATCGCCGGCGAGGTCACCACCACCGCGTACGCCCCGATCGCGAAGCTGGTGCGCGAGGCGATCCTCGACATCGGCTACGACTCCTCCGCCAAGGGCTTCGACGGCGCCTCCTGCGGGGTGTCGGTGTCCATCGGCTCCCAGTCGCCGGACATCGCCCAGGGCGTCGACACGGCGTACGAGAACCGGGTCGAGGGCGGCTCGGACGTGCTGGACGCGCAGGGCGCCGGCGACCAGGGCCTGATGTTCGGCTACGCCTGCGACGACACGACCGAGCTGATGCCGCTGCCGATCGCGCTGGCCCACCGGCTGGCGCGGCGGCTGACGGAGGTCCGCAAGAACGGGACCGTCCCGTATCTGCGGCCCGACGGCAAGACCCAGGTCACCATCGAGTACGACGGCGACCGTCCCGTCCGTCTGGACACGGTGGTGGTGTCGTCCCAGCACGCCGCCGACATCAGCGTCGAGGGTCTGCTGACGCCGGACATCCGGGAGTTCGTCGTCGAGGCCGAGCTGAAGGCGCTCGCCGAGGAGGGCGTCAACCTGGAGAGCGACGGTTACCGGCTGCTGGTGAACCCGACCGGGCGTTTCGAGGTCGGCGGCCCGATGGGCGACGCCGGTCTCACCGGCCGCAAGATCATCATCGACACGTACGGCGGCATGGCCCGCCACGGCGGCGGCGCGTTCTCCGGCAAGGACCCGTCGAAGGTCGACCGCAGCGCCGCCTACGCGATGCGCTGGGTCGCCAAGAACGTCGTGGCGGCCGGGCTCGCCAAGCGGTGCGAGGTGCAGGTCGCGTACGCGATCGGCAGGGCCGAGCCGGTCGGCCTGTTCGTGGAGACCTTCGGCACGGGCGCCCTGTCCGACGGGGCGATCCAGGACGCCGTCGGCCAGGTCTTCGACCTCCGGCCGGCCGCGATCATCCGCGACCTGGACCTGAAGCGGCCGATCTACGCCCAGACGGCGGCGTACGGCCACTTCGGCCGAGAGCTCCCCGACTTCACCTGGGAGCGCACGGACCGCGTGGAGGCCCTGAAGAAGGCGGCGAGCGCTCCGGAGGCGCAAAAGGACGAAGGGGTCTGAGGAAATGCGTATCGCTGTCACGGGATCCATCGCGACCGACCATCTGATGACCTTCCCCGGCTGGTTCACCGAGCAGCTGCTCGCGGACCGGCTGGACCGGGTCTCCCTGTCGTTCCTCGCCGACAACCTGGAGGTCAGGCGCGGCGGAGTGGCAGCGAACATCGCTTTCGGACTCGGCGTGCTCGGACTGCGCCCGGTTCTCGTGGGCGCGGTCGGCTCCGACTTCGAGCCGTACCGGGTCTGGCTGAAGGACCACGGTGTGGACACCGACTCGGTGCGCGTCAGCGAGTCGCTCCACACCGCCCGGTTCGTCTGTACTACCGACCGGGCGCAGAACCAGATCGCCACGTTCTACGCCGGAGCGATGGCGGAGGCCCGCGAGATCGACCTGCGGGACGTCGTCGCCCGGACCGGGCGCCTGGAGCTGGTCCTGGTCTCCCCGGACGACCCCGAGGCCATGCTGCGGCACACCCGCGCCTGCCGCGACCTCGGCATCCCGTTCGCCGCCGACCCGTCGCAGCAGCTGGCGCGGCTCGGCCGGGACGAGGTGCGGGAGCTGGTGGACGGCGCGCGCTGGCTGTTCACCAACGAGTACGAGACGGCACTGCTCCTGGAGAAGTCGGGCTGGTCGGAGGCGGAGGTCCTGCGCCGCGTCGGCACCTGGCTCACCACCCACGGCGAGGCCGGTGTCCGGGTCCGCGGCCAGGGCCGGGAGCCGCTGGCCGTGCCGGCGGTCCAGGTGCCGGGAGTCGTCGACCCGACCGGGGTCGGGGACGCCTTCCGGGCCGGGTTCCTCGCCGGGACGCTGTGGGGTGTGCCCGAGCGGTGCGCGGCCCAGCTGGGCTGCGCGGTCGCCGCGACCGTACTCGACTACGTGGGGACGCAGGAGTACCGGCTGCACCGGGACTCGCTGCTCGACCGGATCAGGACGACGTACGGGGTCGGGTGCACGGCCTCGCTGGTGACCCATCTGAGAGGACTGGCATGAGGACCGTCATCAGGGGGCTGTCATGAGGGGGCTGACATGAGGCGGTCGCTACGGGACGAGTTCGCCACCAGGGTCGTGGTGGCCGACGGGGCGATGGGCACGATGCTCCAGGCCGCCGACCCGACGATGGACGACTTCCAGAACCTGGAGGGCTGCAACGAGATCCTCAACCTGACCCGTCCGGACATCGTCGCCTCCGTCCACGACGCCTACTTCTCCGTCGGCGTGGACTGCGTCGAGACCAACACCTTCGGCGCGAACCTCGCCGCGCTCGCCGAGTACGGCATCGAGAACCGCGTGTACGAGCTGTCCGAGGCCGGCGCCCGGATCGCCCGTACCAGCGCCGACACCCACACGGCCGCCGACGGACGCCCCCGCTGGGTCCTCGGCTCCATGGGCCCCGGCACCAAGCTGCCGTCCCTCGGCCACACCACGTACGAGCCGCTGAGGGACGCGTACCAGCAGAACGCCGAAGGACTGATCCGGGGCGGCGCCGACGCCCTGCTGATCGAGACCTCGCAGGACCTGCTCCAGACCAAGGCGGCGGTCATCGGCGCCCGCCGGGCCCTGGAGTGGTGCGGCCTCGACCTGCCGCTGATCGTGCAGGTGACCGTGGAGACCACGGGCACGATGCTGCTCGGCTCGGAGATCGGGGCGGCGCTCACCGCCCTGGAGCCGCTCGGCATCGACATGATCGGGCTCAACTGCGCCACGGGACCGGCCGAGATGGCCGAGCACCTGCGGTACCTGTCGAAGCACGCCCGTGTGCCGCTGTCCGTCATGCCCAACGCCGGCCTGCCGGTGCTGACGTCGGACGGCGCCCACTACTCCCTCTCGCCGGCCGAACTGGCCGACGCGCAGGAGGGTTTCGTACGGGACTACGGCCCCGCGCTCGTCGGCGGCTGTTGTGGCACGACCCCGGAGCATCTGCGGCGGATCGTGGAGCGCGTCCGGGGAGCGGCCGTGCCGGCGCGGGTCCCCGAGGTGGAGGCCGGCGCCTCCTCGCTGTACAGCCATGTCCCCTTCCGCCAGGACACGTCGTACCTGGCGATCGGTGAGCGGACCAACGCCAACGGCTCGAAGAGGTTCCGCGAGGCCATGCTGGACGGCCGCTGGGACGACTGCGTCGAGATGGCCCGCGACCAGATCCGCGAGGGCGCGCACATGCTCGACCTGTGCGTGGACTACGTGGGGCGGGACGGCACGGCCGACATGGCCGAGCTGGCCGGGCGGTTCGCGACCGCCTCCACGCTGCCGATCGTGCTCGACTCCACCGAGATCGCCGTGCTGCGGGCCGGGCTGGAGAAGCTCGGTGGCCGGGCCGTGATCAACTCCGTCAACTACGAGGACGGTGACGGGCCCGAGTCGCGGTTCGCGCAGGTCACGGCGCTGGCGAAGGAGCACGGGGCGGCGCTGATGGCGCTGACGATCGACGAGGAGGGCCAGGCTCGGACGGTCGAGGCGAAGGTCGCCATCGCCGAGCGGATCATCGCCGATCTCACCGGCAAGTGGGGGATCAGGGAATCGGACATCCTGATCGACACGCTCACCTTCACGATCTGCACCGGGCAGGAGGAGTCCCGGCGGGACGGCATCCACACCATCGAGGCGATCCGCGAGCTCAAGCGCCGCCACCCGGACGTCCAGACCACGCTGGGTCTGTCCAACATCTCCTTCGGGCTGAACCCGGCGGCGCGGATCGTACTGAACTCGGTCTTCCTCGACGAGTGCGTGAAGGCGGGTCTCGACTCGGCGATCGTGCACGCGTCGAAGATCCTTCCCATCGCCAGGCTGGAGCCGGAGCAGGTCGAGGTCGCGCTCGATCTGATCTACGACCGCAGGCGCGAAGGGTACGACCCGTTGCAGCGGCTCCTCGAACTCTTCGAGGGCGCCACCGCGAAGTCGCTGAAGGCCGGCAAGGCGGAGGAACTGCTCGCCCTGCCGCTGGAGGAGCGGCTGCGGGCCCGGATCGTCGACGGCGAGAAGAACGGCCTGGAGGCCGACCTGGACGAGGCTCTGGCCGAGCGGCCGGCTCTGGCGATCGTCAACGACACCCTTCTGGAGGGCATGAAGACGGTCGGCGAGCTGTTCGGCTCCGGGCGGATGCAGCTGCCGTTCGTCCTTCAGTCCGCCGAGGTCATGAAGACGGCCGTGGCGTACCTCGAACCGCACATGGAGAAGACGGACGACGACGGCAAGGGCACGATCGTCCTCGCGAC
>NZ_JBEXOT010000047.1:0-48256 GCF_040611675.1 Streptomyces sp. NPDC006551
GCCAGCACTGGATGTACCAGGGCAAGCACGTCCTGATCGTCTTCGACGACCTGTCGAAGCAGGCCGACGCCTACCGCGCCGTGTCGCTCTCCGCGGTCATCCCGGCCGACGCGTACGCCCGGGCCCAGGACGGACAGCCGGTGGAGACGCTGGCCGTGGCGAACCTCCTGGTCACCACCGACGGGACCGACGCGGATCTGGTGGAGGGCTTCACCCGTACGGTGATCAGGAGCCGGGACGCGATCGGCCGGCAGGTCCATCCGGCGCAGTTGGTGGACCTCCGTACCGCGATCTACACCGAGCCGCTGAGCCTGCACGAGGGCGCGCAGCGCTACTACCGCTCGGTGAAGCCGTAGGGCCCGCCGTACCGAGCCGGAGGGCACAAGGGCCCGAGGCCGGGGCCCGAGGCCTCAGCCGCCGCCCTGCGTCCGGGGCGCCGACCGTGGCACCGTCACCGTCACGCGCAGCCCGTGCGGCTCGTTGGGCGCGAAGTCGATCGAGCCTCCCCCCGCCGCGAGCAGCACCCGGGAGATGGAGAGGCCCAGGCCCGACCCCTTGACGTTCTGGTGGCGGTTGCTGCGCCAGAACCGGTCACCGACGCGGTCGAGCTCCTCCGGAGTGAGCCCCGGCCCGCCGTCCGCGACCACGATCGCGCAGGTGTCGCCCTCGGGCGCCACGGTCACGGTGACCGCCTCGCCCGCCGGGGTGAACTTCAGCGCGTTGTCGATGATCGCGTCGAGGGCGCTGGAGAGCGCCACCGGGTCCGCCCACGCCGTCACCGCCCGCTGCTCCCCGCTCAGCCGGACGCCCTTCTCCTCGGCGAGCGGCCGCCAGGACGCGATCCGCTCGGCGACCAGCGCGCCGATGTCGGTGAGCCGCAGATCGGCGGCCGCGTGCTCGGCGAGCGCGAGGCCGAGCAGGTCGTCGAGGACCTGTGCGAGCCGCTTGCCCTCCGTGCGGACCGAGGCGATCTCCTCGTTGCCCTCGGGGAGCTCGAGAGCGAGGAGTTCGATGCGCAGCAGGAGCGCGGCGAGCGGGTTGCGGAGCTGGTGGGAGGCGTCGGCGACGAAGGCGCGCTGCTGTTCGAGGACGTCCTCCACGTTGTCGGCCATCTCGTTGAACGAGTGGGCCAGCCGCCGAAGTTCGGGCGGTCCGCCCGCGGCGGCGACCCGGGACTTCATCCGGCCGGTGGCGATGTCGTGGGTGACGGCGTCCAGGACGCGGACCGGGCGAAGGACCCAGCCCGTCAGCCGGAACGCGGCGCCGACGGCGAGCAGCATCGCGGCGGACTCACCGGCCACGATGAGCAGCCAGCCGCGCAGGATCGCCGACCTCAGCCGGCCGGTGGGCGAGTCGGTGACCACGACGGCGACGACGTCCCCGTCCCGTACCACCGGTGAGGCGATGGTGAGCCGGGCGTGGTCCTGCCACGGCCAGACCTGCGGCGGGTCGTGGCTGCGGCGGCCGAGCAGCGCCTCCTGGAAGGCCCGGTGCCCCTCGCCCTCGGAGGGGACGACCCAGTCGTCGGGTGCGGCGGCCATGGCACGCTTGTCGCGGTAGAAGATCCCGGTGCGAATGCCGTAGACGTCGTGGTAGCTGGCGAGTTCGCCGTCCAGGGTGGTGCGGCGCTCGTCGATCCCCGGGCCGGTCTCGCTGACGAACTGGGCGAGCGCGGCGAACCGCGCCGCGTCGTCGAGTCGGTCGACGATCACGCGCTGTTGTTCGGAGGCGGCGAGGCTGGCGGCGAGCGGAAAGCCGAGGGCGAGCAGGACCCCGGCCATCAGGACGATGAGGAGCGGGAGGAGGCGTGTGCGCACGGGTGAGGTCCGGCGGCTACGCGGCCGGGGCGACCAGGCGGTAGCCGACGCCGCGCACGGTCTCGATCAGGGCGGGCATCCGCAGCTTGGACCGCAGCGAGGCGACGTGCACCTCCAGGGTGCGGCCGGTCCCTTCCCAACTGGTGCGCCATACCTCGCTGATGATCTGCTCGCGCCGGAAGACGACCCCGGGCCGCTGGGCGAGCAGCGCGAGGAGGTCGAACTCCTTCCGGGTGAGCTGGACGGGTGTTCCGTCGACGCTGACCCGCCGGGTGGGCAGCTCGATGGTGACGGAACCGAGCAGCAGCGCGCTCCCGTCGCCGGGCCCAGTGGCCTCCTCGCCCCCGGTGGTGCGCCGGCTGACGGCGTGGATCCGGGCGAGCAGCTCCCCGGTGTCGTACGGCTTGACCACGTAGTCGTCGGCGCCGAGATTCAGGCCGTGTATGCGGGAGCGGACGTCGGCCCGCGCGGTCACCATGATCACCGGCGTGGTGGTGAGCTTACGGATCCGGCCGCAGACCTGATATCCGTCCTGGTCGGGCAGGCCGAGGTCGAGCAGGATCACTCCGTACGAGGGACGCTCGCCGTGCGCGGCGGGCAGCACCGCCTGGAGCGCCTCCTCGCCGTTGCGGGCGTGCGTGACCGTGAACCCGTGCTTCGCCAGTACGGCGGACAGGGCCGCGGCGACGTGGTCGTCGTCCTCGACGAGCAGCAGTCTCATGACCCTCCTCCGTACCTCGATGTTCAGGTGATGGTCTTCTGTGTACCAGGGTGTACCAGGGCATGAACGCCGATCGTCGGCGTCACAGTCAAGTCTCCCCCTGTTACGCCGGGGTTTCTGTTATGGACCCGGTACGCCGCGCGCGTCCCGTTCACGCAGTGTGTCCGGTTGCGGCCGGATCGTTATCCTCAATTTCCGCTCAGATGTAATGACGGTGGTCGTACCGCGTGCCTAGTGTCCTCCCAACCGAGGAGGACGGAGCAAGAAGCCGATGAGCGGAGTGTCAGTGACCAAGGGCTCGGAAGACGCCGTAGCGGCGGCGGGCGACCTGGTCGTGCTGTCCAACGTGAACAAGCACTTCGGCGCGCTGCATGTGCTCCAGGACATCGACCTGACGATCGCCCGTGGCGAAGTCGTGGTCGTCATCGGGCCCTCCGGGTCCGGTAAGTCCACACTGTGTCGCACGATCAACCGACTGGAGACGATCGACTCCGGCAGCATCACCATCGACGGCCGCCCGCTGCCCCAGGAGGGCAAGGAGCTGGCCCGCCTGCGCGCCGACGTGGGCATGGTCTTCCAGTCCTTCAATCTCTTCGCGCACAAGACCGTGCTCGAGAACGTGATGCTGGGCCAGGTCAAGGTCCGCAGGACGGAGAAGTCGGCCGCCGAGACCAAGGCGCGTGCGCTGCTCGACCGGGTGGGTGTCGGCACACAGGCCGACAAGTACCCGGCGCAGCTCTCCGGCGGTCAGCAGCAACGTGTCGCGATCGCGCGGGCGTTGGCGATGGACCCCAAGGTCATGCTGTTCGACGAGCCGACCTCGGCCCTCGACCCCGAGATGATCAACGAGGTCCTCGAGGTCATGCAGCAGCTGGCGCGCGACGGCATGACGATGGTGGTCGTCACCCACGAGATGGGCTTCGCGCGCTCCGCCGCCAACCGCGTCGTGTTCATGGCCGACGGCAAGATCGTCGAAGAGGCCACGCCCGACCAGTTCTTCAGCAACCCGCGCAGCGACCGGGCCAAGGACTTCCTGTCGAAGATCCTGCACCACTGACCATCTCGTCAGCGGGCTTCCATCATGCTTCACCTGTCGACCAGCAACCCACGAACAAAGGGATGTTCACCATGAAGCTCCGCAAGAGCGCGGCCGTGGCCGTCGCCGTCCTCGCGCTGACCGCCACCGCCTGTGGTGGCAAGGAGGGCTCCGCCGGCGACAAGCCCGCCGTGAAGCCCGGCGACAAGAGCGCTCCCCAGCTTCCCAAGTACATCGTCGCCACGGACGTGAAGGTGGACTCGGCGACCCTCAAGGAAGCACAGAAGCGCGGGAAGCTGATCATCGGCTCCAAGGCCGACCAGCCCTACCTCGGCTTCGAGGACCAGGCCACCAAGGAGCGGTCCGGCTTCGACATCGAGATCGCCAAGATGATCGCGGCGGAGCTCGGCTTCAGCGAGGACAAGATCGAGTGGAAGACCGTCGACTCCAAGCTCCGTGAGACGGCGATCTCCACGGGCCAGGTCGACTACTACGTCGGCACGTACACGATCAACGACAAGCGCAAGGCGCAGGTCGGCTTCGCGGGTCCGTACTACAAGGCCGGCGCCGACCTCCTGGTCCGCAAGGACGAGACCTCGATCACCGGTCCGGACTCCCTCAAGGGCAAGAAGGTCTGCTCCATCACGGGCTCCACCCCGCTGCAGGAGATCAAGAAGCCTCAGTACGGTGCCGAGACCACCGAGCTCGCCAAGTACTCGGACTGCGTGCAGCAGCTGCTCACCAAGCAGGTCGACGCCGTCACCACCGACGACGCGATCCTCAAGGGCTACGCCGCCGCCAACTCCGGCAAGCTCAAGGTCGTGGGCAAGCCGTTCACCGAGGAGCCCTACGGCGTCGGCATGAACAAGGACGACAAGGCCCTTCGGGACAAGATCAACGACACGCTGGAGAAGTACATCAAGGACGGCACGTACAAGAAGATCTACGACGCCACCCTCGGTCTGTCCGACTCCAAGTACGTCGCGCCGCCGGCCCTCAACCGCTACTGAGCCTCGGCTTGACATCGGGCGCCCCGTACAGACGTACGGGGCGCCGCTCCCCCTGCGCCCGTACACCGTGCCTGTGGACCACCGTCCCTGCGGACCGGTCCGTACACCGTGCGCGTACACCGTGCCCATAAGCCCTGTCCGTAAGCCTTGGCACGCCTCGACCGTAGGCCGCTGACCGCCGACGCGGAGACCTCATGAACGTACTGCTCGACCATTTCCCGGAGTTCCGCGACGGCTTCATAGGAACCGTGTCGATCACCGCCGTCAGCTCGGTCATCGCGCTGCTCCTCGGCGTCCTCGTCGCCGGCTTCCGGGTCTCGCCCGTTCCGCCGCTGCGCTTCTTCGGCACCCTCTGGGTCACGCTGCTGCGCAACACCCCCCTGACGCTGCTCTTCCTCGTCTCGTTCTTCGTGATCCCGGAGATCCTCTTCCCGGGGATGAGCCCCTTCGTACTCGCCTCGCTCGCGCTCGGCTTCTACACCTCCGCGTTCATCTGCGAAGCCGTGCGCTCCGGTGTCAGCACCGTGCCGATCGGCCAGGCCGAGGCCGCCCGCTCGCTCGGCATGACCTTCTCGCAGACGCTGCGGATGATCGTGCTGCCGCAGGCGACCCGGACCGTGCTTCCGCCGCTGAGCTCGATCTTCATCGCGCTCACCAAGAACTCGGCGATCGCCGGCGCCTTCAGCGTCACCGAACTCTTCGGCTGGCAGACGCTCATGAGCGAGCAGGGCTACGCCATCGCCCCGGTCTTCCTCTGGGTCGCCGCCGCCTACCTGGTCATCACCTTCACGATCAGCGGGATCTTCCGTCTCCTTGAGCGCCGCATGGAGGTCGCCCGATGAGTGCCAGCGTTCTCTACGACAGCCCCGGACCCAAGGCGCGCGTCCGCAACCGGATCTACGCCGTGCTCGGCACCGTCGCCATCGTGGCGCTGCTCGCCGTGAGCGTGTTCCGGCTGAGCGAAAAGGGCCACCTCGCCCCCGAGATGTGGGACATCTTCAACTACGCGGGCATCCGGCAGAACATCGCCGACGCCGTGCTCGCCACCCTGAAGGCGTTCGGCCTCGCGGCCGTCGGCTCGCTCGTGCTCGGCGTCCTGCTCGCCGTGGCCCGGCTCTCCGACCACCAGCCCGTTCGCTGGTTCGCGACGGCCTTCATCGAGGTCTTCCGCTCCATCCCGCTGCTGATCACGATCTACGCCGTATGGGTCGGCTTCCTCACCGACTACTCGATGTGGGCGCTGGCGCTGGGCCTGTCGATCTACAACGGCTGCGTGCAGGCCGAGGTGCTGCGCGCCGGCGTCAACGCGGTGCCCAAGGGGCAGCGTGAGGCGGCGTACGCCCTCGGCATGTCCAAGACGCAGGTCATGACGACCGTGCTGCTGCCGCAGGCCGTGCGGTCGATGCTGCCGACGATCATCAGCCAGCTGGTCGTCACCCTGAAGGACACCTCGCTCGGCTTCGTGATCCTCTACCCGGAGCTGCTCCAGACGGCCCGGCTGATCGCCTCCAACACGCAGGTGAACGGCCAGTACCCGTACGTCTCCACCATCGTGGTCATCGGCACCATCTACATCGCGATGTGTCTGGCGCTCTCCGCGCTCGCCACCTGGATCGAGAAGCGGGGCCGCCGGGCCAAGACCGGGATCGTCGTCCCCGACCCGACGGCGACGGCGATCGTGCTGAGCAGCGACGCGGCGCAGGGCATCGGAGGCGGCGGCACCGACGCCGGCCCCGACCGGAACGACGGGCCTGGTATCACGAAGAACTGACAGTATGTGACATCATCCGGGGGCAGTGGCGACCGCGCCGCTGCCCTCGTCACTTGACGCACGCACCCGCAGTGGGTTGCATACGTTCTGTGATCACGCACCGGGCTCGCGCCACCTTTCGCTGTGCTTCCCGCATGACCGAACGGCCTTCAGGAGCCACGCCGTGGACCCGGTGATCATCGTCGGCGCGGGGCCCGTGGGCCTCGCGCTCTCCCTTGCCCTGGCGTCCCAGGGCGTACCCAGCGTCGTTCTCGACGAGGGGCCCGGCAAAGAGGAGTCACGCCCCGCCCGTACGGTCGTCCTCCGTGCCGACATGGCGGCGATGGTGGAACGCCTGGGTTGCACCACCCTGCGTGACGAGGGAGTCCGCTGGGTCGGCTGGCGCTCTCTGCGTCGGAAGCAACAGATGAGGCACATCGAGCTGGATCTCGGCCTCGGCGGTACGGAGAGTGACGGCGAGGGGCCCGCGGCTCCGCTGCACCTCCCTCAGCACGCCCTCGCGCGCGGACTGCGCGACGCGATCGCCGGGCAGGAACTCGTGCAGCTGATCTCCGACGCCCGGCTCGACGCGATCGAGCAGGACGCCGACGGCATCACCGCGCACACCCGGGGCCCCGGGGCGACCTGGTGGCGCGGCAGCCATCTGGTCGGCTGCGACGGCGCCCGCTCGACCGTGCGCAAGCTGCTCGGCGTCCGCTTCCCGGGACGTACGGCCGTGGAGCGGCACGCGGTCGCGGCGCTGCGGACCGAACTGCCCTGGCCCGGCGAGGCGGTGTTGCACCGCCAGCCGCCGTGGCGGGGCAGCGGCGACGAGATCTCGGCGCGTCCGCTGCCCGACGGGGTCTGGCGGATCGACTGGCTGCTGCCGCCGCGCGGCGAACTCGTCACGCCCGACGCGCTCGTCACCCGGATCCGCGAGACGCTGGCCGGATGGTGTGGCGGCGAGACACCCCCGTACGAACTGATCGACACCGGCGTCCACACCCTGCACCACCGGCTCGCCCGGCGCTGGCGGGTGGACCGGGTCTTCCTCGCGGGCGACGCGGCCCACCTCCTCGGCGCGGTCGGCACCCAGGGGCTCGACGAGGGGCTGCGGGACGCGGACAACCTGGCCTGGAAACTCGCGCACGCCTGGCACCACGGGGCGTCGGACACGCTGCTCGACAGTTACCAGAGCGAGCGGCGGGCGGCCGTCGCCTCGCGCCTGCGGGCCGCCGACCAGTCGCTTCCGGTGCTGCGCGGCGGTGGCGGTCTGCGCACGTACTTCGCGGGCGGCTCGCGCGGCCACGACACCCTGCTGACCGACGGGCACCTGGGGCGCGGCCCCCTCGGCGCGCCCCCCGCGTACCCGCACTCCCCCCTCGCTCCCCCGCACGCCGGGGCTTCCTCGGCCCCGGTGGCCACGGGCGCCGGCGCGCCGGTGGAGGACGTACGGGTGACGGCCCCGGACGGCACGACGGTACGGCTCCGGGACCGGCTCGGTCAGGGGCGGCTCCTGGTCGTCCTGGTCGCCCCGGGGACGGGGGTGTGGGACCGGCGGCACTGGATGAGCGCCGGGGTGATGCCCCAGCTCGCCGAAGCAGTGCGCGCGCTGCCGGCGCGGGCGGAGCTGCTCGTGACCGAGGCGTACCCGGGCACGGCGGCCCACACCGTCCTGCTCGTACGGCCGGACGGGCATCTGGTCGCCTCGTTCTCCGGCGTCCGGCCCGCCGAGCTGTACGCGGCGGCGGACGCGGCCCGGGGCGGGGCGGTGGTGAAAACGAAGGAGCTGCCGAGGCCGGCGTCCGAGGCGGGGGCCACGTCCGGGGCCGGATCCGCGTCCGGGGCCGGATCCGCGTCCGCGGCCGCGTCGAAGGGGCCGGTCGGGAGGGCTTCCAAGGGAGCGGCCAAGGCCGTGTCAGAGAAGAGCGACCGCACCGCGGACGTCAATTGACCCTCGTGGGCGCACATGGTGTACTCCGGAACGTGACCGACACCGATGTGCGCCTGTGGCGGAGGGTCCACATGGACCTCGTCCGCTACGCCGGCTGCGTGTGTCGCCCGTCCTGCTGACTTCGCCCTTTCTCCAGCGCGCGCCCCGCCGCTGACGTCGGCGTACCCTCGCGCGCTTCTCTCGCGAACTCCAGGACGGCCTTCCGTGTCCCAGCATGCTTCCGCGCCATCCGCGCCTTCCGTTCCTTCGGCACCTTCCGTGGGCGTCGCCCCCACCGCCGCCGACCTTCTGGCCTTCGTCCGCCGGGCGGCGGCGGACACCGAACTGATCGACTCGCTCCCGCTCGACCCTGAAGGCCGTACCTGGGTACGGCTCGACGGCCCCGGCGGCAGCGAGGCATGGCTCATCGGCTGGCCGCCCGGCACCGGCACCGGCTGGCACGACCACGCCGAGTCGCACGGCGCCTTCACCACCGCCCGCGGCACTCTGACGGAGCATTCCCTGGCCGTACGGTTGCCGGCGGGCGGCTGGAAGTCCCTGGAGCTGGCCGAGGGGGCCGATCGGACACGGGAGTTGCCGGCCGGCGAGGGGCGTGCGTTCGGACGGCACCATGTGCACGAGGTGCTCAACGAATCGCGGGTCGCCCACGCGGTCTCGGTGCACGCGTACTACCCGCCGCTCCCGCTGATCCGGCGCTTCAGCCGGTCGGGCGCGGTACTCCGTCTTGAGCAGGTCGAGCGTCCGGAGGACTGGCAGTGAGTGACGAGCGGATCGGAATCGACGAGCTGTTGGAGCGGGTGAGGTCCGGCCTGGACCGGATCGAGGCCCGTGCGGCGTATGAGGCGTACGAGGCGGGTGAAGCGCTCCTGGTCGACACCCGGTACGCGGCACTGCGTGAGCGAGACGGGCTGATTCCCGGCGCCCTGGTGGTGGAACGCAACGAGCTGGAGTGGCGGCTCGATCCGCTGGGCAGCCACCGCGTACCGCAGGCGAAGAACCACGACCTACGGGTGGTGGTGCTCTGCGACGAGGGGTACGCGTCCTCGTTGGCAGCCGCCTCGCTGCGACGGCTCGGGCTGCATCGGGCGACCGACGTGATCGGCGGCTTCCAGGCGTGGAAGGCGGCGGGCCTGCCGGTCATGCTGTCGGCGGCAAGGGCTTACTGATCGTTTCAGAATGAGGTTCGCAGGCAGCGGAGGCATATGAGGCTGCAGGCCAGTTCGAGCAGTCCCTGGTGGAGATCGGCGCGCCCGGGGGATCGGGACGTGCCAGGCCGCGTACTCCTGGCGGACGTAGGCGCGATCCTGCTGAGGGGGCGAAGGCCCCGCACGCATGAAAAAGCCGTACCACCCCGCGGCGATCGAGTGACACCGGCTTCGCAGCCGTAATTAAGCCGTCCCCCGTCGCGTTCTTGCGGGTGCAGATGTCCCGCCTGAGCGGAGCTCCCCGTCCGTCACGGTCGGAGCCGCATCACGGCAGACCTCCACACCACAAGGAGAAACCCGACCATGGCCATCCACACCTTGAGGCGGCGCTTCGCCAGCCTCGGCACCGTCCTGGGGCTGGGCGTCGCCCTGCCGTTCGCCGTAGGGGTCACCCCCGCCTACGCGCAGGCCCAGCTGGACATCACGAAGACCCACGCGGGGGACTTCTCCCGGGGCGGGCAGGGGATCTTCACCATCACGGTGAGCAACCCCGGCGACGAGCCGACCGGCCCTGCCGGGACGCGGATGACGGACACCTTCCCCGCAGGGCTTACAGCCACATCGATCGCGATCACCCAGAACACCACCGGCAGCGGGGTTGGATGTTTTCTGAACGATCCACGCACCAGGCTTGAGTGCGAAACCACGGGCCCCATCGACCCTGGAGGCAGCTACACGGTCGAAGTGACCATGAGCGTGGCCCAGGACGCTCCCTGCACGGTCACCAACACCGCCACCGTGATCGATATCCAAGGCGGCCTCAGCGCCTCGGCAAGTGACACCGTCAACATCCCCGGCCCCAACTGCAACGGCGGGAACGGCGGGAACGGTGGGAACGGGAACGGAACGTCCATCCTCCCCATCAGCCTCAACGGACTGATCCCGATGTTCAACAACATCAACTCGAACAAAAACATCAACAGCCCCGGCGCCAGCAACACCAACAACCAGAACTTCCAGGTCAACGCGCCCTGAGAGACCTCCGGCCCCTGCCTCCGCCGCCGGTCGGGGGCAGGGGCCGGAGCCTGCTCGGCCGCTACAGCTTCACCGTCAGCGTCCCGGCCGCCGGCGCCCTGCGCCCGCCGCGCGATCCGCACGCGCCCGAGCTGGATGAGGACGACCACGGGAGCGGGCAGGGCTAACTGATCGTTTGGGAATGAGTTGAGCTGCGGGTCTTGTGCTCGACGATCTTGGTCGGCAGGGTATCCGGGGTGCGTGCTGATCTTGTTCCTGACGGCGTGTGGGAGCGGGTGGCCCCGCTGCTACCGCCTGCCGCCCCGTCGCCGGCATGGGCGCAGGGGGGCGTGTGCTGACTCAGGAGAACCTCCGGGTTCGTGAAGGCGTCGGACGCCCCCCACGGGCGCAAACTTCCGGACCCGCGCTCTACTGCCATGTCGCGGTGTCGGGGTCGATGCCGTGGGCGCGCGCGCCGGCGTCGATGATGCGGCGGAACCACGTGGCAAGGCCTGCGCGGATGCCGTCGTAGTGGGCGGCGAATGCCGGATCGGACTCATACTTGCGGCCGAGACAGACCTGCATCTGTCTGGTGAGGGGGAAGTACGAAGCAAAGACTTCGCGGTGCCACTCGACGAGTCGATTCGCTTCCGGGCTACCAGGTGTGACGCCGGCGTCCATCGCATCCCCGAGGGCGCGGTCGAGGTCGGCATTGGCTTCGGCGATGACCTGCCATTCCTCCGGACCGCGAGCGGCCGCGCGTTCGGCGTACTGCCGCCATTGCGTCGTGTCTCCGTAGTGCTGACGGGCTTGGGCGGGCCAGTCCGGATTCCACTGGGGGCCGAAGATCGCGGCCTGCTGCTCGATGGTCAGCAGCAGGCCGCGCTCGTGGGCGTCCATCATCCGGTCCAGTCCGGTGCTGAGCCGCTGGAGGCGGTCGATCCGTTCAGCGACCTGGGTGCGCTGCGCGCGCAACGCGCCGGGCACGTCTGCGGTCGAGTCGTCCAAGACGGCCCTCATCCTGTCCAGGCCGAGACCGATCTCACGGTAGACGACGATGCGGTGCAGACGTTCCAGATCACCAGCGGTATAGAGCCGGTATCCGGCAGCCGTACGCAGCGACGGACGGGCCAGACCGATCTCGTCCCAGTGGTGCAGCGCGCGGACTGTCACGCCCAGACGCGCCGAGACCTGACCGACGGTCAGGCCATCGGCGTCAGTGGCATCAGGCATGCTCCTCATTGTCGCCGCGACCGACGTCCGGGTGGGTGATGCCGACGGCTTCAAGGTTCCGCGCCTCCTGACTGGCCGGATCAAAGGGCTTCGCCGCAGTGAAAACGATCCGAGCGTTCTCGGGAGTGGTCACCGCCACATCGCGGGTGTTCCAGGGGGTGTCCCGTGGACCGTCGACGGAGTTCGGGCGCAACGCACGGCAGGCATCGACAAGGGAATCGACCTGGCTGAGCACGCACGCGAAACTGACGCTCATCGCCGGTGTCCGCTCCGGAACGCTCGCCGCCGGGACGAGGAGTACGTCCTGGAACGCCCACCGGCGCAGATGCACAACCCTGCCGGGGATGCTGAACAGCTCGAAGAACCCGAGCCCACGAATCCAGAAGTCCACCGACGCCGCCAGATCGCTCGTGGGGATCGTCACGAACGCGGGCATTCCATAGATGCCACGGAACGGCTCCGGCGGAACAGCGTCCGGGCCGGGAGCGGGCACGGGACTCATCTCGAACGCGTTGTAGTAGTCGCTCATGCACCCCACCCTCCAGCCTCACGCAACGTGAGGGTCAAGCCGGTTCCGTGCATCTCGTCCTGCCCCAACGAGGCGACCAACGTTGTGGCCGGGTACACCCACGGGCGCGACGTGCGTCCGGGCCGCCGGCCCGTCGGCCTGCCCCTCGGTCTAGAAGGGCTCTTCCAGCCCCTCGGTGTCCTCGCCCTCTTCCTCCAACGCCTGTCTGACCACCCGCAGGGCCATGCCCTCCGCGTACCCCTTGCGGGCGAGCATCCCGGCCAGCCTGCGCAGCCGGCGGTCGCGGTCCAGGCCGCGGGTGGCCCGGAGCTTGCGGTCCACGAGCTCGCGCGCCGTGATCTCCTCCTGTTCGGAGTCGAGCTGCCCCACCGCCTCCTGGATCAGCGAGGGGTCGACGCCCTTGGTGCGCAGCTCGCGGGCGAGGGCCCGGCGGGCCAGGCCCCGGCCGTGGTGCCGGGACTCCACCCACGCGTCCGCGAAGGCGGCGTCGTCGATGAGACCGACGTCCTCGAAGCGGGAGAGGACCTCCTCGGCGACCTCGTCCGGGATCTCCCGCTTGCGCAGCGCGTCGGCGAGCTGCTTGCGGGTGCGAGGGGTCCCGGTGAGCAGGCGCAGGCAGATCGCCCGCGCCCGCTCAGCCGGATCCTGGGGCGACAGCTCCTTCTCGGCCCTCGACGAGTCGGGGCTGTCGCCCGGCCATTCGGTGCGCCCGGTCACCGCGTCAGCTCTTGGCCGCCGGGGCCTTGGTCGCCTTGGTGGCCTTGGCCGCCGGCGCGGCGGCCTTGGCCGCGTCGTCCGTGGCCGGCGTCTCCGCGGTGCCCGCGGCCGGCTCGGCCGAGGCCTCCTGCGGCCGGACTCCGACGCCCAGCTTCTCCTTGATCTTCCGCTCGATCTCGTTGGCGAGGTCGGGGTTGTCCTTCAGGAAGTTACGGGCGTTCTCCTTGCCCTGGCCGAGCTGGTCGCCCTCGTACGTGTACCAGGCGCCGGCCTTGCGGACGAAGCCGTGCTCCACGCCCATGTCGATCAGGCCGCCCTCGCGGCTGATGCCCTGGCCGTAGAGGATGTCGAACTCGGCCTGCTTGAAGGGCGGCGCGACCTTGTTCTTGACGACCTTGACGCGGGTGCGGTTGCCGACCGCGTCCGTACCGTCCTTGAGGGTCTCGATCCGGCGGATGTCGAGACGCACGGAGGCGTAGAACTTCAGGGCGCGGCCACCGGTCGTGGTCTCCGGCGAGCCGAACATCACGCCGATCTTCTCGCGGAGCTGGTTGATGAAGATCGCGGTGGTCTTGGACTGGTTGAGGGCGCTGGTGATCTTCCGGAGGGCCTGGCTCATCAGTCGGGCCTGCAGACCCACGTGCGAGTCACCCATCTCGCCCTCGATCTCCGCACGCGGGACGAGCGCGGCGACGGAGTCGATGACGATGAGGTCGAGGGCGCCGGAGCGGACCAGCATGTCGACGATCTCGAGGGCCTGCTCGCCGTTGTCGGGCTGGGACAGGATGAGGTTGTCGATGTCGACGCCGAGCTTCTTGGCGTACTCGGGGTCGAGGGCGTGCTCGGCGTCCACGAAGGCGACCTGGCCGCCGGCCTTCTGGGCGTTGGCGACGGCGTGCAGGGTCAGGGTCGTCTTACCGGAGGACTCCGGGCCGTAGATCTCCACGACACGGCCGCGCGGCAGACCGCCGACGCCGAGGGCGATGTCGAGGGCGGTCGATCCCGTGGAGATCACCTCGATCGGCTCCTGGGTGCGGTCGCCCATGCGCATCACGGCGCCCTTGCCGAATTGGCGTTCAATCTGTGCGAGCGCGGCGTCGAGGGCCTTCTCGCGGTCGGTTCCTGCCATGGGTTCCACCCGGTTTGCTTGAGTCGATCGCTTCATGTGAAAGACGCTAACCCCTGCCACTGACAATGGGCCCCGACGTCCGTCCGCCCTGTGGATAACTCGGCGGCACCCCCGCCGAGAAGCCCGTGATCCCAAGGGCCGGAACCCCCATGAGAATGGATGTTCGATTTTGGTGTCAAGCGCACCACGCCGCCGGTGGAACCCGACGAGCGAGTGAGTGCGCTGGTTGGCCACTGGGCACCGCAGTTGGCCGCCTCGGCACTCAGTCGGCCACTTCGGTACTCAACGGACGAAGGAATCCGTTCAGCCGAGGACTGCGGTGGCTTCCAAGGCAGTGGACCGGAAGCCGCTGCTGCTCCCGCCGATGCGCGAGCCGGGAACGAGTCGCAACTCACCGACGCTCCCGCTCCACCGAGCAGCCGAGCCAAACCGCCTAGGGCTCCCAGAGGGCGCGTCATCGCTCAGGCTTCGCACGCTCGCAGTTCGCTGTCACGGGACATCGGCCCGCGTACGGGCTGCGCACAGGCTCGCCGCTCGTCGTGATCGCGCCGCCTATCCTTCCTGACATGGCCCTCCCCTTCCGCGTCCGTGGCGGCCGCGTGTCCCCGCGGGCCGCCGATGCCGTCGTGACCCTCGCCGTCGCCCTCGGGGTAGCCGGCTGGACCTTGGTCTCGGCGCGGTACGCGAGCGAGCCGACGAGCCGCACCGTGATCGGCTGGGCCCTGATGGCGATCGGCTGTGGGGCGCTCTACTTCCGGCGCCGGCTGCCCGTCATGACCGCCGTCGTCACCCTTGTCGCCTGCGTGGCCTACTACCCGCTGTCCGAGCAGGACGGGCCGCTGATGATCGCCTTCGCGCTCGCGCTGTACACCACGGCCGCCGAGGGACGCTTCGCCGCCTCCGTCGCGCTCGCCGCCACGACGCTGCTCGCCGTCGGCGTCGGCGAGCTCCGCCAGCGGCCCGGGCATCGCCAGATCGACGACACCTCGCTCGTGATGCTGGCCGGCTGGCTGATCAGCCTGGTAGCCGTGGGGCGCGCCCAGCGCACCCGGCTCGCCTATCTGCGCGAGGTGGAGCAGCGGGCGCTCGCCGCCGAACGGGAGCAGGAGGCACGCGCCCGGCAGAGTGCCACCGAGGAGCGGCTGCGGATCGCCCGGGAGCTGCACGACGTACTGGGCCACAGCATCTCGCTGATCAACGTCCAGTCCGGTGCGGCGCTGCACCGGTTGAGCAAGAAGCCCGCTCCGGAGGTCGCGCTCGCGGCGGCCGAGGAGGCGCTGGAGTCGGTGAAGGCCACCAGCAAGGACGCGCTGCGCGAGCTGCGGGCGACCCTCGGGGTGCTGCGCCAGGCCGACGAGGCCGCGCCGACCTCGCCGACCTCCGGTCTCGCCCTGCTCGGCGAGCTGGTGGAGCGTGCCAGGACCACGGGCCTCGACGTCCGTACGACCGTGGCGGGCACGCCCGTACCGCTCGCGCCTCCGGTCGATCTCGCCGCGTACCGCATCGTTCAGGAGTCGCTGACCAACGTGACCCGGCACGCGGGGGCCCGTACGGCGACGGTCGCGCTCGACTGGCGCCCGGACGAGCTCCTCCTGCGGATCGAGGACGACGGCGAGGGTTCGCCTGAGGAGCGGCCGCTGGGCAGCGGCATCCGGGGGATGGGCGAGCGTGCCCGGGCGTTCGGCGGCGAGCTGACCGCGCGCAGCACCACCGACGGCTTCCGCGTCGACGCCCGGCTCCCGCTCGCCGCCCCGACCGTTTCGGAGACCACGCCCAAGGGGGACCCCCGATGATCCGCGTCGTGCTCGCCGACGACCAGACCCTGGTCCGCGCCGGGTTCCGCTCGATCCTGGCCGACGAGGACGACATCGAGGTGGTCGGGGAGGCCGGGGACGGCGAGCAGGCGGTCGCACTCGCCCGCGAGCTGCGCCCACACGTGGTCCTGATGGACATCCGGATGCCTGGTCTGGACGGCCTCGAGGCCACCCGCCGGATCACCGCCGACGCCCGGCTCGAAGGGGTCCGGGTGGTCATCCTGACCACCTTCGACATCGACGACTACGTCTACGGGGCGCTGCGCGCCGGGGCGAGCGGCTTTCTGGTGAAGGACACCGAGCCGATGGAACTGCTGCACGGTGTACGGGTGGTGGCGCGCGGCGACGCCCTGATCGCCCCGGCCGTCACCCGCCGGCTGATCGCGGAGTTCGCGGGCCGCACCAGGCAGCCGGACCCGAGCCCCCGCCTGAACGCCCTGACGGAGCGGGAGCGCGAGGTGATGGGGCTGGTGGGTGCGGGTCTCTCCAACGACGAGATCGCCCAGCGGCTCGTCCTGTCCCCGGCGACGGCCAAGACCCACGTCAGCCGGATCATGACCAAGCTCGACGTCCGGGACCGGGCACAGCTGGTGATCCTGGCGTACGAGTCGGGGATGATCACGCCCGGCTGGCTGGGGTAGACACGCGCCGCTTTTTTGGGGGCCTGTCCGGCGGGAGGCCCTTAAGGGCCACGCGCGCGTGGACGCAACTCCTGGGGTACGCGCGCGTGAGGCGGCGCAACCCGTGGGGTAGGGCCGGTGTCCACTCAGGGGCGACGCCGCGCCCATAGCCGTACGCCGAGGCTGGCAGCGTGAATCCAGACGTCCTCGATCTCGCCCGGCTGCAGTTCGCCCTCACGGCGGGCGGTCACTTCCTCTTCGTCGCCCTCACCCTGGGCCTCGCGACCGTCGTCGCCGTGCTCCAGACCGCCGCGACGATCGGCCGCAAACCGCTGCACGCGCGCATGGTCCGGTTCTGGGGCCAGCTGTACGTGATCAACTACGCGGTCGGGATCGTCACCGGCATCGTGATGGAGTTCCAGTTCGGCATGAGCTGGAGCGGGCTCACGCACTACGCCGGCAACGTCTTCGGCGCCTCGCTCGCGGTCGAGACGATCGTCGCGTTCTTCGTCGAGTCGACGTTCCTGGGCCTGTGGATCTTCGGCTGGAACCGCTTCTCCCGCTGGGTCCATCTGTCGATGATCTGGATCGTCACGCTGACCGCGTATCTCTCGGCGTACTGGATCCTGGTCTCCAACGGCTTCCTCAACCACCCGGTGGGGCACCGGACCGAGGGCGGCAAGCTGGTCCTGGACGATCCGGTGGCCGTGCTGACCAACCCCTCCGCCCTGCTCGCCTTCGGGCACATCCTCGCCGGGGCGCTGCTCACGGCGGGCTTCTTCGTGGCCGGGGTCAGCGCGTACCACCTCTTCCGGCGTACCCCCGAGTGGGAGTTCTTCGGCCGGAGTCTACGGATCGGGGTCTTCCTCTCCTTTCCCGCGCTGATGGTGACGGCCGTCTTCGGCGGTATCCAGTTCGCCGCACTGCGCACGCTCCAGCCCATGAAGTCGGCCGTGTTCAGCCAGAAGGCCGACGAGATCGCCCGGCTCCAGGCGGACATGGTGGCCCGCTTCGGCCCCGGCGACTACGTGCCCTCCGAGGCGTGGACCCGTGGCGGCGGTCTGGTCATGCTCGTCTGTTTCGGCCTGATGATGTACTTCACCTTCGCCGGAGCGATCCTCGCCTGCTTCAAGAAGGTCGTCTTCCGCTTCCGGCTCTGGCATCTCGCCCTGATGGCCGCCGTACCGCTGCCCTATCTCGCGATGATCAGCGGCTGGGTCTTCCGCGAGGCGGGCCGCCAGCCATGGGTGGTGTACGGACTGCTGACCACCGAGGACGCGGTCTCCGACCTCTCCCCCACGTCGATGCGCATCTCGGTGGCCGTCTTCACCACCCTTTTCGCGCTGCTCGTCGTCCTCAACGCCTGGCTTCTCACCCGGTACGCGCGCCGCGGCCCCGTCGACTCCGGACTGGGCCATGACGACCGCGCCGAGGACACGGACCCCGCCGATTCCCTGACCGCCACCAGCTACTGAGGAGACGACCGTGGACGCCCTTGCCATCGCCCTGCTCGCCTTCTTCGCCACCGGCTACTTCGTACTCGCCGGCGCGGACATCGGCACCGGGATGCTCCTGCCGTACCTCGGCCGCACCGATCACGAACGGCGCCTTGTCATCGCCTCCTTCGCGCCCTTCTTCCTGGGCAACGAGGTGTGGCTGGTCGCCACCGCCGGCGTGCTGGTCGGCTGCTTCCCCGATCTCGAAGGGGAGCTGATGACCGGGCAGTTCGTGGTGTTCGTGCCCTTGCTGACCGGCTGGATCGTCCGCGACGTCGGTCTGTGGTCGCGCGGCCGAGGCCCGGCCCGCGGACCGGGCGACGAGCCGGGCGGCGAGCGTCGACGTGATCGCGCCGGTGCCTGGCGGGCGGTGTGCGACGGGGCGGTGGTGTGCGGCAGTTGGGCGGTCGCGCTGGGCTGGGGCTGGCTGCTGGCCGCCCTGCTGACCGGGACGCCGTACGAGACCGCCGCCGGTCCGGTCGCCGTCCTCACCGCCCTCGCCGTGGCCGTCCTGTTCGCCGCGCACGGGCTCGGTTTCGCGACGCTCCGCCTCACCGGCCGCCCGTACGCACGCGCACGCCGGCTGGTCGGACGGACCGGTTCGTGGCAGTCCTTCGCCCTCACCGCCGTCCTTCTGGGCGCGCTCCCGGTGGTGGCCGGCAGCGCCCTTCCCCTGGCGGCGCGGGCCGCGGACTCGGCCACGCTCTCCCTGCTCGTCCCCGCGCTGCTGGTCGTCCTGCCGCTCCTGGTCGCCGCCCAGGTGTGGACCTGGCGCACCTTCCGGCACCGGGTGACCCGTCCCTCGTACTTGTGATCCGCGGCGGGGGCGGCGCGGCCGAGGGCGCGGGCAGGCTGGGCGCGCTGGTCGCACCGCTGCGCCGGATGCTGCCGAAGGTGCGCCCGGAACACCGGTGAGCCGGGTCAGGCACCGTCCTTCCCTGGCGGCGTCCGCCCCTGTTCCTTCTTGTGGTGCAGCGCCTTCTGCAGCCGGGCCACCACCGCCTCGCCGTACCGCCGGTGGCCGTGGACGCGCGGGTCGTCGGTCACGTCGTACCGCTTCACATAGGCACCGAGGAACGCCTGGAGGGTGGCGATGGCCGGGATCGCGATCAGCGCGCCGACCGCGCCCAGGAGCGCCGTACCGGCGACCACGGAGCCGAACGCCACCGCCGGGTGGATGTCCACGGTCTTCGAGGTCAGCTTCGGCTGCAGGACGTAGTTCTCGAACTGCTGATAGACCACGACGAAGACCAGCACCCACAGGGCGTACCAGGGGTTCTCGGTGAACGCGATCAGCATCGGCAGGGCGCCCGCCAGATACGTACCGATGGTGGGGATGAACTGCGAGACCAGACCGACCCACACCGCGAGCGCGGGCGCGTACGGCACGCCCAGGACCTCCAGCAGGACGAAGTGGGCGACGCCGGAGATCAGCGCCATCAGTCCGCGGGAGTAGATGTAGCCGCCGGTCTTGTCGACCGCGATCTCCCAGGCGCGCAGCACCTCGGTCTGACGGGCCGGCGGCAGGACGGAGCACAGGGCGCGGCGCAGGCGGGGGCCGTCGGCCGCGAAGTAGAACGAGAACAGGAAGATCGTCAGCAGCTTGAACAGGCCGCCGAGGACGGTCGCGGAGACGTCCAGGACACCGGTCGCGCTGTTCTGGACGTACTTCCGCAGCCAGTCGGAGCGCAGCACGCTGTCCTGGACCTCGACCCGGGAGAGCTCGGTGCGGAAGGTCTGGTTGATCCAGTTGATGAGCGAGTCGAGGTACTTGGGGAAGTTCTCGACCATGTCGACGATCTGGCCCGCCAGCATCGAGCCGAGCAGGACGACGAAGCCGACGCCGACGACCATGACGGCGAAGAAGACGAGGAAGGTCGCGAGGCCGCGGCGCATACCGCGGGCCGCCATGCGCCCGACGGCCGGCTCGATGGCGAGGGCGAGGAAGAACGCGACCAGGATGTTCACCAGCAGCCCGATGAGCTGGTGGAAGGCCCAGCTGCCGAGCTGGAAGCAGGCGTACAGCGCGAGGCCGAGCACCATGGCACGCGGCAGCCAGCGGGGCATCCGGGCGCCTGCTGGCACGGCCTCCGTCGCGGAGGCGTTTCTCCCGCCCGCCGGCCCGCCCGCCGCGTCGCCCTCGGCCGCCCGGCCGCCCGCCGTCACGCCCGGCCCGGGCGTCGGCAGCCCGGGCGTCGCCGCGCCGCCGGTCGTGTTCTTGCCGGTCTCGTCGGTCCCGCCGGTCTCGTCGGTTTCGTCAGTCGGAGCCACCCCGCCAGTCTCGCGCACCGGGCGGACATTCGGTCCCGCCCCCGCACGTCACCGCTTGTCGTCGGGAACGCCGACGGCCGCGCAGACCGCCCGCCACACGTCCTTCGCCTCCCAGCCGGCCTGCAGTGCCTCGTGCACCGTCCGGCCGCCCAGTTCCGACATCACGTGGTCCCGCGCGAAGGACTCGGCGTAGGACGCACCGAAGTGGTCCGCCATCCGCTCCCAGAAAATCGTCAACCGCATGACCCCAGTATCCCGCTCCCAAGAGTGCAGCCCGGTTCTTAACCCTTGTCAGGAGCCCTTTCCGCCCTACGGTCGGACCATGGCTGGAACTCCTCTCCCGGATCCCTCCGCGGCTCCGCACACGACTCCCCTCGCGCGTGCCGAGCATTTCGTCTGGCTCACGGCCCGCGTACTCGAACAGCGACGGTTCGCCTACCACTTCCTGCGCGGTGGCGCGGAGCCCGTCGAGGTCGCCCTGTCGGCGTACCTCAACGAGGACGGCGGCTACGGCCACGCCCTCGAACCCGATCTGCGCGGCCCGGTCAGCCAGCCGCTGCACACCGGGCACGCGCTGCGGGTCCTGGATTCCATCGGCCGCTGCGGCGGGCTGCGGATCGAGCGGATCTGCCGCTATCTGACCGAGGTGTCGGGGCACGACGGGGCGCTGCCCGCCGTCCTGCCGTCGCAGGGCGCCTATCCCTCGGCCCCGTTCGTCCCGATCGTCGACGACCCGCCCAGCGCGCTGCTGGCCACGGGTCCGGTGGTCGGTCTGCTCCACCGCAACCAGGTGTGGCACGCCTGGCTGTTCCGTGCCACGGAGTTCTGCTGGGCGGCGGTGGAGTCG
The DNA here is from genome assembly GCF_040611675.1 of Streptomyces sp. NPDC006551. Classification (NCBI taxonomy): domain Bacteria; kingdom Bacillati; phylum Actinomycetota; class Actinomycetes; order Kitasatosporales; family Streptomycetaceae; genus Streptomyces; species Streptomyces sp. NPDC006551. Next base: position 21,104 of record NZ_JBEXOT010000047.1, read on the forward strand.
CTGGAGAAGTCCGATCCGTACGAGATCCAGGCCGCCGTCGCCTTCCTCGACGGGGTGCCCGACCGGTCGCGGGCGCAGGCGGCGGGCGACCGGCTGGGGCGCCTCGTCCGGGAGCAGGGGCTCGCGGTCCTCGACCCCGAGCGCGTGGACGACTTCCCGGTGGCGCCGGGGTACGCCCCGGGCGAGCGCCACTTTCCGTACGACTACGCGCGCGTGCCGGACTCGCTGGCCCGCCGCTGGTTCACGGACGAGGAGATGGCCCGCTCCCTCGACCACCTCGCCGCCGCTCAGCAGGCCGACGGTGGCTGGCCGATCAACTGGCGGCAGTGGGCACCGGGTACGGCGCTGGAGGCCCGGCCCATCGTCACCATCGAGGCCCTGCGGACCCTGCGCGCCCACGGCCGCCCGATCGGCTGAGCGGCCCGGTCGTGGGCCCCGGCCGGGGCCTGAGCCAGAGGTCCGGCGCCGGGGCCGGGGCCTGAGCCAGAGGCCGGGACCGGGACCGGGGCCTGAGCCAGAGGCCGGGACCGGGATCGGGCCCAGAGGTCCGACGCCGACCGGCCCGGCACCCATCGGCGGATGCGCGGGCCGCTCGGTAGCAGCGGGCTGCTCACCCGGCGACGGCCCTGACTCCCGCCGTGACGACCACGGCCGCGCCGACGACCACCAGGAAGGGTGCGCGCAGGAGCAGGGCGAGGGCCGCCGCGGCGACCCCCGCCGCTCGGGCGTCCAGGACGAGGACGCCGTCGGCGCTGAAGGTCTGCTGGGCGGTGAGCGCCGCCAGCAGGGCCACGGGCAGCAGGGCCGCGAGGCGCTGGACGACCGGTCGCTCCAGGGCTCCCGCGGGCACCAGGAGCCCGATCAGCTTGACGAGGTAGCAGCCCACGGCCGTGAGGCCGATCGCGATCCAGACGTTCATCGGACGTCCTCCTTGCCGGTTCCGCCGTCGCCGCCCTGGTTCCCGGCCGCCGTCCGGCGGCCCCGCAGCCACAGCACGGCGGGCGCGGCGAGCGCCGCCGCCAGGACCGGGACGCCGGCCGGCAGGACGGGCAACAACCCGAGCCCGAGCAGGACGGCGATCCCCGCGGTGGCCCGCTCGGTGGCGGTACGGAGCATCGGCGCGAGCAGCGCGAGGAAGACGGCCGGGCCGGCGGCGTCGAGTCCCCAGGCGTCCGTGTCGCCGAGGGCCTCGGCGCCGAGCGCCCCGAGCAGCGTGGTCAGGTTCCACAGCACGTACAGCGTGAGTCCGGTGACGGTGAAGCCGATCCGTGCGGCCCGCCGCGTGGGCTGTGCGAGCGCCACCGCCGTCGTCTCGTCGATCACCCACTGCGCGGCGAACGGCCGGACCGGGCGCGGCAGGGCGAGCAGCTGCGAGAGACGCAGCCCGTAGAAGGCGTTGCGGGTGCCCAGGAAGAAGGCGCCGGCGGCGGCCGTGAACGGGTTCCCGCCCGCCGCGAGGGCACCGACCAGCGCGAACTGCGACGCGCCCGTGAAGACGAGCAGGCTGAGCGCGCAGGTCTGGAGCAGGGTGAGCCCGGCTCCCGCCGAGGTCACGCCGAAGGCGAAGCCGGAGAGCCCGACGGCGATCCCGACGCCGAGGGCGTCGCGTACGACCGCCGAGTCCGCTTTTCTCGAGGGTGCTTCCCGTATGACGGGGGGTGCTGTTCGTTCTGCCACCCGAGGGACGTTAGGCGCCCCGGCCGCCGCCGGTCTTGTACGTTCTTGCGGAGCGGCCCGGGGAGTTCTCCGAACCGGCCTGGGCGGCCGTCGGACCGAGGGCGTCGCGCAGCGCCCCGCGCGAGCGCTGGTACGCCCCCGGTGGGACGCCCACGCTCCGTACGAAGTGCCGGTTCAGATGAGGCTGGTCGGTGAAGCCGACGGCGACGGCCGCCTCCGCCGGTGTCGTACCGGCGTCCAGCAGGCGCCGGGCCCGCCGCACGCGCGCGTCGGTCAGCCAGGTGTGCGGCGGCATCCCGTAGGCGTCACGGAACGCGCGCAGCAGGGCGAAGGGGCTGGTGCCGAGTTCGGCGGCGAGCCGCTCCAGGGTCGGCGGGTCGGCCATGCGTTCCTCGAGCACGGCACGCGCGCGTGCCGCGTCGCGCGCGCCGGCCGAGCGGGGCGCGCGCGGTGTGATCCTGCCGCCGTGGCTGCGCAGCATCCTCGCCGTGACCAGGCGGAGGAGGCTGTCGGCGGCGAGCGCGTTGCCCTCCTCGGCGGCCCGGTGGACCCCGATGACGAGCTGGGCGGCGTACGGGTCGTCCACGACCGGGGCGGTGAAGCCCACCGAACCCCGCAGTGCCAGGGTGTCGGCGGCGATCGACCTGATCAGCTCGGCGTCCGGGTAGATCGTGCGGTACGTCCAGCCCTCGGGCACGCCCGCGTGCCCGGTGTGCGAGGTGTCCGGGTTGACCAGGGCGATCTGCCCGGGGCCCGCGTGCACGAGTTCGTCGCGGTAGTGGAAGGCCTCGACGCCCTCGGTGATCGCGGCGAAGACGAAGGTCTCGTGGGTGTGCCGGGCGAAGGCCTTGCGGACGTAGTGCGCGTGCAGCAGGTCGACGCCGGGCAGCTCGGGGTACCGCCAGTACCGTGCCCGCTCCCCTGTCGCCATGTCCCCATTCTGCGCCACCAGCGTCGGCGACTCCGGTTCGCCGCTCGTTTCCCCAGGTCCGGGCGGTTGTCAGTGGTCGGGTGCACGATGGGTGGCATGGTCAGGTCTGCGCTCGACTCGTTCTCCCCCGCGACCCGCGGCTGGTTCACCCGGGCCTTCAGCGCGCCCACCGCGGCGCAGGAGGGTGCCTGGCAGGCCATCGGGGCGGGTGCGGACGTGCTGGTCGTGGCGCCCACGGGCTCCGGCAAGACCCTGGCCGCCTTTCTCGCCTCCCTCGACCAGCTCGCCTCCACACCCCCGCCCGCTGACCCCAGGAAGCGCTGCCGGGTGCTGTACGTGTCGCCGCTGAAGGCCCTCGCCGTCGACGTCGAGCGCAATCTGCGGTCGCCGCTGACCGGGATCCGGCAGGAGTCGGTGCGGCTGGGGCTGCCGGAGCCGGAGGTGCGGGTGGGGATCCGCTCCGGCGACACCCCGGCCGCCGAGCGCCGGGCGCTGGCCACCAAGCCGCCGGACATCCTGATCACCACGCCCGAGTCGCTGTTCCTGATGCTGACCTCCGCCACGCGCGAGGCGCTGTCCGGGATCGAGACGGTGATCCTGGACGAGGTCCACGCGGTGGCCGGGACGAAGCGCGGCGCCCATCTGGCGGTGTCCCTGGAGCGGCTCGACGAGCTGTTGCCACGCCCGGCGCGCCGGATCGGCCTGTCGGCGACGGTCCGTCCGGTGGACGAGGTGGCCCGCTACCTCTCACCGCAGCGCAAGGTGGAGATCGTCCAGCCGCCCTCGGGCAAGGAGTTCGACCTCTCCGTCGTCGTCCCGGTCGAGGACATGGGCGAGCTGGGAGGCTCCCCGGCCACCGAAGGGCGGGAGGGCGGCGACAAGCCGTCGATCTGGCCGCATGTGGAGGAGCGCATCGCCGACCTCGTGCAGGCCCACCGCTCGACGATCGTCTTCGCCAACTCCCGCCGGCTCGCCGAGCGGCTGTGCAACCGGCTCAACGAGATCGCGTACGAACGCGCCACCGGCGAGGCGCTCCCGGAGGGCTCTCCGCCGGCCGAGATCATGGCCCAGTCCGGCGCCGCCCAGGGCGCGCCTCCGCTGCTCGCCCGGGCGCACCACGGCTCGGTCTCCAAGGAACAGCGCGCCCAGGTCGAGGAGGACCTGAAGGCGGGCCGGCTGCCCGCGGTGGTGGCCACCTCCAGTCTGGAACTGGGCATCGACATGGGCGCGGTGGACCTGGTCGTCCAGGTCGAGTCGCCGCCCTCCGTCGCCTCCGGCCTCCAGCGCGTGGGCCGCGCCGGGCACCAGGTCGGTGCCGTCTCCACGGGCGTGGTGTTCCCCAAGTACCGCGGCGACCTGGTCCAGGCGGCCGTGGTCACCGAGCGGATGCGGACCGGCTCGATCGAGTCGCTGCGGGTCCCGGCGAACCCCTTGGACGTGCTGGCCCAGCAGCTCGTCGCGATGGTCGCCCTGGACACCTGGCAGATGGACGACCTGCTGACCGTGGTCCGCCGGGCCGCCCCCTTCGCCTCGCTGCCCGAGTCGGCGTTCACCGCCGTCCTGGACATGCTGGCCGGACGCTACCCCTCGGACGCGTTCGCCGAGCTGCGCCCGCGTGTGGTCTGGGACCGGGTGGCGGGGACGGTCACCGGCCGCCCCGGCGCGCAGCGGCTCGCCGTCACCTCGGGCGGCACGATCCCCGACCGGGGCCTGTTCGGGGTCTTCCTGGCGGGCGCCGACCCCAAAAAGGGCGGCGGCCGGGTCGGGGAGCTCGACGAGGAGATGGTGTACGAGTCCCGGGTGGGGGACGTCTTCACCCTGGGGACCACCTCCTGGCGGATCGAGGACATCACCAGGGACCGGGTCCTGGTCTCCCCCGCGCCCGGTGTGCCGGGCCGGCTGCCCTTCTGGAAGGGCGACCAGCTGGGCCGGCCGCTCGAACTGGGGCGCGCGGTGGGCGCGTTCCTGCGCGAGGTCGGTTCCCTCTCGCCGGAGGACGCCCGGCTGCGCCTGGTCGCCGCGGGCCTGGACGGCTGGGCCGCCGACAACGTCCTCGGCTATCTCGACGAACAGCGCCAGGCCTGCGGCCATGTGCCCGACGACAGGACGATCCTGGTCGAGCGGTTCCGTGACGAGCTCGGCGACTGGCGGGTCGTCATCCACTCCCCCTTCGGGGCCCAGGTGCACGCGCCGTGGGCGCTCGCCCTCGGCGCGCGGCTCGCCGAGCGGTACGGCATGGACGCCCAGGTCATGCACGCCGACGACGGCATCGTGCTGCGGCTGCCCGACGCGGACCTGATGGGCCTGGATCTCCTCGACCACGACCCGGTGGACCCGGACCGGCACCTGGACACGACGTACGACGCCGACCAGGCCCCGATCGGGGCGGCCGACGCCCTCTTCGACAAGGGCGAGATCGGTCAGATCGTCACCGACCAGGTCGGCGGCTCGGCCCTGTTCGCCTCCCGCTTCCGCGAGTGCGCCGCACGGGCGCTGCTGCTGCCCAAGCGCAATCCGGGCAAGCGCACCCCGCTCTGGCAGCAGCGCCAGCGCGCCGCCCAACTGCTCCAGGTGGCGAGCGAGTTCGGTTCCTTCCCGATCGTCCTGGAGGCCGTCCGCGAGTGCCTCCAGGACGTCTTCGACGTCCCCGGACTCACCGAGCTGATGGGCGACATCGAGTCCCGCCGCGTGCGCCTGGTCGAGGTCACCACCCCCGAGCCGTCCCCGTTCGCCCGCTCCCTGCTCTTCGGATACGTCGCCCAGTTCCTGTACGAGGGCGACTCGCCGCTCGCCGAGCGGCGGGCCGCCGCCCTCTCCCTGGATTCCCGGCTCCTCGCCGAACTGCTGGGCCAGGCCGAGCTGCGCGAACTGCTCGACGCGGACGTGCTGACCGAACTCGAGCGGGAGCTCCAGTGGCTCACCGAGGACCGCCGGATCAAGGACGTGGAGGGCGTCGCCGACCTGCTGCGCGTGCTCGGCCCCCTCACCGAGGCCGAGCTGGCCGAGCGGGGCGCCGATCCGCAGTGGGCCCAGCAGCTCGCCCACGCGCGCCGGGCCATCCGCGTCCGGATCGCCGGCGCCGACCACTGGGCGGCGATCGAGGACGCGGGGCGGCTGCGGGACGCCCTGGGCACCGCCCTGCCGGTCGGCGTGCCCGAGGCGTTCACCGAGCCGGTCAAGGACCCGCTGGGTGACCTCCTCGCCCGGTACGCGCGCACGCACGGGCCGTTCACGTCCTCGGCGGCCGCCGCCCGCTTCGGCCTCGGCGCGGCCGTCACCGACGGCACCCTGCAGCGGATGGCCGCCGCCGGCCGGGTCGTACAGGGCGAGTTCCACCCTTCGGGCATCGGCCAGGAGTGGTGCGACGCGGCCGTGCTGCGCCGTCTGCGCCGTCGCTCGCTCGCGGCCCTGCGCCATGAGCTGGAGCCCGTGCCCCCGGCCGCGCTCGCCACCTTCCTGCCCCAGTGGCAGCACCTCGGCGGCAGCAGCCTGCGCGGGATCGACGGCCTTGCCCGCGCTGTCGAGCAGTTGCAGGGCGCGCCCGTGCCGGCCTCGGCGCTGGAGAAGCTGATCCTGCCCTCCCGGGTCAGGGACTACTCCCCCGCCCTGCTCGACGAGCTGACCACGACCGGCGAGGTCGTCTGGGCCGGTGCCGGCGCCCTGCCCGGCAAGGACGGCTGGGTGTCCCTGTATCTCGCCGACGCGGCTCCCCTGCTGCTCCCGCCGCCGCACCCCCTCGAGACCACCGCGCTCCACGAGTCGGTGCTCACGGCCCTGTCCGGGGGCTACGGCCTGTTCTTCCGTCAGATCGCCGACCATGTACGGGCCACCACCCACCCGGACGCGACCGACCCCCAACTGGCCGACGCCGTCTGGGACCTCGCCTGGTCGGGGCGGCTCACCAACGACACCCTCGCCCCCCTGCGCTCCCTGCTCGGTTCCGGCCGCACGGCGGGCTCCACGGCCCACCGCGCCAAGCGCACGGTCCCCCGCGGGCGCTACGGCACCCTCACCGCGGCCGCCCGACCCGCGTCCCGGACCGGTCCGCCCACGGTCAGCGGCCGCTGGTCCCTGCTCCCGCCCGCCGAGCCGGAACCCACCCACCGCGCCCACGCGCTCGCCCGCACCCTCCTGGACCGGCACGGTGTGGTCACCCGGGGCGCGGTGGCCGCCGAGGGTGTCGAGGGCGGCTTCTCGGCGACGTACCGCATCCTGTCAGCCTTCGAGGACAGCGGGCAGGCGCGCCGCGGCTATGTGGTGGAGGGGCTCGGCGCGGCCCAGTTCGCCATGGACGGCGCGGTGGACCGGCTGCGGGCGGCGGCGACCGCACGCGACCGGGGCGCCGAGGCGGGCGCGGGGCCGCGCGCGGTGGTCCTGGCCGCCGCCGACCCCGCCAACGCGTACGGCGCCGCCCTGCCCTGGCCCGAGCCTCCGACGGGTGCCGGGCACAAGCCCGGCCGCAAGGCCGGCGCGATGGTGGTTCTCGTCGACGGCGAGCTGACGCTCTACATGGAGCGCGGCGGAAAGACCCTCCTGTGCTGGCCCACGGACCCGGACGACCCGGCGCTGAGAGCCGCGGCCGAATCCCTGGCCGCCGCCGCCCTCGCGGGCTCGCTGGGCACGGTCACAGTGGAACGGGTCAACGGAGCCACCGCCCTCACCTCCCCGCTGGCCCGCTCCCTGGAGACCGCCGGCTTCCACGCCACCCCCCGCGGCCTGCGCCTGCGCCCCTAGGGGGTGTCCGTGAGGCCCCGCCCGGCCCGCGAAGCCGGGCCACGCACAGTCCCGCGGCAACCGCACCTGGTGATCGATCCCGCATGATGGAGCCATGCCCGAAGGAGACACCGTCTGGCTGACAGCCCGCCGACTGCACTCCGCGCTGGCCGGACGCGTCCTGATCCGGTCCGACCTGCGCGTGCCACGGTTCGCCACCGCCGACCTCACCGGGCGTACGGTCCTCGACGTCACCCCGCGCGGCAAGCACCTGCTCACCCGGATCGAGGGCGACCTCACCCTCCACTCCCATCTGCGGATGGACGGCTCGTGGCAGGTGTACGCCACCGGCGAGCGGTGGCGCGGTGGACCGGCCCACCAGATCCGGGCGATCCTCGGCAACGACGCCCACACCGCCGTCGGCTACCGCCTCCCCGTCCTCGAACTGATCCGTACCGCGGAGGAGCCGGACGTCGTGGGCCATCTCGGCCCGGACCTCCTCGGCCCGGACTGGGACCCGCTCGAAGCCGTCCGCAGGCTCACCGCCGACCCCGCGCGCCCCCTCGGCGAGGCCCTGCTCGACCAGCGCAATCTCGCGGGCATCGGCAACGTCTACAAAAGTGAGCTGGCCTTTCTCGCCGCGGTCACGCCCTGGCTGCCGGTGGGCGAACTCCCGCCCGACGTCCCCGAGCGGCTCGTCGCCACGGCCCGCCGGCTCCTGGAGGCGAACAAGGAACGCCCCGTCCGCAGGACGACGACCGCGCGCCGCCCGTCCGAGGGGCTCTACGTCTACGGCCGCCGCGGCCGCCCTTGCCTGCGCTGCGGCACCCCCATCCGGAAGGCGGAACTCGGTGACCGGGTCACCTACTGGTGCCCGGGCTGCCAGAAGGGCCCGTCCAGCCCCCCGGACCCTCCCGCCCCTCCAATCGCCCCGATTGATTGACGGACCGTCAGATCCGGTCGTACGGTCCCCTCGTGTCCCTCACGGCGTACGACTTCACCGGCCGCACCGCCTTCGTCACCGGCGCCGCCGGCGGGATCGGCCGCGCGACGGCCGCGCTGCTCGCGGAGGCCGGAGCCACCGTCCACTGCGCCGACCGCGACCGACAGGGCCTCCAGGAGACCGCCGCCCTCGTCGCCGAACACGGCGGCACCCCTCACATCCACGCTCTGGACGTCACCGACCGCGCCGCGCTCGCCACGGCCGTCGCCAGCGTGACGGGCCCGCTCCACGTCATGGCCGCGATCGCCGGAATCATGCACACGAGCACGGTCCTGGAGACCCGCGACGAGGACCTGGACCGCGTCCTCGCGATCAATTTCAAGGGAGTGCTGTACGCCTGCCAGGAGGCGGTCCGGTCGATGATCGCTTCAGGAACGCGGGGTTCCATCGTCACGATGGCCTCGGGAGCGATGGACTCGGCGAGCGCGGGCCTGCTCTGCTACAGCGTCGCCAAGGCCGCCGTGGTGCAACTGACCAAGACCCTGGCCACCGAGGTGGGTCGGCACGGCATTCGAGTCAACGCGATCGCGCCCGGCTGGATCCGTACAGCCATGACCGACCGTCACGAGCCGGCCGCCCAGGAACAGGCGGAGGCCGCCATGGTCCGGCACTCCCCCCTGGCCCGGGTCGGAGAACCGGAAGACATCGCACACGCGGTTCTCCATCTCGCCTCCGACGCCTCGTCGTTCACGACGGGTCAGATCCTCCGCCCGAACGGCGGGGTGGCGATGCCGTGGTGAGTCCGGCGCTCGACGCCCTGTCGGGGTCGGCGCGCGTCGCCTCGCTCCCGGCCCGGTCACGCCTGGCTGGGGACGCCGCCACATGCACCGGCAGCAGACTCAACCCCCAACCCCCGGCCGCGATCGTCGCCTCCACCGGACCGGACTGATCCGGGGTCAGCACCAGACGCAGCACCGCCCACCACCACAGCCCGCCGGCCACCAGCCCGCCCGCCACCCACGCGAGCGTCGGCAGCTGAACCCGTAGACGCACCATGGCCGCCTCCTCCGGTCGACGCTAGACCGGCCGTATCGCCCGGCGGGAGGGCGCACCGGAGCCAAGCCCGGCGCACGGAAGGCGCCGACAGCACCGAGGGCCCCGAGGACGCGGAAGACTCGCAAGGCGCGGAAGAGACAGCGGACGGGCGACGGGCCACAGGCGCGGCGGCCCGTCCGCCGCACCCGTCACCACGGCTAGGCGCTCTCCGCCTGGAACATCCACGCGTGCTTCTCGAGGTCGGCCGTGAGGCCGATCAGAATGTCCTGGGTGACCGGGTCCGGCTCGTCCGTGACCTCGATCCGCTCCCGCATCCGCTCGATCACCGCGCCGAGGGCGTCGACCAGGATCTTCACCGCCTGCGTGTCCTTGATCCAGCCCGTGGGCACTTCGCCGATCGCACTGCCCGAGGCAACGGACGCGGCGCGGCCGTCCGGGTTGACGCCCACCGCGGAGGCGCGTTCGGCCACCACGTCGGAGTGCTGACGCGCGGTCGTCACGACCTCGTCGAGCTGCAGGTGGACCGAGCGGAACCGGGGCCCGACCACGTTCCAGTGAACCTGCTTGGCGACGAGGGCGAGGTCGACCAGGTCGACGAGAGCGCCCTGCAAAGCGTTGCCGACCGTCTTCAGGTCGGCTTCGGACAACGAGCTCTTCACGACGGACATACGTATTCTCCAACCAGTCGTACGGTCGTTCCCCCACCATGGCACGCATGACCCCTATCGGGCATCTCAAACTCAACCGCCCGAACCTGCCCAACCACCCTCACGGAATGGCAAAAGCCCCGGTGGATGCCCACAAGGGACACCCAACCGGGGCTTCCGCCCACTTCGGTTCAGGCAGCGACGACGTCCACCGCTTCCGCGGGCGCCTTGATGGTCACCCGCTCGGTGGGCACACCTGCCACCGACGTCACCGACACCGAATTGAGCATCGGGCGTACCGGCGCCGGCACCGGTTCGCTCGCCGCCGCCGACTCGGCCAGTTCGGCCAGTGACAGCTCGTCGCTCACTTCACGCATGAGCTCGGACATCCGTACGTCCAGCGCGTCGCAGATCGCGGAGAGCAGCTCGGAGGAAGCCTCCTTCTGCCCCCGCTCCACCTCGGAGAGATAGCCGAGCGAAACTCGGGCGGACGAGGAGACTTCGCGCAGAGTACGGCCCTGGCGCTGGCGCTGCCGACGCAGCACGTCACCCAACAGGCGACGGAGCAGAATCATCGGTGGCTCCCTCCTCGGACCGCGTAGCCGCATCCTTCACGCCCCACCGTACCGCCTCGCGCTGCGGCCGTGCGGGGAGCGATGTCGTGTTCACTCAGGGCTGCAAACATCAATTCCCCCCGTTCCGTTCCGTATCCTGTGCCCGGCCATTTCCCGAGAGTTCGTTGCCGAGCAGCTCCAGCACGCTCCGTACACTCTCTCTACGGATGTCCGCACGGTCGCCGTTCAACCGCAACGACGTCACTTTCCCGGCCTCGGCGTCCGATCCGGCCGGCCCCGCCACCGCCACGTACACCGTTCCGACGGGCTGTCCGTCCTGCGGTTCGGGCCCGGCGACGCCGGTCGTGGCGATGCCCCAGTCGGCCCCGAGCCGGGTGCGCACACCCGTCGCCATCTGCAGCGCGACCTCGGGATCCACCGCGCCGCGCTCCGCCAGAAGGGTTCCGTCGACGCCCAGGAGTTCCTCCTTGAGGGCCGTCGCGTACGCCGTGACGGACCCGCGGAAGAACCGCGAGGCTCCGGGAGCCCCGGTGAGCTCCGCGGCCACCAGACCGCCCGTGAGGGACTCCGCGGCGGCCACCGTGTGACTACGCTCCGCGAGCAGCTCCAGCACCAGGGCGGCCTCTTTCATCGCGCCGACCCCGCCGTGGGCCCGGGGAGCGACGCACCACCGGCCTTCGCCGCCCGTTCCGCGGCCAGCCCCCGGCGCCTCAGCACGATCGCCTGTCGGACGTAGTCCAGGCCGGTGACGACCGTCAGCACCACGGCGACCGCCATCACCCAGAAGCGCAGGGTGGCGAGTGGACCGGTCAGCGCGAGCACGTACATCCCGACCGCGGTGCCCTGCGCCAGCGTCTTCATCTTCCCGCCGCGACTGGCCGGAATCACCCCGTGCCGGATCACCCAGAACCGCATCAGCGTGATCCCGAGCTCCCGGGCGAGGATCACCACCGTCACCCACCACGGCAGGTCCCCCAGCAAGGACAGACAGATCAGCCCGGCCGCCATGATCGCCTTGTCGGCGATCGGGTCGGCGATCTTCCCGAAGTCGGTGACCAGGTTGTACGCCCGTGCCAGATGCCCGTCGAAGATGTCCGTGATCATGGCGACGGCGAAGGCGGCCCACGCCCAGGCGCGCCAGGCCGGGTCGTGCCCGCCGTCCTGGAGCAGCAGCACCACGAAGCAGGGGACGAGCACCAGCCGCATCATGGTGAGGATGTTGGCGATGTTCCACAGGCTGGCCTGATTGACGGCCGCAGCGCCCAGCTTGCCGCCGGGCGCAGGCCTACCGGTCCCGCCCGTCGCGGATGCCGGGACTCCGGTCATCTGCCCGCCTCCTCAAAAAGACACTCGGCCACCAGGTCGACGCCTTCCGTTCCCACGACCTTCGCCATGACCATACGGCCGGGAGCCAGGTCGTGGCGCGCGGCGGAGTCGGTGGTGATGATCACCTGCCCGTCCGTCTCAGGCGCCTGGTGCGCGGCGCGGCCGATCACGCCGCCGTCCTCCTCGACGGAGTCGACCGATTCGACGAGTACTTCCAGGGTCTCTCCGATCCGCTCCTCCGCACGCTGGGCGGTGAGCTCCTCGGCGAGCCGCGAGAGGTGGGCGAGCCGCTCGTCCACGACCTCCTGGTCGAGCTTGTGCTCGTACGTGGCGGCCTCGGTGCCGTCCTCGTCGGAGTAGCCGAAGACGCCGATGGCGTCCAGCCGGGCGTGCGTGATGAAGCGCTCCAGCTCGGCGAAGTCCGCCTCCGTCTCGCCGGGGAAGCCGACGATGAAGTTGGAGCGGGCACCGGCGGTGGGGGCCTTGGAGCGGATGGTCTCCAGGAGCTCCAGGAAGCGGTCGGTGTCACCGAAGCGACGCATCGCCCGCAGCACGTCCGGGGCGCTGTGCTGGAAGGACAGGTCGAAGTACGGGGCGACCTTCTCGGTCGAGGTCAGGACGTCGATGAGCCCGGGCCGCATCTCGGCGGGCTGGAGGTAGCTGACCCGGACCCGCTCGATGCCGTCGACGGCGGCCAGCTCCGGCAGCAGGGTCTCCAGGAGGCGGATGTCGCCGAGGTCCTTGCCGTAGGAGGTGTTGTTCTCGGAGACCAGCATGATCTCCTTCACGCCCTGCTCGGCGAGCCAGCGGGTCTCCCCGAGCACGTCCGAGGGCCGGCGCGAGACGAAGGAGCCGCGGAAGGACGGGATGGCGCAGAACGAGCAGCGGCGGTCGCAGCCGGAGGCGAGCTTCACCGAGGCGACGGGGCTGGTGTCCAGGCGCCGGCGCAGGGGCGCGCGCGGCCCGGAGGCCGGGGCCAGGCCCTCGGGAAGGTCGGCCGGCACGTTCTCCGGGGCCTCGGCGGTCGCGGCGCCGGCGGTTCCGTGCCCCGGGAGGGCCACCGCGGCCGCGGCCTGCTGCCGCTCCACCGGGGACAGCGGCAGCAGCTTGCGCCGGTCACGCGGGGTGTGGGCCTCGACGCTGCCGCCGCTGAGGATGGTCTGGAGGCGGTCGGAGATGTCGGCGTAGTCGTCGAAGCCGAGCACGCCGTCGGCCTCGGGGAGGGCCTCGGCGAGCTCCTTGCCGTACCGCTCGGCCATGCAGCCGACCGCGACGACGGCCTGGGTCTTGCCGTGGTCCTTCAGATCATTGGCTTCGAGGAGGGCGTCGACGGAATCCTTCTTGGCGGCTTCGACGAATCCACAGGTGTTGACGACGGCGACGTCCGCGTCCGATGCGTCCTCGACGAGCTCCCATCCGTCCGCTGCCAAGCGGCCTGCGAGCTCCTCCGAGTCCACCTCGTTACGGGCGCAGCCAAGAGTGACAAGGGCGACGGTACGGCGTTCGGGCATGGGCTCAAGACTACTTCGTCCCGGCCGTGCCCCCGCCGCGCAGGGTTCACCTGCGCGACGGGGGCACGGTGGGGGACCGGCGGAACGGGCCCGTGGAAGGACCGCGTGGATCAGCCGGCCTCGGGGTCGCCCTTGGTGTACGAGAGCCGCTCGACCTGGCCGGACTCGAACTTCTCCTCGACCTTTTTGCCGTTCACGTAGAGCTCGATCGGTCCGGCGTTGCCGAGGACCAGGTCGATGCGCTCGTCGTCCTGGAAGGTCTTCGACTCGCCCTTGAGCAGCAGTCCGTCGAAGAGGAGCTTGCCGTCGTGCGCCTTGGCGGAGATCCAGCTCTTGTCGTCGATCGCGGTCAGCTTGATTGTGACCTTGTCCTTCGGGACCGCCGCGATGGCGCTCTCGGAGGGCACCGGCTTGGGGTCGGCCGGCCTGGTCGGCTTGGGCTTGCCGGTGGGCTTCTTCTCCGCCGCGGGGCCCTCGGCCACGATGCCGGACCCGCGGGGGGCCTCGTTGCCCTTGAACATCGTGAAGCCGGCGAAACCGACCACGGCGACGATCGCCGCCACCATGGCGGCGGTCCAGTTGGGGCGGCGCGGTTCGGGACGGATGCGTTCCGCCTCGAAGAGCGGCGCGGCGGGGGTCGGCGCGGGCCGGCCGCCGTGCTCGTCGTCGTACTGCTCGACCAGGGGAACGGGATCGAGCCCGACGGCGCGTGCGAGCGTGCGGATGTGCCCGCGGGCGTAGACGTCGCCGCCGCAGCGTGTGAAGTCGTCCTCTTCGATCGCGTGCACGATCGGGATCCGGACGCGGGTGGACGCACTGACCTCGTCGACGGTGAGACCAGCGGCGATTCGGGCCTGCTGGAGAGCGCGACCGATCGAATCCCGGTCGTCTGCCGGGAAGTTCCGGTCGTCTTCGGGGGAGTTGCCGATGGACACGTGAGCGCCTTTCGAGCGTGTAACCACCAGTCTATGGGTGGTACGAAAGGGTGGGGCAACCGGGCGGACTCGGTTTGTACGCCATGAGGCTGGGACATCGTTCTGTCCTTCCCTCCAACTTGACGTACGACCCCGGGAAACGGTTGCCCTGTGTTCCCTTACGAGTGAGTCTCGGCCAGGTCTCGTTTCCGCCCGGCCGGGTCGGACGGCCCGGCCGGGAGGCCGGACCGGGTCATGTCTCGGAAGACTCCCCGCGGATGACGGCCAGTACCCCGTCCAGCTCGTCCGGCTTGACGAGCACGTCCCGCGCCTTGGAGCCCTCGCTCGGTCCGACGATGTTCCGCGACTCCATCAGGTCCATCAGCCGTCCGGCCTTCGCGAAGCCGACGCGCAGCTTGCGCTGGAGCATCGACGTCGAACCGAACTGGGTGGAGACGACCAGTTCGGCGGCCTGGCACAGCAGGTCGAGGTCGTCGCCGATGTCCTCGTCGATCTCCTTCTTCTGCTTGGTGCCGACGGTGACGTCGTCCCGGAAGACCGGGGCCATCTGATCCTTGCAGTGCTGGACGACGGCCGCGACCTCGGCCTCGGTGACGAAGGCGCCCTGCATCCGGACGGGCTTGTTCGACCCCATCGGCAGATACAGACCGTCACCCTTTCCGATCAGCTTCTCCGCGCCCGGCTGGTCCAGGATGACCCGGCTGTCGGCGAGCGAGGAGGTGGCGAACGCGAGCCGCGAGGGCACGTTCGCCTTGATCAGACCGGTGACGACGTCCACGGACGGACGCTGGGTGGCGAGCACCAGATGGATGCCGGCCGCACGGGCCAACTGGGTGATGCGGACGATGGCGTCCTCGACGTCCCGGGGCGCGACCATCATCAGGTCGGCCAGCTCGTCCACGATCACCAGCAGATACGGATAGGGCTGGAGCTCGCGCTCGCTGCCCTCGGGCAGCTTCACCTTGCCCTGGCGGATGGCCTCGTTGAAGTCGTCGATGTGCCGGAAGCCGAACGCCGCGAGGTCGTCGTAGCGCAGGTCCATCTCGCGCACGACCCACTGCAGCGCCTCGGCGGCCCGCTTGGGGTTGGTGATGATCGGCGTGATCAGGTGCGGGATGCCTTCGTACGCGGTGAGCTCGACCCGCTTGGGGTCGACGAGGACCATCCGGACGTCCTCGGGAGTCGCTCTTATCATCACCGAGGTGATGAGGCAGTTGATGCACGAGGACTTTCCGGAACCGGTGGCTCCGGCGACCAGGATGTGCGGCATCTTCGCCAGGTTCGACATCACATAGCCGCCCTCGACGTCCTTGCCGAGTGCCACCAGCATCGGATGGTCGTCGCCCGCCGCGTCCGCGAGCCGCAGCACGTCGCCGAGGTTGACCATCTCGCGGTCGCTGTTCGGAATCTCGATCCCGACCGCCGACTTGCCGGGGATCGGCGAGATGATCCGGACGTCCGGGCTGGCCACGGCGTAGGCGATGTTCTTGGTGAGCGCCGTGATCTTCTCGACCTTCACGGCGGGACCGAGCTCGACCTCGTACCGCGTGACCGTCGGCCCGCGGGTGAAGCCGGTGACGGCCGCGTCGACCTTGAACTCGCTGAAGACGGTGGTGAGCGACACCACCACGGCGTCGTTGGCGGCGCTGCGCGTCTTGCCCGGCCCGCCGCGCTCCAGCAGGTCCATGGACGGCAGCGCGTAGGTGATGTCGCCGGAGAGCTGCAGCTGCTCCGCGCGGGGCGGCAGTTCGGTGTGTTCGGGCGCCGGCTTGGTCAGGTCCGGTACGGCTCCGGTACGGCGCCCGTCCTCCGTACCGCGGGCGGTGGGCACCGGAACGGACGGAGGTACGGAGGAAGCGGCGGGGGTGTCCGCGCCGCCGGCGGCCACCGCGGCGGCCCGATCGGCGGTGACGTCCCGGGTCAGGTCGGCGACCAGCGGGGACGGCGGCATGCCGTTGAGTACGGCCCCGTCGAGTGCGGCGGCCGCGGCCGCGGCGACGTCGACGGCGTCCATGGGCCGGTCGAAGGCCGGCTGCGCGGAGGGGCGGTGCGGGCGCCTGCGCCGGGTGAGCGCCTCCTCCTCGGCCCGGCCGGCGTCGTACGCCTCCTCGGCTGCCGGAGCCCTGCGCCGGGTGCGCGCCGGGGCGGCCTCGCGCCAGGCTCCGTCGTACGCCGCGTCCTCGTCCGCGATCTCGGGGTCGTACGCCGGCTCGACGATGCCGAGCCGGGCCCCGAGCGTGCGCAGCCGCTGCGGGATGGCGTTGACGGGGGTCGCGGTGACGACGAGCAGCCCGAAGACGGTGAGCAGCACGAGCATCGGTACGGCGAGCACCTCGCCCATCATGAAGATGAGCGGCTTGGAGGCGGCCCAGCCGATCAGCCCTCCGGCGTCCTGCATCGCCTTGGTCCCGTCGCCCCGGCCCGGTGAGCCGCAGGCGATGTGGACCTGCCCGAGCACGCCGATGACGAGCGCGGAGAGACCGATGACGATACGACCGTTGGCCTCCGGCTTCTCCGGATAGAGGATGAGCCGGACGCCGATGGCGCCGAGCAGCAGCGGAACGAGCAGATCGAGCCGGCCGAACGCGCCGGTGACCAGCATCTCGACGAGGTCGCCTACCGGGCCGCGCAGATGGGACCAGGTCCCGGTGGCGACGATCAGCGCGAGGCCGAGAAGCAGCAGTGCCAGGCCGTCCTTGCGATGGGCGGGGTCGAGTCCCTTGGCTCCGCGCCCTATCCCCCGGAACATCGCCCCGACGGCGTGCGCGAGGCCGAGCCAGAGTCCGCGGGCGAGCCGGTACACGCCCCCCGTCGGAGACGGAGCGGGCCGGGGTGCGGCCTTCTTCGCGGTCTTCCTGGGCGCCCGCTTGGCGGGGGCGGCCTTCTTGGCCGCCGCCTTCTTCGCGGGAGGCTTGGCCGACCCGGCGGCAGGCTTCTTGGCGGGCGCCGCTTTCTTCGCGACGCCGGTCGTACGGCCGGCGCGCGGCTTCGCGGTGCCCGCCGTGCCCTGGGAACCCTTGCCGGACGTACGTGAGGCCATGATGCTGAGGTTACCGGTGTGAGCGGCCCGCGACACGTGCGCGTCCTGCCTCACCCGTTCGTGTCGCCCTTGTCGGGGCATGAAACTGACGCCCGTTCACGCCGGGCACCGCTTTGGTGACGGTGAGTCAGTTCTGGGCGGGGAGAGTGGGCGCGCCACCCGTGCCCGGCTCCAGCGCGTCGAGGGCGCGCCGCAACCCGGTGAGCTTGCGCTCCAGATGGGCGGCGGTGGCGACGGCCGCGGCGTCGGCGGACTCGTCGTCGAGCTGCTTGGACAGCGCCTCCGCCTGCTCCTCGACCGCGGCGAGACGGGCCGAGAGCTCGGCGAGCAGCCCCGCGGACTCCTTGGCGTGACCGCCGTGACCCCCGCCTTCCAGCTGGAGCCGGAGCAGCGCGGCCTGCTCACGCAGTTGGCAGTTCTTCATGTACAGCTCGACGAAGACCGAGACCTTGGCGCGCAGCACCCACGGGTCGAACGGCTTGGAGATGTAGTCGACGGCGCCGGCGGCGTAGCCCCGGAAGGTGTGGTGCGGGCCGTGGTTGATGGCGGTGAGGAAGATGATCGGGATGTCACGGGTCCGCTCGCGCCGCTTGATGTGCGCGGCGGTCTCGAATCCATCCATTCCGGGCATCTGGACATCCAGCAGAATGACCGCAAAGTCGTCGGTCAGCAGCGCCTTGAGCGCTTCCTCCCCGGACGATGCCCGCACCAGCGTCTGATCGAGCGCGGAGAGAATGGCCTCCAGCGCCAGCAGATTCTCCGGCCGGTCATCGACCAGGAGGATCTTGGCCTTCTGCACCATGCCCCGTCCTCCTCGCCCCGGCATGGGCTCGCCCCGGCTCATCGAGCCGGGGGAAGCACCGGGCGCCGCCCCAGAAGACGACTCCCTTGCGCCGTCCGTCCTTGTGCCGGTCATGGTAGCCGCACCCCGCCTGTCGCCACACCCTGTCACCACGATGTCACTGTGCACGTAGCGGAAACGTGGTGAGAGACCAGAAGGTTCCCCGGATATCTCCCTCTCACACGCCTGTGGCGACAGTCCGTCAGCGGATCGAGACCTCCCCGTTGCCTACGCGGGGAGACCCCCCTCACTCCCCGCGCATCCACTGCTCCATCACCGACAGCAGGTGATCCGGGTCGACCGGCTTGGTGACGTAGTCGGAGGCGCCCGACTCGATCGCCTTCTCCCGGTCGCCCTTCATCGCCTTCGCCGTGAGCGCGATGATCGGCAGGCCGGCGAACTGCGGCATCCGCCGGATCGCGGTCGTCGTCGCGTACCCGTCCATCTCCGGCATCATGATGTCCATCAGGACGACCGTCACATCGTCGTGCTGCTCCAGGACTTCGATGCCCTCGCGGCCGTTCTCCGCGTACAGCACCGCCAGGCCGTGCTGCTCCAGGACGCTGGTCAGCGCGAAGACGTTACGGATGTCGTCGTCCACGATCAGCACCTTCTCGCCGCTGAAGGAGAAGGTGCGGCGCGGCGCGGTGTCCGCCCGGTCGTCGGCGGCCGCGGACTGATCGGCGCTGCCGGGCCGGCCGGGCTGACCCGGCAGCGACAGCCGGTCGTCGACCCCCGCCTGGACCGCCCTGCGCCGGTGCCGGAACAGCGCCCCGGCCCCCGAGCGCAGATCGGCCGCCATGGACGTGGACGGGGGCGCGAAGTGCCCGTCCTGGCCGCCGGCGCCGTCCTCGTACGCCGCCTGCGGGTCCGTCGCCCCGTCCTCGCCCTGCCCGTACCCGCTCGGCGACAGCTCGGGGTTCAGCGGCAGATACAGCGTGAACGTCGAACCGCGGCCCGGCTCGCTCGCCGCGTAGATCTCACCGCCGAGCAGGCGTGCGATCTCCCGGCTGATCGAGAGCCCCAGACCCGTACCGCCGTACTTGCGGCTGGTCGTCCCGTCCGCCTGCTTGAACGCCTCGAAGATGACCCGCATCTTCCCGGCCGCGATGCCGATGCCCGTGTCGGTCACGGAGAACGCGATCAGCTCGGCCTCCGGGTCGCGCAGCGTCCCGGCCTCCAGGAGCTGCTCGCGGATCGACTGCGGCACATCCGTCCCGGCGGGCCGGATGACCAGCTCCACCGCGCCCGTGTCGGTGAACTTCACCGCGTTGGACAGCAGGTTGCGCAGCACCTGGAGCAGTCGCTGCTCGTCGGTGTGGAGCGTGGCGGGCAGTTCGGGCGAGACCCGGACCGAGAAGTCGAGCCCCTTCTCCGCCGTCAGCGGCCGGAACGTCGCCTCGACGTAGTCGACGAGCTGCACCAGCGCGATACGGGTCGGGGAGACGTCCATCTTGCCGGCCTCGACCTTGGACAGGTCGAGGATGTCGTTGATCAGCTGGAGCAGGTCGGAGCCGGCGCCGTGGATCGTCTCGGCGAACTCGACCTGCTTGGGCGAGAGGTTGGCGTCGGCGTTGTCGGCGAGCAACTTGGCCAGGATGAGAAGCGAGTTGAGCGGGGTGCGCAGCTCGTGCGACATGTTCGCCAGGAACTCCGACTTGTACCGCATCGAGACGGCGAGCTGTTCGGCACGCTCCTCCAGAACCTGCCGGGCCTCCTCGATCTCGGTGTTCTTCACCTCGATGTCCCGGTTCTGCCGGGCGAGCAGCTCCGCCTTCTCCTCCAGCTCCGCGTTGGAACCCTGCAGCTCCTTCTGCCGGTGCTCCAGCTCGGCCGACCGCTCCCGCAGCTGCTCGGTCAGCTCCTGCGACTGCTTGAGCAGCACCTCGGTCTTGGTGTTGACGCTGATGGTGTTGACGGTCGTCGCGATCAGCTCGGCGAGCTGGTTGAGGAAGTCCCGCTGGATCTGGGTGAACGGCTGGAACGAGGCCAGCTCGATGACCCCGAGGACCTTCCCCTCGAAGAGGACGGGAAGCACGATCACATGGGCCGGGGCGGCCTCGCCGAGCCCGGAGGAGATCTTCAGATAGCCCGGCGGGACGTTGACCTGGATCGTCCGCTTCTCCTCGGCCGCGGTCCCGATCAGGGTCTCCCCGGGCCGGAAGGACGTCGGCATGGACCCGGCGGAGTAGCCGTAACTGCCGCGCATCCGCAGCTCGTACGAGCCCTCGCCCTCCCCGCCGATCTCGGCGCCGCCGTTCGCGGACCCGGTCGGCACCGCGACGAAGAACGCGCCGTGCTGAGCCGAGACGACCGGCGTCAGCTCGCTCATGATCAGCGAGGCGACGTCGTCCAGGTCGCGCCGGCCCTGCATCAGACCGGAGATCCGGGCGAGGTTGCCCTTGAGCCAGTCCTGCTCCTCGTTGGCGAGGGTGGTGTCGCGCAGGTTGGCGATCATGGTGTTGATGTTGTCCTGGAGGGCCTGGATCTCGCCCGCCGCGTCCACACCGTCGATCTTCAGGTTCAGATCGCCGCGCGTCACCGCCGTGGCGACGGCCGCGATCGCCCGCACCTGCCGGGTCAGGTTCCCGGCCATCTCGTTCACGGACTCCGTGAGGTCACGCCAGGTGCCGTCGACGTCCCGCACGCGCGCCTGGCCGCCGAGGATGCCCTCCGTACCCACCTCACGGGCCACCCGCGTGACCTCCTCGGCGAACGAGGACAGCTGGTCGACCATCGTGTTGATGGTGTTCTTCAGCTCCTGGATCTCACCGCGCGCGTCGATGTCGATCTTCTTGGTGAGGTCGCCCTTGGCGATGGCGGTGGTGACGGCGGCGATCTGGCGCACCTGACCCGTCAGGTTCGACGCCATCGAGTTCACCGACTCGGTGAGGTCCTTCCACGTGCCGGAGACACCCGGAACCCGTGCCTGGCCGCCCAGTTCGCCTTCCGTACCCACCTCGCGGGCGACTCGCGTCACCTCGTCGGCGAACGAGGACAGCGTCGTCACCATCGTGTTGACGGTGTCGGCGAGTTCGGCGACCTCGCCGCGCGCCTCCACCGTCACCTTCTTGGTCAGGTCGCCGTTGGCGACCGCCGACGAGACCCTGGAGATGTTCCGCACCTGACTGGTCAGGTTGTTGGCCATCAGATTGACGTTGTCGCTCAGGTCCTTCCAGATGCCCGTGACGCCGCGCACCCGCGCCTGGCCGCCGAGAATGCCCTCCGTACCCACCTCACGGGCGACTCGCGTCACCTCGTCCGCGAAGTTGGACAGCTGGTCGACCATCGTGTTGACGGTCGTCACCAGCTCCAGGATCTCGCCCTTGGCGTCGACGGTGATCTTCTTCGACAGATCGCCCTTGGCGACCGCGGTGGTGACCTCGGCGATGTTGCGGACCTGGGAGGTCAGGTTGTTCGCCATGAAGTTCACCGACTGGGTGAGGTCCTTCCAGGTGCCGGAGACACCCTGCACCTCGGCCTGGCCGCCCAGAATGCCCTCGGTACCCACCTCACGGGCGACCCGGGTCACCTGCTCCGCGAAGCTGGAGAGCTGATCCACCATCGTGTTGAGGGTGTTCTTCAGCTCCAGGATCTCCCCGCGCGCGTCCACGTCGATCTTCTGCGAGAGGTCACCGCGGGCCACGGCGGTGGCGACCTGCGCGATGTTACGGACCTGAGCGGTGAGGTTCCCGGCCATGCCGTTCACCGAGTCGGTCAGATCGCGCCACACACCGGCGACACCCGGCACCTGCGCCTGACCGCCGAGCCGCCCGTCCGTGCCCACCTCGCGGGCCACCCGGGTCACCTGCTCGGCGAAGGCGGAAAGCTGGTCCACCATCGTGTTGATGGTGTTCTTCAGCTCCAGGATCTCCCCGCGCGCGTCCACGTCGATCTTCTGCGACAGGTCACCCCGCGCCACGGCCGTCGTGACCTGGGCGATCTGCCGCACCTGGGACGTCAGGTTGCCGGCCATGAAGTTGACGGAGTCGGTGAGCTCCTTCCACGTACCGGAGACACCGTCGACACGGGCCTGACCGCCGAGGCGTCCCTCCGTGCCCACGTCCCTGGCCATCCGCGTCACCTGGTCGGCGAAGGACGACAGCTGCGACACCATCGTGTTGACGGTGTTCTTCAGCTCCAGCATCTCGCCGGCCACGTCCACCGTGACCTTCTGCGACAGATCACCGTTCGCGACCGCCGTCGTCACCTGCGCGATGTCCCGCACCTGACCGGTCAGGTTGCGGAACGCGGTGTTCACCGAGTCCGTGAGGTCCTTCCAGGTACCGGCCGCACCGGGCACCTGCGCCTGACCACCGAGCAGACCCTCCACGCCGACCTCGCGCGCGACCCGGGTCACCTCCGAACCGAAGGCGGAGAGCTGGTCCACCATCGTGTTGACGGTGTTCTTCAGCTCCAGCATCTCGCCGGCCACGTCCACCGTGACCTTCTGCGACAGATCACCGTTCGCGACCGCCGTCGTCACCTGCGCGATGTCCCGCACCTGCGTGGTGATGTTCCGGAAGACCGTGTTGACCGAATCGGTCAGGTCCTTCCACGTACCGGCCGCACCGGGCACCTGCGCCTGACCACCGAGCAGACCCTGCGCACCGACCTCCCCGGAGACCCGGGTCACCTCGTCGGCGAAGGTGCGCAGCGTCTCGGTCATCTGGTTGATGGTGTCCGCGAGCTGCGCGACCTCGCCGCGCGCGCTCACGGTGACCTTCTGCGAGAGGTCGCCGTTGGCGACCGCCGTGGTCACCTCCGCGATCCCTCTCACCTGTGAGGTGAGATTTCCCGCCATCGTGTTGACGGAGTCCGTGAGGTCCTTCCACACACCCGCGACCCCGGCGACCTCCGCCTGGCCGCCCAGCTCGCCCTCGGTGCCCACCTCACGCGCGACCCGGGTCACCTCGGAGGAGAACGAGGACAGCTGGTCCACCATCGTGTTGACGGTGTTCTTCAGCTCCAGCATCTCGCCGGCCACGTGCGCGGTGACCTTCCGCGACAGATCGCCCTTGGCGACCGCCGTCGTCACGAGAGCAATGTCACGTACCTGCGCCGTCAGCCGGTACGCCATGGTGTTGACCGAATCCGTGAGATCCTTCCACGAACCGGACATACCGCGCACCTGGGCCTGACCGCCCAGCTTTCCTTCGGTACCGACCTCCAGCGCGACCCGCGTCACCTCGTCCGTGAACGCCGACAGCTGGTCGACCAGGTTGTTCACGGTCCGCGCGACCTTCAGGAACTCCCCGCGCAGCGGCCGCGCCGCCCCGTCGGGACCGTCCGAACGCAAGTCCATGCGCTGGTCGAGATCGCCCTCGGCGACCGCCGACAGCACCCGTCCCACCTCGGAGACCGGCCGCGTCATGTCGTCGACCAGCGCGTTCGCGGCCTCGATCGCCGCCGCCCAGGCGCCCTCGCTGGCGCCCGCCTCCAAGCGCTCGGACAGCTTGCCCTCGCGCCCGACCATGCGGCGTACCCGGGACAACTCGCCGGTCAGATGCATCTGCCGGTCGGCGACCTCGTTGAACACGGCGCAGATCTCCGCCATGACCCCGTCGCCGGACACCGTCAGCCGCTTGCGGAAATTCCCGTCCCGCATCGAGACCAGGGCTGCGAGCAGCCGCTCCATGGCCGCCGCGTCCACCTGCACCGTCCCACCGCTCCGGGACCGTCCGCCCTTCGCCCGCGTGCCGCTGCCGCTGCCGCGCCGCGCCGCCGTGCCAGACTCCACCGTGTCCCTCCCGAAGGGGTTGACCGTACTGCTCGGGCTGTCACCACAAGCCTGCCCAGTGTTTCACCGCAGCCGAACAAGGCCATAACAGTTCGGCAGCTTCGCATAACGTCCCCGTCCTCGGGGGACGGAAACAGCGGTGACCGGCATCCGCCCGGACAGTGAAGGTAAGTAACCTGGCATCCGGCTGTCCAACCGCCCCGGTCCGCCCGGCGGGGGCGGGGCGGCGCGGAGAAGAGCACCGGGCAGCGGGAGGGGCAGACCGACCATGGCAGAGCCGGGCGTCGAGACGCGTACGAGGAGTTCTGTGATCACCGCGCGGGCGGCTGCCAGCTTCGACCCCGTCGGGCGGTCCGTCGCGACCGCCCGCGCCTTCGTCCGGGACACCCTCCAGGGCTGGGGTTACGCCGATGTCGTCGACGACGCCGTCGTCCTCACCAGCGAACTCGTCACCAACGCCGTCATCCACGCCGGCACCGCCGCCGACGTCCTGTGTCTGCGCAGCGAGCACGGCATCCGCGTCGAGGTCGCCGACCGCTACCCCGAGCGTGAGATTCCGCTCCAGGGCGGACGCACGCTCGCCCACCCGGACCGGGAGAACGGCCGCGGACTGCTCCTGTGCGCGGCCCTCGCCACCCGCTGGGGCGTCGAGTACACCCCGACCCAGAAACATGTCTGGTTCCAGCTCGATCTCCCCGAGCGACCGATCGGCACCCGCTCCGCGGGCCCGGTCCTCCCCGACGCCCTGCTGCCCGTCGCCGAGAGCCGGGTACGCGTCGCGGTCGCCCAGATCGACCGCGACGGCGCCATCACCGCCTGGAACGAGGACGCCGAAGAGCTCTTCGGGTACGCCGCCGAGAAGGTCACCGGAAAGCCGCTCGGCGATCTCGCCGCCTGGCCGCACACCCCCGGCATCGGCACGGGCCTCGCCGAGGCGCTCCAACTCTCGCGCTGGGAGGGCAGCTACGGCATCCGCTGCGCCGACGGCCGCGTCATCCCCGTCTACGCCTCCCACCTCCGGGTCCGCGACGCCGAGGGCGAACCGTCGACGGTCTGTCTCCTGGTACGTGAGTACGAGCGGGCGGTCCTCCAGACCCCGCAGCGCCCCGCGGTCTCCGACTCCGGTGCCGACAACCGCTCCGCGGACCCCTTCGAGGTCTTCATCGGCTCCCCGGCCCCCGACGACCTCGACGGCCTGCTCCAGCGCACGGTGGAACGCGCCCGCGACATGCTCGACGGCGACTCCGCCTTCCTGCTGCTCGCCACGGACGACGAGACCGAACTGGAGGTACGGGCCACGACCGGCCTCCCCTCGGCTCGCCAGCGCTTCGCCCGGGTCCCCGTGGAGACCGGCGCCAGCCGCTACGGCTCCGCCCGGATGCCGGCCGTCCACGAGGACCTGGCCGCCGTCCCGGGGGCGGTCCCGCTCCTCGAAGGCACCGGCATGCGCTCGGTGGTCACCGTCCCCCTCAAGGTCGAGGGCCGCCTCACCGGCTCCCTCGGCGTGGCCGCCGAGAGCGCGAACCGCTACTCCAACGAAGAGGCCCTGCGCCTCCAGTTCGCCGCCGACCGCATCGCCCTCGCCGTCGAATCGGCCCGCCTCGGCGAGCTCGAACGCCTCCGCCGCGGCTCCCTCAGCTTCCTCGTCGAGGCGTCCGACCTGCTGGCCGGCACCCTGGACCGCGACCAGACCCTGGCGCTCATGGCCCAGATGACCGTTCCGACGCTGGCCACCTGGTGCGCCGTCTACACGATCGCCGACCAGGCGTCCGATCCGTACCTCTCCTACGTCCTCCACGAGGACGAGGACCGCATCGACGGCCTGAAGGCCCTGCTCTCCTCCATCGCCCCGCCGGACCCGGTGCCCACGCCCGGCGCACGCGTCTGGACCGCCCCGGCCGAGGCCGCCCACCGGGCCGCGCTCTCCACGTCGATGCGTGAACTGGGTGGTGTGGCGGGGCCGTTGTCGGCCGGCATCGACTCCACCCTCGCCACCGCCGCCGTGGTGGGCGGCGAGACCGTCGTCCTGCCGCTCGTCGCCCGTAACCGCGTCATCGGCATGCTGACGCTCGGCAAGCCCTCCGACGACCACTTCCGTCAGGAGATCCTGGAGCTCGCCGAGGACCTCTCCCGCCGGGCGGCCCTCGCCCTGGACAACGCGCGTCTCTACAGCGAGCGCATGGCCATCAGCCAGTCCCTCCAGCGCAGTCTGCTGCCGCCGGGTCTCCCCGACATCCCGGGGGTCGAGGTCGACGTCATCTACCGCGCGGCCGGCGAGGGCAACGAGGTGGGCGGCGACTTCTACGACCTGTTCCCGATCCGCGACAACGCCTACGGCTTCGCCATCGGCGACGTCTGCGGTACGGGACCGGAGGCCGCGGCCGTGACGGGCCTGGCCCGTCACGCCCTGCGCCTGCTGGCCCGCGAGGGCTTCGGCGGCCCGGCCGTCCTGGAGCGCCTCAACGCCGCCATCCTCGACGAGGGCGCCCGCAGCCGCTTCCTCACCCTCCTCTACGGCGAACTCCGGCCGCAGGAGGACGGCTCCGCCCACCTCAAGGTGGTCTGCGCCGGCCACCCCCTGCCGCTGCGCCTGCGCCAGGACGGCACGGTCGTCCCGGCAGCCGACCCCCAACCGCTCCTCGGCGTCCTCGAGGACCTGGAGCTGTACGAGCAGACCATCACGCTGGATCCCGGCGACGTCCTGCTGTGCGTCACGGACGGCGTCACGGAACGCCGCGAGGGCACGCGCATGCTGGGCGACGACGGCCTGGCGGAGGTCCTGAAGACCTGCACGGGCCTGACGGCCGGCGCGGTATCCGCCCGCATCCTCCGCGCGGTCGAGCGCTTCGCCCAGGAACCGGCCTCCGACGACATGGCCATCCTGGCAATGCGTATCCCGGAGCCCTTCACACAGGACTGAACAACCCTTCGTGGGGGGCCTGTTGGCTCGGTCCCCCACGAGAGGCGGCTCGTACGGCCCGGCCCTTCCGAGGAACTTCCTGGGAACGCAAAAAGGCCCCCGCCACAAGGCGGGGGCCTTTTCTCTGAGCCCTTTAACGGAATCGAACCGTTGACCTTCTCCTTACCATGGAGACGCTCTACCGACTGAGCTAAAAGGGCGGGTTGTTCGGCGGCGTCCTACTCTCCCACAGGGTCCCCCCTGCAGTACCATCGGCGCTGAAAGGCTTAGCTTCCGGGTTCGGAATGTAACCGGGCGT
>NZ_JBEXOT010000048.1:0-46328 GCF_040611675.1 Streptomyces sp. NPDC006551
TCCGCGAGGTGCACCTCGCGGAGCACCGGCCACTTCGGTCACTCCGCGCACTCGTCCGTTCGGGTGCCGCGGAACCCGTACGGGGCTTGGCGCGCACCGTAGAGTGGGGCGCATTGCCATGGCCTCGACTCCCAGTTGGACTGATGAACTACAACACGAAGAGCCGTATCGCCGCCGTGCTGGCGGTACCCGCCCTGCTGTTCACCGCCGCCTGCGGATCCGACTCGGACGCGCAGACAGGCAACGTGGCCAAGGTCACGGGGAAGTTCGGGTCCGCGCCCGAGATCTCCATCCCGAAGGACGCGGAGCCCGCGGACAAGACGGTGATCGAGACCGTCTCGGAAGGTGACGGGGCGACGGTCAAGAAGGGCGACTTCGTCCGGCTGGACTGGACCGTCGAGAAGTGGAAGGGCGCCGAGGCGCTCGGGGGCACCTGGACCCAGCAGACTCCCGGCGCCAAGGGACCGCGCCGCCAGGCCGTGGAGCGCGTCGGCCAGCCGAGCCAGCAGCTGCCCGAGAAGATCCTCGACGCCGTCGTGGACCGCAAGGCCGGCAGCCGCGTCCTCGTGCAGGGCACGGCGGGCGACCTGATCGGGCAGACCCTGAACCCCCAGTCCGGCCTCACCGCGGAGGACTCCCTGGTCTGGGTCATCGACGTGGTCGGAGCCGCCTCCGTGGACTCCAAGGCCGAGGCCAAGGGGCAGCAGGCGGCGACCGCGCCGGGGATGCCCGAGGTGAAGGCCCCGTCGCAGGCCGCTGCCACGATCACCGTCCCGAAGGGTGAGAAGGCCCCCACCGCGCTGAAGGAGCAGGTGCTCATCAAGGGCACCGGGCCCAAGGTCGAGGCGGGTCAGGGCCTGATCGCCCAGTACACCGGCGTGAAGTGGGAGGACGGCAAGAAGTTCGACTCCTCCTGGGACCACGGCGGCGCCACCGCCTTCCAGATCGGCTCCGGTTCCGTCGTGGAGGGCTGGGACAAGGGCCTGGTCGGCAAGAACGTCGGCGACCGGGTGCTGCTGGTGATCCCGCCGTCCCTCGGCTACGGCGCCAACCCGTCCAGCGAGCTGGCGAAGAACACGCTGGTCTTCTCGGTCGACATCCTGGGCACGGTCTGACCGCCCATCTGTGAGACTGTCCCAGTTGTACGCAACGCTACAAGGAGCACACTGCAGTGAGCATCGAGAAGCCTGAGGTCGACTTCCCGGGCGGCGAGCCGCCGAAGGACCTGGAGATCAAGGACATCTGGGAGGGTGACGGCCCGGAGGCCAAGGCCGGAGCCACCGTCTCCGTCCACTACGTGGGCGTCTCCTTCTCCACCGGCGAGGAGTTCGACTCCTCGTGGAACCGTGGCACCCCGCTGCAGTTCCAGCTCGGTGTCGGCCAGGTCATCGCCGGCTGGGACCAGGGCGTGCAGGGCATGAAGGTCGGCGGCCGCCGCCAGCTGATCATCCCCGCCCACCTCGCCTATGGCGACCGCGGCGCCGGCGGCAAGATCGCCCCGGGCGAGACCCTGATCTTCGTCTGCGACCTGGTCGCGGTCTGATCGGACCCGAAGTGACCGGTTCCTGACCAGGAAACGATCACCACGAGGGCCCATGCCGTCCGGCATGGGCCCTCGGCTTTTGCCGCGACACCCCGGGGCGGTACGGTCGGAGGTCTGAGAAGTCAATCCGGCAGAAGAGGTGCAGGGCGTCGATGGCGATTGCCAAGGCCGAGCGGCTGATGAATCTGGCGCTGTGCCTGCTCGGAACCCGCCGCCCGCTGAGCAAGCGTGAGCTCCGCGGCTCCATCGAGGCCTACCTCGACGCGGGCGGAGAAGACGCCTTCAACCGGATGTTCGAGCGTGACAAGGACGATCTGCGCGAACTCGGTCTGGTCATCGAGACCGTCGAGAACCTCGAGGGCGAGACCGGCTATCTCGCGCGCCGCGACTCCAACCGCCTCCCGCCGATCACCCTCGACGCCGAGGAGGCCGCAGCGCTCGGCCTGGCCGCCAAGGTGTGGCAGCAGGCCCGTCTCGCCGGGGCCGCCAGCGGCGCCCTCCAGAAGCTCCGCGCCGCCGGCATGCCCGAGGCGGAGGACTCGTACGACATCCAGCACAGCGCTCTCGAACCGCGCATCCCGGTCCACGAGGCCGCCTTCGAGCCCCTGATGCTGGCCTGCCGCGACCGGCGGCCCGTCGTCTTCGACTACCGCAAGGCCACCGCCGCCCGCCCCGAGACCCGCCAGGTCGAACCGTGGACGCTGGAGTGCTGGCGCGGCCACTGGTACCTGGCCGGCTGGGACCGCGACCGTGGCGCCGAGCGCGTCTTCCGCCTCTCCCGTATCACCGGCAAGGTGCGCTCCCGGGCCGGCGCCTTCACCGCGCCCGTGCCCGACGTCGTCACCGTCCGGGAGACCGTCGAGAGCTGGGCGGGCGAGACCGCCACCCGCTCCGCCCGGATCCGGCTGCGCGCCGGCTGCGGCTACCCGCTGCGGGCGCGCGCCCAGTCCGTACGGGAAGGCGCGGACGGCTGGGACGAGCTGGAGATCCCGTACGGGCACGGCCTCGATGCCTGGCTCGTCGAGTTCGGCCCCGATGTCGTCGTACTGGAACCCGCGGACCTGCGGGCCGATGTGGTGGACCGGCTGCGCGCCGTGGCCAAGGGCTGAAGGGGAGACGTACGGCATGGCCGCGAACGCGATCGACCAGACGAGGCGGATGCTCTCCCTCGTCACCTACCTGCGGGAACGCCCCGGCGCTCATGTCGCCGACGTGGCTCGCGCCTTCGGGATCAGCGAGGACGAGCTGATCTCCGACCTCGATGTGCTGCCCATGTGCGGCACGAGCTTCCGAGGCGGTGATCTGCTCGACATCGACACCGACGGCGACCGGATCTGGTGGCACAACCCGGACGATGTCGCGGAGCCGCTGCGGCTGGCGGCCGACGAGGCCACCGCGCTGCTGGTCGCCGCGCGTGCCGTCGCCACCCTGCCCGGACTGCGCGAGAGCGACCGTGAGGCACTGCTGCGGGCCACCGCCAAGCTGGAGGCCGCGGCGGGGGAGGCCGCCGGCGCCAGCTCCCGGCTCTCGGTGACGTTCGAGTCCGAGGGCGGGGTCTTCGCGGAGGTCGACCGGGCGATCTCCGAACGCCGGCGGCTGTGGGTGCGCTACTACTCGCCCGCGCGGGACGAGCTGACCGAGCGGGAGGTCGACCCGATCCGGCTGTTCGCCGTGGGCCACACCTACATGGAGGCCTGGTGCCGGCTCTCCGAGGCGCGCCGCACGTTCCGGCTCGACCGGGTCGCCGAGATCCGGATCCTCGACGAGCACGCGGCACCGCCGGAGATCGAGCTGCGTGATCTCTCCGAGGGGCTGGTCCAGCCGTCCGCGGAGGATCCGGAGGTCGTGGTCGAGGTCGGTCCCGGCGGCCGGTGGGTGGCCGAGTACTACCCGCACGACCGGGCCGAGGAGCTCGCCGACGGAGGGCTGCGGATCACGCTGCGGACACCCGTTCCCGCCTCGCTCCGCCGTCTCGCACTGCGGCTGGGCAGCGACGGGCGGATCGTCTCCCCGCCCGAGCTCGCCGACAGCGCGCGGGAGGCCGCGACCGC
This sequence comes from Streptomyces sp. NPDC006551, assembly GCF_040611675.1. NCBI lineage: Bacteria > Bacillati > Actinomycetota > Actinomycetes > Kitasatosporales > Streptomycetaceae > Streptomyces > Streptomyces sp. NPDC006551. The sequence continues at coordinate 3,595 of NZ_JBEXOT010000048.1, forward strand.
CGCACTGGCCGCCTACGACGGCGTGGGGTGACCCCCCGCCTTCGGAGCGGGAGGGCGGGCGGAGGTCAGGGGAATGTGACGTTCCCCGCGCAGTCGACGCTGTTGCTTGTGTGAGCCGACGGACGCGCGAGAGCGCGGGAGTCGAGAGAGATGAGGGAAATGTCCGTGATGCACGGAATGACAGCGTCGATCGCACCGGTCCTCTTCAAGGCCGCCTGCCCCGACTGCCGCTCTCGCTGCGAACTCTCCGCGAGCGCCCTGCGCCTCGCGATCGGGGCCAGCCGCCGCACCACCTTCTACTCCTTCACCTGCCCCGAGTGCGGCAGCACCGTCCGTAAACCCGCCGGCGAGCGGATCATCGAACTCCTCACCGGCGGCGGCGTACGCACTCTGCGCCTGCACTCCACCGTCTGACGCTCCGACAGCTCCGCGGGTCCGGCGCAGCGTCTAGGCTCGGCACATGTTCTGGCCCATGCTCGCCATCGCTCTCGGATTCCTCGGCATCGCCGTCCTCGGCGTCCTCGGCATCAAGGTCTTCGTCGAAGCCCAGCGGCTCGGCCGCCAAGTGGCCCGCACCACCGAGCGCATCACCAGCGCCGCCGAGGAGCTGGAGAAGGCGGCCGGCGACCTGACCCGCACGGGCGGGGCGCTGCGCTAGCGCGGTCTCCTCCCGCGCGCCACCGCGGGGTACGCTGCTGAATGCGGCGCGGACGGAGGGGCGCCGGCCGCAAACGGGTGTATGCACAGGGATTGCCCTGCGTTTACTCGTGCGCGTTACGATCGCTGACGGTCGGGGTTCGGACACCAGTCCGGGCGGCGGCCATCAGCCCGCCCCAAGCCGCATCGGTGAGAAGGAAGACCACGCTTATGTTCCGTCAGATCGGTCCCCTCGAGATCAGCCTGATCCTCCTCGTCATCGTGCTGCTCTTCGGTGCCAAGAAGCTCCCGGAGATGGCGCGCTCGCTGGGCAAGTCGGCCCGCATTCTGAAGAGCGAGGCCAAGGCGATGAAGTCGGAGGGCCAGCAGCCCGCCCCCGCCGACCCGCCGGCCGAAGGCGCCACGGCCGCCCAGCGCACCATCAAGGCCGCCCCGGGCGACGTCACCAGCGCCCGGCCCGTCACCGAGACGTCGGACACCACTCAGCGCTGACCACGCTCGACCCCCAAGGCCGTCCCAAGGCGGCCTGCCGCACGAGATGAGGACGTGGGTTGCTCAAGTCTGCCCGCACTAAGCAGGAGAAGGATCCCGAGGGGCGGATGCCGCTCGTGGAGCACCTGCGCGAACTGCGCAACCGGGTCGCCAAGGCGATGCTGGCGGTCATCGTGGCCTCGGTCGTGGCCGCGTTCTTCAGCCAGCAGCTGATGGACTTCCTCTCTTCGCCGGTACCGAAGTGCCCGCCCGGCACCTCGATCGCGGACAACACCGGCGGGCGCTGCGTCATCATCGCGTACCAGACCATGCTGTCGCCGTTCACCTCGACCGTGAAGGTGATCATGCTGGCGGGCGTCGTCGCCTCCTCGCCGGTCTGGCTGTACCAGCTCTGGGCGTTCGTCGCGCCCGGTCTCCACAAGAGCGAGAAGCGGTACACGTACCTCTTCGCCAGCGTCGCCGTGCCGCTCTTCGTCGCCGGCGCCTACATCGCGTACCTGATCATGCCGGTCAGTGTGAAGGTCCTCATCAGCATCACGCCGGACGTCGCCTCGAACTTCCTCTCCCTCGACGACGTGCTGGACTTCACCACCCGGATGGTGCTCGTCTTCGGCATCGCCTTCGAGTTGCCGCTGCTGCTCATCATGCTGAACTTCGCCGGCGTCGTCACCGGCAAGCGGATGGCCGGCTGGTGGCGCGCCGTGATCATGGGCATCTTCGTCTTCGGCGCCATCGCCACCCCCTCCACGGACCCGCTCGGCATGATCGCCCTTTCCGGGCCGATCATCGTCCTGTACTTCATCGCCGTCGGCATCTCCCTCCTCAACGACCGGCGCCGCCGCCGCAACGACCCCGACGCCGAGCTCGACGACGACGAGGCGTCCGCGCTCGACCACACGCCCGAGGCCGTCGCAGCCGTCGAACCGGTCAGCGCCACGGCCGCCCTGCCCGAGCAGGCCACCGGCGCACCGGACGGCGCCCGCGCCCTCCGGCCGGGCGGTTACGACGACATCACCTGATCTTGTAGGGTCCCCCCAGACTCCGTCCGGGGGGACACCCATGACCAGCGAGATCACCCTGTTCGTCAATCCCACCGCCGGACGCGGCCGGGGAGCGCACGCCGCGCAGCCGGCCGCCCGCGCGCTCAGGGACGCCGGCTTCTCGGTCCGTACCGTTCTCGGATCCGGCCCCGACGACGCCCTGCGCCGCGCCCGTGAGGCCGTCGACGACGGAACCGGAGCCCTCGTCGCCGTCGGCGGCGACGGCATGATCTCGCTCGCCCTCCAGGCCGTGGCCGGCACCCGTACGCCCCTCGGTGTCGTCGCCGTCGGCACCGGGAACGACTTCGCCCGCTCCCTCGGACTGCCCGTACGCGACCCCGCGGCCGCCGGCCGGCTCGCCGGCGAACTGCTCAAAGGGGCGGGCGGACGCGACATCGACCTCGGAAAGGCCGGCGACCGCTGGTTCGCCACCGTCCTCGCCTCCGGATTCGACTCCCGCGTCAACGACCGCGGAAACCGGATGAGACTGCCCGCCGGGCGCTTCACGTACGAGCTCGCCATGATCGCCGAACTCGCGGCCTTCCGGCCCATTCCCTACCGCCTCACCCTCGACGACGGTGCGGAACAGCAGATCGAGGCCACCCTCGTCGCCGTCGGCAACGGCACCTCCTACGGCGGTGGGATGCGGATCTGCGCCGACGCCCGCATGGACGACGGACTCTTCGACGTCACCGTCGTCGGCGACTGCAGCCGCACCACCCTGATCAAGGTCTTCCCCCGCGTCTACCGCGGCACCCACCTCGACCACCCCAAGGTCACCGTCCACCGGGTGCGCTCGCTCACCCTCGACGCCCCGGGAACCACCGGCTACGCCGACGGCGAGCCCCTCGGTCCCCTGCCCCTCACCGCGCGTTGCGTGCCCGCCGCCCTGCGTGTCCTCGCACCGCCGCCCGCCCACTGAGAACAGCCGGTCATTAAAGATCGCGTCACTGTCAGAGGTGGCGGGTAGGCTCGACAACAAGATGACAGAGGACCTCACACCAGCCGAAGCGTACGCAGCTGCCCGGGCCCGCAACGCCGAGCAGGCCACCGCGCTGGCCCCCTTCCGCGAGATGTACGAGTTCGGTCTCGACCCCTTCCAGATCGAGGCCTGCCAGGCCCTCGAAGCGGGCAAGGGCGTGCTCGTCGCGGCGCCCACGGGCTCGGGCAAGACCATCGTCGGCGAGTTCGCCGTCCACCTCGCCCTCCTCCAAGGGCGCAAATGCTTCTACACGACACCCATCAAGGCGCTGTCGAACCAGAAGTACGCTGACCTGGTCAAGCGTTACGGCCCCGGGAAGGTCGGCCTCCTCACCGGCGACAACAGTGTCAACGGCGACGCCCCGATCATCGTCATGACCACCGAAGTCCTCCGCAACATGCTCTACGCGGGGTCCCAGGCTCTGTCCGGCCTGGGGTATGTCGTCATGGACGAGGTCCACTATCTCTCCGACCGCTTCCGCGGCGCCGTCTGGGAAGAGGTGATCATCCACCTCCCGGAATCGGTGACACTCGTCTCACTCTCCGCGACCGTCTCCAACGCCGAGGAATTCGGCGACTGGCTCGACACCGTCCGCGGCGACACCGAGGTGATCGTCTCCGAGAGCCGCCCCGTGCCCCTCTGGCAGCACGTCCTCGCCGGCCGCCGGATGTACGACCTCTTCGAGGAGGAGACCGACCACGGCGGCCGCGGCGCCTCCCGCCGCGAGGTCAACCCCGATCTGCTCCGCCTCGCCCACACCGAGAACTCCCGCACGTACAACCCGCGCGACCGGCGCCGCGGCAAGATGATCCGCGAGGCCGACCGCGAGCGCGAGCGCCGCCAGCGCTCCCGCATCTGGACGCCCGGACGGCCCGAAGTCATCGAACGGCTCGACGCCGAAGGGCTCCTGCCCGCCATCACCTTCATCTTCAGCCGCGCCGGCTGCGAAGCCGCCGTCCAGCAGTGCCTCTACGCCGGACTGCGGCTCAACGACGACGAGGCCCGCGGGCGCGTCCGCGAGATCGTCGAGGAGCGCACCGCCTCCATCCCCACCGAAGACCTCAACGTCCTCGGCTACTACGAATGGCTGGAAGCCCTGGAACGCGGCATCGCCGCGCACCACGCCGGCATGCTCCCGACCTTCAAGGAAGTCGTCGAAGAGCTCTTCGTCCGCGGCCTCGTCAAAGCCGTCTTCGCCACCGAGACCCTCGCCCTCGGCATCAACATGCCGGCCCGGTCCGTCGTCCTGGAAAAACTCGTCAAGTGGAACGGCGAACAGCACGCCGACATCACCCCCGGCGAGTACACCCAGCTCACCGGTCGCGCCGGCCGCCGAGGCATCGACATCGAAGGCCACGCCGTCGTCCTCTGGCAGCGCGGCCTCGACCCCGGCCACCTCGCCGGACTCGCCGGCACCCGCACGTACCCGCTGCGCTCCAGCTTCAAGCCGTCCTACAACATGGCCGTCAACCTCGTCGACCAGTTCGGACGGCACCGTTCCCGCGAACTCCTCGAGACGTCCTTCGCGCAGTTCCAGGCCGACCGGTCCGTCGTCGGCATCTCCCGCCAGGTGCAGAAGAACGAAGAAGGCCTGACGGGCTACCGCGAAGGCATGACCTGCCACCTCGGAGACTTCGAGGAGTACGCACGGCTGCGCCGTGAACTGAAGGACCGCGAGACCGAACTGGCCAAGCAGGGCGCCGCACAGCGCCGCGCCCAGGCCGCCGCCTCTCTGGAGCGGCTCAAGGCCGGCGACGTCATCCACGTCCCCACCGGCAAGTTCGCCGGACTCGCCCTCGTCCTCGACCCCGGCATCCCCGCGGGACGGACCAACGGCCACCGCGGCTTCGAACACCACGACGGGCCGCGTCCTCTCGTCCTCACCGCAGAACGGCAGGTCAAGCGGCTCGCGTCGATCGACTTCCCGATCCCGGTGGAAGCACTGGAACGCATGAGGATCCCCAAGTCCTTCAACCCGCGCTCCCCGCAGTCCCGTCGCGACCTCGCCTCCGCCCTGCGCACCAAGGCGGGGCACATCAACCCCGAGCGGCAGCGCAAGCAGCGCTCCGCCGCCGCCGACGACCGCGAGATCGCCCGTCTCCGCAGCGAGCTCCGCGCCCACCCCTGCCACGGCTGTGACGAGCGCGAGGACCACGCCCGTTGGGCCGAGCGCTACCACCGCCTCCAGCGCGACACCCGCCAGCTGGAACGGCGCATCGAAGGCCGTACGAACACCATCGCGCGCACCTTCGACCGGATCGTCGCCCTCCTCACCGAACTCGACTACCTCCGCGGTGACGACGTCACCGACAACGGCAAGCGGCTCGCCCGGCTCTACGGCGAACTCGACCTGCTCGCCAGCGAATGCCTCCGCGAAGGTGTCTGGGAAGGCCTCAACCCGGCCGAACTCGCCGCCTGCGTCTCGGCGTTGGTGTACGAAGCACGGCAGGCCGACGACGCCGTACCGCCGAAGCTGCCCACCGGCAAAGCCAAGGCCGCACTCGGCGAGATGGTGCGGATCTGGGGGCGGCTCGACGCCCTGGAAGAGGACTTCAAGATCAACCAGGCGGAGGGGGTCGGACAGCGGGAGCCCGACCTCGGGTTCGCCTGGGCCGCCCACCAGTGGGCCTCCGACAGGGGACTCGACGAGGTCCTGCGCGAGGCCGAGATGCCCGCCGGCGACTTCGTCCGCTGGTGCAAGCAGGTCATCGACGTCCTCGGGCAGATCGCCGCGGCGGCGCCCAAGGAGAACAGCACGGTCGCCAAGAACGCGCGCAAGGCCGTGGACGCACTCCTGAGAGGCGTCGTCGCCTACAGCTCCGTCGGCTGACGGCGCATGTGACGACAGCGCGGACAGGGGCCCGTGGTCGACACCACGGGCCCCTTCGTCTTGTCCACAGGTGGTTGTCCACAGGGGTGGCGGAGTGTCGTACCTCTCCGATTCCATGGAGTCACACACCGGGCAACACCGCTGGGGGGAAACGCGCGTGACCACGCAAGCCCGTCCGACCACCGTCGAGAGCGTAGCTGCCGGACCGAAGATCGTGCCGGGACCCCGAGGCGTACCGCTGCTGGGGAATCTGCCGGAGTTCGGCAAGGACCCCCTGGCCTTCTTCGAGCGCCTCCGTGCACGCGGAGACCTCGTGGGTTGGCGATTCGGCCGCAGCCCCGCCCTCTTCATCGCCCACCCCGACGCCATCGGTGAACTCCTCACGGAAGTCGAGCGGACCTTCGACCAGCCCGACCTCGGCATCGCCTTCCGCACCCTCCTCGGCAACGGCGTGGTCGTCGCCAAGGGCGCCGACTGGCGCCGCAAGCGCTCCCTCGTCCAGCCCTCCGTCCGGCCCCGACAAGTGCGCTCCTACGCCGCCACGATGGCCGAATGCGCCGTCGCCCTCGCCGACCGCTGGACCGACGGGCAGCGCGTCGACATCAAGAGGGAAATGGCCGCCCTCACCCAACTCATCGCCGTCCGCACCATCTTCGGCGCCGACACGGCCGCCGACGCCGAGGCCATCGGACGCGCGATGGATGTCGCACAGAAGGAGATCGGCGCCGAGTTCAGCGGCATCGGAGCCCTCCTCCCGGATTGGGTGCCCACCCCCGGCCGCGCTCGCGTCAAACGCGCCACCGCCGTCATCGACACCGAAGTCGCCCGGGTCCTCGCCCGCCACCGCGACGGCGACACCGAACGGCCCGATCTCCTCAGCCGCCTCCTCGCCGCCCGGGACGAGACCGGCGCCCCTCTCTCCGACCGGGAGATCCGCGACGAGACCGTCACCCTCTACATCGGCGGGCACGAGACCACCAGCTCCACCCTCGTCTGGGCCTGGTACCTCCTCTCGCACCATCCACGGGTCCGCGACGCGCTCGCCGAAGAGCTCGACCGACTCCTCGGCGACCACGAGCCAGGCTTCGACGACTACGCCCGACTGACCTACACGCAGGCCGTCGTCAAGGAGACCCTGCGGCTCTACCCCACCATCTGGCTCATCACCGGGATCGCCAAGGACGGCGCCAGCCTCGGCGGGACACCGATACCCCGAGGCACACGCGTCTGGAGCAGCCAGTGGGCCACCCATCGCGACGGCCGCTGGTTCACCGACCCGGAGGAGTTCCGCCCCGAGCGCTGGCACACGGTCGACGGCGCCGAGGGCGAACCGTCCGAGCAGATACCCGAGTACGCCTGGTTCCCCTTCGGCGGCGGCCCCCGCGTCTGTCTCGGCACCCGGTTCGCGATGGTCGAAGCCGTCCTCGTCCTCGCCGTCCTGGCCCGCCGCTTCACGCTCGCGGTCGACCCGGGCGAGATACGGCCCGTGCCCAGCCTGACCCTTCAGCCGGACCGCGAGGTCCTCGCCACGGTGAGAACCCGCCCGGCCCAGCAGGCCACGGACGCAGGGTAGGCACGTCGGCGACTCGAGCCGGCCCCAGGCTCCCGCCCGGTCGGTCGTATGCGCTCAGCTTCCGGCCAGCGTCGCCGCGAGGTCCCGCAGGTCGTCCGCGCTCAGCACGCGGCCGCCGAAGCCCGGCAGCGGGACGTGGAGAGGGTCCGTCCAGCGGGATGGGATGGCGGCGGAGCCGTGGACGGCACCGGCGAGGAGACCGGTGACCGCCGCCACCGTGTCCGTGTCACCGCCCAGATCGATCGCCGCCGCCAGCGCCGCCTCGAACGACGTGGTGGTGCGCAGGGCCCAGACCGCCGAGGCGAGGCAGGGCCAGACGGCTCCGTTGAACTCCGTGGCGTCGTCCGGGTGCCAGTGGGGAGCGAGGACGGTGGACCAGCGGTCGCGGTGCGCCGGGTGGACCGCGGCGAGGGCGGCGGGGAGAGCGGTGAGAGGGTCGTCGCCGAGGAGGGCGACGCGGACCAGTTCATGGAGGACGGCCGTACCCTCCCACGCGGCTCCGTCGCCATGGGTGAGAGCGGCGATCCGCCGGGCCGCGCTCATCGTGACCTCGCGGCCGGCGGCGGCGAAGTACACGGCGGAGGTTGAGGCCCGCATCAAGGAACCGTTGCCCGCCGCTCGGCCGTTGACCTGGAAGTGGAGGGCGGCCGCCGTGTCCCAGGGATCGCCGCTCATGAGAACGTCCTCGGTCTGGAGGCCGATGTCCTTGGGTTCGGCCACCGCCCACCTGCGGAAGCGGCCGAAGATGTCCGGAAGGTCGAGGCCGCCCCGCTCGATGAGCGACTCGCCGACCAGGACGGCCATCTGCGTGTCGTCCGTGGCCTCGCCCGGGTCCCAGCCCCCGCCTCCGCACATCGTGCCCACGCCGTCGGGGAAGCGCTCCCGGAAGACCCCCGGCAGGCCGAACTCGAAGGGCGCGCCCAGCGCGTCGCCCACGGCGGAGCCCAGTACGGCTCCGACGGCCCGATCGGTCGTTGGCATCCGGTCAGCTTAGAGCGACCGGCACAGGGACGTCGGCGGATGCGTCGGGTCATGGGGCGGGTCGACCGGAGCGGTCGACGGACCCGCGGATGGACTTCTTGACCTCAAGCGCGGTTGAGTTTCTACGGTCGTCGACGACGAAAGGAGTCGACCGTGACGACACTGGTGACGGGTGCCACCGGGAACACCGGGCGGCACATTGTGGCGGAACTGGTCCGCCGAGGAGAGCGAGTTCGGGCGCTGACGCGGGATCCGGACGCGGCCGCGGGGAGGTTTCCGGCAGGGGTGGAGGTGGTGGGCGGTACGCACACCGCACCGGAGACGTTGGGTGCCGCCCTCGATGGCGTCAGTCGCTTGCACATCACGGTGACGGCGGGCCTCGCCGAGGTCGGTCCCGCGTTGGTACGGCGGGCGGTCGACGCGGGCGTGCGGCGCATCACCGTTCTGTGGGGCGGTGGCGTGGGGCCGGTCGAGCAGGCCGTGGCGGGCTCGGGTGTGGAGTGGACGCGTCTGGAGCCGCAGGAGTTCATGTCCAACACGTTGACCTGGATCGAATCGATTCAGACCGAGGGGATCGTGCGCGAGCCGTACGACTTTCCCAGCGCTCTCGTCCATGAGGCCGACATAGCGGCGGTGGCGGCGGTCGCGCTCCTCGACGACGGCCATGCGGGGCGCGCCTACAACCTCACCGGGCCCGAAGCGCTGACCCCGCGCGAACGGATCGCGATCCTGTCCCGGGCGATCCGTCGGGACATCGCCTTCTCCTCGATCACGCACGAACAGGCCGTCGAGAGGCTGATGGCCACCGGTGTGTCCCGCGAGGACGCCGACTACGTCATCGGCTGGTACGCCGCCGGCGGCGATGACTCCTTGACCGTCGTCGACACCGTCGAAAAGGTGACCGGCCGCCCGGCGCGCACGTTCGCGCAGTGGGCGGCCGAGCACGCGGAACGCTTCCAGGCCCCCCGTGTCATGGCCGGCTAGAGCTGGGGTTTCGCGGCCGTACGGCGCGCGTAACGGGCGGGGGCGGGGCGGTTGGGTGGCCGCCGCCCTCGCTCTCGGCCCCTCGGGGGTTCGTCACGCCGCGGTGTCCGGCGAGGGGTGAACTCCGCGCGCTGCCAGGGGAGATGGCTTCCTCGTGGCGCGCAGCGCGAGGAACAGGAGGAGTCCGACGGGTGAGAGGAGAATCGTCAGCACCAGCAGCGGGCCCATCAACAGCGGTGAGAAGCCGAGCCGGCGCGCCTCCCGGTACATCCATTGGCCGAGCAGCAGGTCCCAGGCGATGACCTGGGCCCAGATCGCCCCGGCCCCGTTCGCCAGCGCCGTCAGATCCCGGAAGGTGTCGATGTCCGGACTGCTGACCGCGGTCCACAGTTCCGGGAAGACAGGGATCGCCATCGCCAGATAGACCGCCAGGATCGGTACGACGGTCAGCGGTGAGGCCGCGATCCGCTCGGTGCCCCGCCATCCCGGCGCGGAGATCATCAGCAACCAGACGGGGGCGGCGAGGAGGAAGGACAGTTCGAAGAGGAAGCCGGTCATGCCGCGAACTCCTGGTCGGTGCGGGAAGGTGCGGTGCGTGACGGGGTGCGCAAGGCCGCTCCGGTGGCCGCCGCCGCGAGGAGCGCGAGGGCGCCCGCCGCCATGAGAGTGGTGGCATCAGGGTCGAGGAGGGCCTGGCCGCGCAATGCCTGCCAGGTGAGGAGGGCGAACACCGCCGCGTACGCACCCGAGGCCGCGAGCGTCAGCCGCAGTCGCACGCGCTCGTCGCGCAGGCGGGCGAAGCGCGGGGCGAGCGCCACCAGAACGAGCAGGAGCAGGGGGATCGCCTGGAGGGCGTGCATGCCGAAGAAGTGGGCGATGCGCAGATCGCCGCCGGTCGAGGACCAGCCGGTCACCGCCATCGACGGGCCGCCGTCCGGGACGCCGACGCTGTGTGCGCCGACGATCCCGGCGTCGTCGCCCGCCGCGAGTTGCTCGGGGGTGGGCCGGACCATCAGGAAGCCCACGGCCGCGCCGGCGAGGGCGATCAGGGAGCTGAGGCGTACGGACCAGGCGGTGGCGCGGTCGAGGATCCGGGCCCGCAGAAGCAGCACCGCGATGGCGAGGGCGGCGAGCCAGAGGACGACGACGGTGATGCCCATCGCCTGGAAGACGGCCGCGTCGAAGGGCGTCTCGTTGTTGAAGTGGCTCTGCCTGCCGCGGATCACCTGCCCGACGATGAGCACCATCTCGACCGCGCTCGCCCCGGCCACCACGGTGCCCGCCCACCAGGCGGCCCGGCGGGCGCGGGGGAGGAGGGAGATCATCCAGGCCAGCGTCATGCAGTACGCGACGAAGGACACCGCGAACTTGAACGGCTTGTACCAGATGGGCGCGCCGACGAGGACGCGGTCGTCGAGGAGCAGGCCGCCGGCCGAGACCAGGGCGGTTAATGCCATCGCGGCGGAGAACCAGACCAGTGGTCGGTGGAGTTCGCGGATCCGCGGCATCGATGAGGACATGGGTAACCCCCGGGTTTATGGATAGTGGCACTCGCCGCTATCTGATAGCGCCACTATCTATGATGGAGGGGTAGGCCGGCAAGGCCTGAGAGACGGTGGAAAGGTGAACGCGACTGTGCGTATCGGAGAGTTGAGCCGCAGCACCGGCGTGTCGGTGGCGACGATCAAGTACTACGTACGGGAAGGGCTGCTGCCGGCCGGTCGGTTGACCAGCCCCAACCAGGCGTCGTACGACGAGACGCACGAGCGGCGCCTGCGGCTGATCCGGGCGCTCCTGGACGTGGGCGGGCTCTCGGTCGCGGGGATCCGCGAGGTCGTCGAGGCGATCGACGACACGGAACGGCCGGTGCACAAAGTGCTGGGGGCGGCGGCGGACCGGATGGTGCCGCGCTATGCCGAAGAGCCGGGCGAAGGCGTCGTGAGGGCCCGGAAGTCGGTGGCCGAGCTGGTCGAGCGGCGCGGCTGGCGGACGCGTCCGGACAGCCCGGCGGGGGAGGCGCTGGCGGTGGCGCTGGCGACGCTGGAGGAGGTCGGCCACGGCGGGTTCGCGGAGGTGCTGGACGCGTACGCGGAAGTGGCGGAACGGGTGGCGCGGACGGACCTGGAGTACGTGGCGCGGAATGTGCAGCGGGAGGAGCTGGTGGAGAGCGTGGTGGTGGGGACGGTGCTGGGGGACGCGATGTTCGCGGCGCTACGGAGGCTGGCGCACGTGGACGCGTCGGACCGGGTCTTCGGCGAAGAGGTGTGACGGGGGGCGGGGCCGGCCGTCCGCGGGGCGGCCAGGGTGCGGGCCTCGTGCCTACTGGAAGTCCGGGGGCGCACGGGCGGGGCCCTGAGCGCCGGGGCCCAGGGCGGCCCAGGGTCCCGAGGCGGTCCTGGTCCCTCCGGACGGCGGGACCGCCCCGGCAGGACAGGGCCCGGGGCGGTCCCGACCCCTGGAGGGTCCGGGCCCCGGCAAACCAAGGCCCCGGTCCTCCGGTCGACCGGGTGCGGGGCCCCGAACCCTCCGGACGCCCAGGCCCCAAGGGCCCTGCCCTCCGGTAACCCAGGCCCCAAGGCCCTGCCCTCCGGCAGCCCAGGCCCCAAGGCCCTGCCCTCCGGTAACCCAGGCCCCAGGGGCCCTGCCCCGCCCGCGCCCGGCGCCGCCTACGACTCCTGTTCCCGCTCCACCTGGTCGTTCCATTCGCGCTTGATCGCGCGCCAGGCCTCGTCCGTCTTGCCCAGGCGCCAGTAGCCCGAGATCGAGAGCCGCTCACGCGGGATGCCCCGGTCCAGGCGCAGGTGGCGGCGGAGTTCCTTGACGAAGCCCGCCTCGCCGTGGACGAAGGCCTGGACGTCGCCCGCCGGGAAGTCCAGGCCGCGCACCGCCTCCAGCAGGGCCTCGCCCGTCGCCCGGTCGCCCCGGTGGAGCCAGGTCACCTCCACGCCCGCCGCCGTCGCCAGCTTCTGCTCCTCCGCGGCGTCCGCGATCTCCAGGAACGCGTGCACGGCCGCGCCCTCGGGCAGCCGCTCCAGCGCCACCGCGATCGCCGGCAGCGCGCTCTCGTCGCCCACCAGAAGGTGCCAGTCGGCAGCCGGATCCGGCGCGTAACCGCCCCCCGGCCCCAGGAAGCGGATCGTCTCGCCGGCCTGGGCCCGAGCCGCCCACGGACCGGCCAGGCCTTCGTCGCCGTGGACCACGAAGTCGATGGTCAGCTCGCGGTGGACCGGGTCCCAGTTCCGTACCGTGTACGTACGGTTGGTGGGCCACTGGTCGCGCGGGAACTCCTCGCGGATCCGGTCCATGTCGAACGGCTCCGGGTAGCTCACGCCCTCGGGGGCGAAGAGCAGCTTCACGTAGTGGTCGGTGTAGTCACCCACCTCGAACGCGTCGAGCCCGTTCCCGCCCAGCACCACCCGCACCATGTGCGGAGTGATCCGCTCCGTGCGCACCACCTGTGCCTCGTGGGCCTTCGGTCCCTTGCGCGCCGGCTGCTCTGCCACGACCGTCTCCCTGGCTTCGTCAACTTAGGTTTACCTAAGCTAGCATCCCGCCGCCCGCCTCGGACAGAAGTCGTCGTAGGCCGTCGTCAGCGCTCCAGCACCGACAGCAGTCGGCCCACCGCACCGCCCAGCCCCCACCGTGCCACCAGTGCCTGCAGCGCCTCCGGGTCCCGCGGCCCGCTCGGCAGGGCGGGGTCGAAGTCCGGCAGCGGTACGTCCCCCGCGACCCGGACGACGGTCGGGGCCACGTCGAGATAGGCCGCAGCGTCCACGATCCCGCGCCGCTTCGCCGGCGTCAGCTTCGACGTACGGTCGACAGCGGCAGCGCGGACGCCCGCCAGGTCGCCGTACTCGGTGATCAGCTGCGCGGCCGTCTTCTCGCCGATGCCCTTCACCCCGGGCAGCCCATCGCTGGCGTCGCCGCGCAGCGCCGCGAAATCGGCGTACTGGTCGGGCCGTACCCCGTACTTCGTACGGATCAGCTCCGCGTCGACCAGATCGCAGTCGCCGACGCCCTTGCGCGGGTACAGCACCCGCACGCCGCGCTCGTCGTCGACGAGCTGGAAGAGGTCGCGGTCGCCCGTGACGATGTCCACCGGGCCCTTCGCCCGCCCCGCCAGCGTCCCGATGACGTCGTCCGCCTCGTAGCCGGCGGCGCCGACCCGGGCGATGCCCAGGGCGTCCAGAACGTCCTCGATCACCGGCACCTGGGGTGAGAGCGTGTCGGGGATCTCCTCCTCGTCCGGACCGGTCTCCGTCACCACCGCCACCCGGTGCGCCTTGTACGACGGGATCAGATCCACCCGCCACTGCGGCCGCCAGTCGGCGTCCCAGCAGGCCACCAGCTCGTCGGGGCGGTGGTCCTGGACGAGCCGGGCGACGAAGTCGAGCAACCCGCGCACGGCGTTGACCGGGGCGCCGTCGGGGGCCCGGACCGAGTCCGGCACGCCGAAGTAGGCACGGAAGTAGAGGGAGGCGGTGTCGAGAAGCATCAGGCGTGGCGTCACACCCCGATCATGCCGCACCCCACCGACACCCCGCCCGACCGACGACCAACCCGTCGACACCCCACCCGTCGACACCCCACCCGTCGGCACCGCACTCGACCGACGACTCACCCCACCGACACCCCGCCCGTCGACACCCCACCCGTCGACACCCCACCCGTCGACACCGCACTCGACCGACGACTCACCCCACCGACACCCCGCCCGACCGACGCCCCACCCGTCGACACCGCACTCGACCGACGGCCCACCCACCGACACGGCGGCCGACCGACGCCCCCACCGACATCCCTCGCTCGACGGCTCGCCCCTCCCGTGGCCCGCCCGACCCGACCGGCAACTCCCGACGGCCCACCCCTTCTTCGTGACCCACGTCACCTTTGTGTTTGCCGCGTAAAGCCCGGGGCAGGGGCGCGCCCGGAGCGGACCCTGTACGGGATTCAACGAACGGATCACCGTGCTCAGGGAGACGCGGGCCGAAACCGCCCCGCTCCACGGCCCGGCTGCGGGGGTGGCGGGCCGTTTTCGTTTCGATGCGTGAGGTGTATGTGTCCAGGCTCCAGGCCGACCACCTGTACAAAGTGTTCGGCAGACGACCCGAGGAATCCGTCAAGAAGCTCGCCGACGGCGCGGACCGCGACGAGCTCCGCGCCGACGGCACGACGGCGGCGGTCATCGACGCGTCCTTCACCGTCGAGCCCGGCCAGATCTTCGTCGTGATGGGTCTCTCCGGATCCGGCAAGTCCACACTTCTGCGCATGCTCAACGGACTGCTCGAGCCCACCGCGGGCCGCGTCCTCTTCGACGGCAAGGACCTCACAGCGCTGAGCCCCCGCGATCTGCGCACCGTACGGTCCACCAAGATCAGCATGGTCTTCCAGCACTTCGCGCTCTTCCCGCACCGCAGTGTGCTGGAGAACGCCGCCTACGGCCTGGAGGTCCAGGGCGTCCCGCGCGCCGAGCGCCACGCGCGCGCCGCCGAGGCCCTCGAGCTCTGCGGTCTGGCCGGCTGGGAGAAGTCCTGGCCCGACGAGCTCTCCGGCGGCATGCAGCAGCGCGTCGGCCTGGCCCGCGCACTCGCCACCGACGCCGACCTGCTCCTCATGGACGAGTCGTTCAGCGCCCTCGACCCGCTGATCCGCCGTGACATGCAGGACCAGCTGCTCGAACTGCAGAAGCGGCTCAAGAAGACCATCGTCTTCATCACCCACGACCTCAACGAGGCGATGCGCCTCGGCGACCGGATCGCGGTGATGCGTGACGGCCGGATCGTCCAGCTCGGCACCGCCGAGGACATCCTGGTCCGCCCCGCCGACGACTACGTCACCTCCTTCATCCAGGACGTCGACCGCTCCCGCGTGCTCACGGCCGGCGCCGTGATGACCGCGCCCGAGCATCCGGCGCCGGACGCCTGCGGCTGCGAGACCGTCGGCCCCGACACCCTCGTGGCCGACCTGTGCGCCGTCAGCGCCCGCGTCCCGCACCCCGTCGCCGTCAAGGACACCGACGGCACCGTGCTCGGAGTCGTACCGCAGTCCCGTCTGATCGGCTTCATCGGCGACGAACAGAGGCCCCCCTTCGCCTGCGACGCCCCGGGTACCGACACCAAGGAGGTGGCCTCCCATGCCTAGGCTCCCCCTCGGCAACTGGGTCGACAGCGGCGTCGACTGGCTCCAGGCCCAGCTCTCCTGGCTCTTCGACGCCGTGAGTACCGGCGTCACCGGTCTCTACGACGGGATCGACGCGGTCCTCTCCGCGCCCGAGCCCCTGCTCTTCGCCGGCATCCTCGCCGTCGTCGCCTGGTGGCTGCGCGGCCTGACCGCCGGTCTGCTCGCCTTCGCCGGCTTCGCGCTCGTGGACTCCATCGAGCTGTGGGACGACGCCATGTCGACCCTCTCCCTGGTCCTCGTCGCCACCCTCGTCACGCTGGTGATCGCCATCCCGCTCGGCATCTGGGCGGCCCGTTCCAAGACCGTCAGCGCCGTGCTGCGCCCGGTCCTGGACTTCATGCAGACCATGCCGGCGATGGTCTACCTCATCCCCGGCATCATCTTCTTCGGCGTCGGCGTGGTCCCCGGCATCATCGCCACCATCGTCTTCGCCCTGCCGCCGGGCGTCCGGATGACCGAGCTCGGCATCCGTCAGGTCGACGGCGAACTCGTCGAGGCCGCCGAGGCGTTCGGCACGACCCCGCGGGCCACCCTGCTGCGCGTGCAGCTGCCGCTCGCGCTTCCCACGATCATGGCCGGCATCAACCAGGTGATCATGCTGGGCCTGTCGATGGTCGTCATCGCCGGCATGGTCGGCGGCGGCGGGCTCGGCGGCGCGGTCTACCGTGCCATCGGCAACGTCGACATCGGGCTCGGCTTCGAGGCGGGCATCTCCATCGTCATCCTCGCCATGTACCTGGACCGGATCACCGGTGCGCTGGGCCGTCAGGTCTCGCCGCTCGGCCGCCGGGCGCTCGCCAAGGCGCGCGCCGCGGTCTCGGCCCGCGCCGGGGCCAAGATCTGGGGCCACCGCCCGCAGCCCGTCACCGCGCTCGTCGGTGTCGTCGTCCTCGCGCTCGTGGCGGGCGGCATGGGCTTCCTCGGCGCCGGCAAGCAGGCCGACACCACCGCCTCCGACGGCCGGAACACCGGTCACGGCAAGAAGATCAGCCTGGGTTACATCCCCTGGGACGAGGGGATCGCCTCCACCTTCCTCTGGAAGGAACTCCTGGAACGACGCGGCTACGAGGTCGACACCAAGCAGCTGGAAGCCGGCGCCCTCTACACCGGCCTCGCCGGCGGCCAGATCGACTTCCAGACCGACGCCTGGCTGCCGGTCACCCACGCCCAGTACTGGGAGAAGTACCGGAACAAGCTGGAGGACCTGGGCTCCTGGTACGGACCCACCTCCCTGGAGCTCTCCGTACCGTCGTACATGAAGGACGTCGACTCCCTCGACGACCTCAAGGGCAAGGCCGGACAGTTCAAGGGCCGGATCGTCGGCATCGAGCCGAGCGCCGGAATGATGGGCATCCTCAAGGACAAGGTCCTCGACGACTACGGACTGAAGGGCGAGTACAAGGTCCTCGACGGCTCGACGCCCGGCATGCTCTCCGAGCTGAAGCGCGCGTACGACAAGAAGGAACCGGTCGTCGTCACGCTCTGGTCGCCGCACTGGGCGTACTCCACCTACGACCTGAAGAAGCTCAAGGACCCGAAGGGCAGCTGGGGCAAGGGCGACGGCGTCCACACGCTCGCCCGCAAGGGCTTCACCGCCGACAACCCCGAGATCGGCGCCTGGCTGAAGAACTTCGAGCTGACCGAGAAGCAGCTCACCGATCTCGAAGCCGTCATCCAGGAGACCGGCAAGGGCAAGGAGCAGGACGCGGTCCGCGCCTGGCTGGAGAAGAACCCCGGCCTCGCCGAGAAGCTGACCCCGCAGTAAGGGTCCCAGCCGAGGGGATCCCAGCCGAGGGATTTTGACTCCTGTCCGAAAAGGGGTGGTCGCCGAACGTGTTCGGCGGCCACCCCTTTTCGCCACGACGCGAAACCCCGCCCCAAAGCTGCGTAAGGTGCAGGTAACCGACCAGTACGCGGCACGAGGAACGAGGGAGGGAGCCGGCATGGACGACAAGGACAAGGAATCACCGCGCGTGGGCGTGGCCGTCAAGAGGCGGCGCAGAGCGCTCCAGCTCACCCTCGCCGTCGTCGCCTCCCGCAGCGGGCTGTCCGTCCCCTTCCTCAGCCAGATCGAGAACGAGCGGGCCCGCCCCAGCACGCGCTCGCTCCAGCTCGTCGCCGAGGCCCTGGACACCACGGCCGGCGAACTCCTCGCCGCCGCCGAGTCCGCCCGCACCGTCGAGGTCGTCCGGGCCGGCGAGGCACCGGACGACATGCCCCCCGGGGTACGCCCCCTGGTGCGGGGCCGGCACCAGCTGCACGCCCTGGAGTTCACCGGCGAGCAGGACGCCGGACGCGAATTCCTGCACCGCAACGACGAGTTGCTGTACGTCGCCGAAGGCTCCGCCGAGGTCGAGGCCGAAGGGCGCGCCTACCGTCTCGCACGCGGCGACACGCTCCACCTCTCCGGAGGCGTACGGCACCGGTGGCGCTGCACCGAGCCCGGCACCCGCCTCCTCGTCGTCGCCGTCGCCGAGCACATCGAGGCCAGCGACGTATGAGCCCGGCGGCCCGTGTCGTCTCGCTGGTCCCCTCGCTGACGGAGGCCGTCGCCGTCACCGCCCCCGGGCTTCTCGTCGGCGCCACCGACTGGTGCACGCACCCGCCCGCGCTCGACGCCGTACGGATCGGGGGCACGAAGAACCCCGACGTCCCCGCGATCACCGCCCTGCGCCCCGACCTCGTCATCGCCAACGAGGAGGAGAACCGCGCCCCCGACCTGGCCGCCCTGCGCGCCGCCGGCCTCGACGTCCTGGTCACCGAGGTCCGCACGCTCGACCAGGCGTTCACCGAGCTCGACCGGGTGCTGCGGGCCTGCGGTGTGGCCGCGCGACCCCGCTGGCTGGACGAGGCGGAGCGGGCGTGGGCCGCCATGGAGCCGGCCGCACCGCCGCGGACCGCCGTCGTGCCGATCTGGCGCCGCCCCTGGATGGTCCTCGGCCACGACACCTTCGCCGGCGACCTGCTCGCCCGGCTCGGCGTCGACCACCTGTACGCCGATCACGCCGAGCGCTATCCGCGCGTCCCGCTCGACGAGCTCCGGGCGGCCGGAGCCGACCTCGTCGTCCTGCCCGACGAGCCCTACCGCTTCACGCCCGACGACGGGCCCGAAGCCTTCCCCGGAACGCCCGCCGCGCTCGTCAGCGGGCGCCATCTCACCTGGTACGGGCCGTCACTGGCCGAGGCGCCCGCCGTGCTGGGCCGGGTGCTGCGAGCAGCGCGCCGCTGACCAGCCCCCGTACGGTGTGGCAGCCGGCCACCAGCCAGGCCGCGACCAGGAATCCGTACAGGCCGACCGCCAGCCAGCGGAAGACGTCGAGCCCGGTGTGCAGCGCGAGCCCCTCCGCGCCCGTCACACACGTACCGACCGGGAAGGTGAACGCCCACCAGGTCATCGCGAAACCCATGCCCTGGCGCCGGGCCCGCAGCACCATCGCCCCCGCGAGGGCCAGCCACAGCAGTGCGAAGCCCATCACCGGCACGCCGTACAGGACGGCGAACGCGGCGAATCCCAGCGCGTACGGAGCGGGCAGCACGCCCGGGGCGGCGTCGGCGAACTTGTTCGCGGCGGTGGTCGACTGGCCCAGTGGACCGAGGACCAGGAACAGGGTCGGGGTGAGCGCGAGCGGCAGCGGACCGCCCGTGACCAGGCGGCCGAAGATCAGCGGAAGCATCACGAGGGTCGCGAGCAGGCTGATGCCGAACATGGCGTAGCAGGCGATCAACAGCGTCTGCTGAGCCTGTCCGCCGGGCAGATGCGGCAGGAGCAGCGGGCCGAGCGCGGCGGAGACCATCGGCGCCACGACGGGCAGCAGCCACACCGGAGAGGCGCCCTCGACCCGGTGACGCACCACCATGAGGTACGGGATCGCCACCGCGGCCGCCAGGCCGATGACCGTGCCGGCGGTGAACAGGACGGTGTCGATCGCGACGGCCGCCGGGAGCCCGATCCAGTCCTTGCCGACGAGCATCGTGCCGCCGCCGACCGCGAGCAGGGCCATCGACAGGCAGCCGTAGAACGGGGCCACGGCCGGGTCCATCAGATGCTCCCGGGCCCGGTCGCGATGGTGGACCCAGTGCAGGGCGCGGGCCGTGAGCAGTGCCAGGAGCAGGGCGAGGGAGAGCGCCCAGACGGCCGCGCAGGCGACGCGGAGCCCCGGGACGGCCACGGGGAGGGTCGCTCCGGCGGTGGCGACGATGGCGGTGCCCATCACGCAGGCGTACCAGTTGGGACCGAGGTGGCGGACCGCGGCCGCCCGCACGCCGGGGGTGGTGGCGAGGGGGGCCGGGCGGGAAGGTGCGAGGGTTGCCATGGCCCCACCGTCGTCCCACCGGACCGGCCCCACCAGGGATCACCGGCCTATGGCGTCATAAGCTGGCTTTATGAGCAGTGTGAGCGACGAACACGCATCCGGCGGCGGCGCGCCCCTGTCCCACCGGGTCCCGGACCTCGGGGCGCTCGAACTGCTCCTCGCCGTCGCCCGCCACGGGAGCCTGGGGCGGGCCGCCCGGGAGGTCGGGATCACCCAGCCCGCGGCGAGCAGCCGGATCCGTTCCATGGAGCGGCAGCTCGGGGTGGCCCTGGTGGACCGCTCGCCGCGCGGTTCCCGGCTCACGGACGCGGGGGCGCTGGTGACGGACTGGGCGCGCCGGATCGTGGAGGCGGCGGAGGCGTTCGACGCGGGGGCGCAGGCGCTGCGGGGCCGCCGCGACTCGCGGCTGCGGGTCGCCGCCTCGATGACGATCGCCGAGTACCTGCTGCCGGGGTGGCTGATCGCCCTGCGCGCGGGGCGGCCGGACACGGCGGTGTCGCTGCTGGCCGGGAACTCCGCGGCGGTCGCGGAGCGGCTCCTGGCGGGTGAGGCGGACCTCGGGTTCGTGGAGGGGCTCGCGGTGCCGGAGGGGCTCGACGGCGCGGTGGTCGCCCACGACCGGCTCGCCGTGGTCGCTTCCCCGTCCCATCCGTGGGCCCGCCGCCGCAGGCCGCTGGACCCCGGCGAACTGGCGGCCACGCCACTGATCCTGCGCGAACGCGGCTCGGGCACCCGTCAGGTCCTCGACTCCGCCCTCTCCGCCCACGGCGGCCTCGCCCAGCCGCTCCTGGAACTGGCGTCCACCACGGCGGTGAAGGCGGCGGCGGTCAGCGGCGCGGGCCCGGCGGTCCTGAGCGAACTCGCGGTCGCGGAGGAACTGGCCTCCCGCCGCCTCGTCGCGATCCCGGTCGAGGGCGTCCTCCTGCGCCGCGACCTCCGCGCGGTCTGGCCCACCGGCCACCGCCCGACAGGCCCGGCGCGCGACCTGCTCTCGCTGACGCGGGGGTAGGGCCTCTCCCGCGGATCAGGGCCGAGGCCGCGACGGGCGCGCCGCCGGCCCGCGGCGCCCGGTCGTGCCGACGCTCCGTGGCTCGGGTCCTTCGGGACTGAAGGCTCAGGCGCCCCCGGCCGCCCGCACCAGGCCCCGCATGACCCGGAGGTCCTCGCCCATCTCCGGGTGCCACTGCACGCCCAGCGCCCAGGCCGGGTCCGCCAGTTCCACCGCCTCCACCGTGCCGTCCTCCGCGTACGCCGAGGCCGCCAGGCCCGTGCCGAGGCGGTCCACCGCCTGGTGGTGATAGGTCGGTACGGACGTCAGCTCGGGCACCAAGGAGGCGTACCGCGAGCCCGGGACCGGTTTCACCGCGTGGCGGCCGATCACGCCGACCGACTCCACATGTCCGTCGAGGTGCTGGACGAGCGTGCCGCCGAGCGCCACGTTCAGGAGCTGCATCCCCCGGCAGATGCCGAGCACCGGGACTCCGGCGGAGAGCGCCGCCTCGATGAGGGCCAGCTCCCAGGCGTCCCTGGCCCGGGCCGGCGGGCCGGTACGCGGGTCGGGCGCGGCCCCGTACCGTACCGGCTCCACATCCGCACCGCCCGCCACCACCAGCCCGTCGAGCCGGGCCACCACCCCCGCCGCCGCGGCCGGCTCGTCCGGCGGGAGCATCGCCGCGAGGCCACCGCTCGCCTGCACCAGACGCGGATACTGCGCGGGAAGGAGCGCGGCGGGCATGTCCCACACGCCCCAGCGGGCCTGGTCCAGATAGGTCGTCACGCCGATGAGCGGCTTGGTCACGTCGTGCCTCCGGGAGAAACGAGGGGGAGTCAGTCGCGTTCGAGTTCGGCCTCGGCCGCCGCCAGCGCGGCGAACTCCTCCTCCGGCGCCTTGGCCACCAGATGGTGCCGACTGTAGAACGCGAAGTAGGCGAGCGCGATCACGTACACCCCGAGCGCGATGAACGCCGCGTCCTTGTCGACCAGGAACGTCGCCACCAGCGCCGACAGGGCGAGCACGAACGCCACCGACGAGGTCACGACACCGCCCGGGGTCCGGTACGGCCGGTGCAGCTCCGGCTCCCGGCGGCGCAGCACGATGTGCGAGAGCGCCATCAGGGCGTACGAGATGGTGGCGCCGAACACCGCGATGTTCAGCATCCGCGCCCCGTTCCCGGTCCCCGCCGCGAGCGCGAAGCCGATCGCGCCCGGGATGAGCAGCCCCAGGTACGGCGACTTGCGGCGGCTGGTCAGGGACAGGAACCGGGGCAGATACCCGGCCCTGGACAGGGCGAAGAGCTGACGCGAACCGGCGTAGATGAGGGAGAAGAAGGACGCCACGAGCCCCGCCAGACCGGCGTAGTTCACGAACCGGCTGAGTGCCGTCGGCTCCCCGTCGCCCTGCAGCGCCACCACCAGCGGGTTGCCCGCCTCCTGGATGGCCGCCGAGCCGCGCGCCCCCGTCGAGGCGAGGAAGGTCACCACGGCGAGCAGCACCAGGACGCCCATGGAGATCGCCAGGGCCTTCGGCATCGAACGGACCGGGTCCTTGGCCTCCTCCGCCGCGAGCGGCACGCCCTCCACGCCCAGGAAGAACCACATGCCGAAGGGGAACGCCGCCCAGATCCCGAGGAGGCCGTACGGCAACCAGGAGTTGGCGCCGAGCGCCGAGTCGTCGACCGGGATGTCGTTCAGCCCGTCGACGTGGAAGTCGCTCAGCGCGCCGAAGGCGAAGATGACCAGGGCGGCGACCGCGATCGCCGTCACGACGAGGCTGAAGCGCAGCGCCTCGCCCACGCCCCACAGATGGATCCCGATGAAGATCACGAAGCAGGCGAGATAGACCGGCCAGCCGGACTCCAGGCCGAACAGACCGAGCGATTCGACATAGTCGCCGATGAAGATGGAGATCGCGGCGGGGGCGAGGATGTACTCGATGAGGATCGCGGTGCCGGTGAGGAAGCCGCCCCAGGTGCCGAGCGCCCGGCGAGCGAAGCCGTAACCGCCGCCCGCCGTGGGCAGGATGGCCGAGAGTTCGGCGAGCGCGAAGACGAGACAGGCGTACATCGCGCCCATCAGGACGGTGGCGACGGCCAGTCCGCCGAAGCCGCCCTTGGACAGGCCGATGTTCCAGCCGGAGAAGTCGCCGGAGACGACATAGGCGACGCCGAGGCCGGTGAGCAGCAGCCAGCCGGCGCTGCCGCGCCGCAGGGCGCGGCGTTCGAGATAGTCGTCGGGCGCGGTCTTGTCCCCGGTGGTGTCTTCGAGCGTCATGGCAGCGTCAGCTCCCCGCAGCGGACCAATGGATTGGCCCCATACCTTTGCGTCGACCTCGGCTGAACGCAACCCCCCTGCGTTACTTTCGCGTTACGGCGGGGCCGCTTTTTTGGGGCTCGGTTCGCCTCCGGGCGCTTGGTGCGGGCGTCGACGGTCGATCGTGATCGGCGCCTCGTTCCTCGGCTCCTGCGCGCGTTCTCCCTTTCGACGCCCGCGCGCCCCTTCGGCTCACTCGCCCGTCGTGATGGCCGTCCTTCCATGGGCTCGGGGGTCAGGTCAGGAAGCCGCGCAGCAGCGCCGCCGTGCCGCCGCAGTGCTCGCGCATCACCTCGCGCGCCGCGTCCGCGTCGCCGTCGAGGACCGCCTCCACCAGGGCGGTGTGCTGGTGCTGGGAGTGCTCCAGGTTGCGTACGAGCAGCGGGATGCAGTCGAGCAGATCGTTCACGATCGACCGGACGGCCGCGTACTGCGCGGTGAGCGTCGGCGAGCCCGACAGTTCGGCCAGCGTGAGATGGAGCAGCGTGTCCTGGCGGCGGTAGTCGGCCAGCGGGGCGTCGTGCGTCGCCGCGAGCGCCGCGCGCAGCCGCCCCGCGCCCGCGTCGTCGAGGCCGTGCGACGCGCAGAGCCCGGCCGCGCCGACCTCCAGGACCTCCCGGAATCGCAGGGTGTCCTCGACGTCGACGGAGGCGATCCGGCGCCGCAGCTCGTCCTCGTCGGCGGTCTGCGGGCGCTGCCGCACAAAGGTTCCGCCATAACGTCCGCGCCGGCTCTCCACGAGCCCCTGCTCCTGGAGGACCTTCAGGACCTCGCGCAGGGTGACCCGGCTGATCCCCATCCGCTCGGCCAGCTCGCGTTCGGCCGGCAGCCGCTCCCCGCCGGGGACGAGCCCGAGCCGTACCACCTGCAGGATCTGCTCCAGGGCTTCCTCGAAACCGTTGCCCGCCCGGACGGGCCGCAGCACGGGCGTCAGCCGGTCCGCCGGTTCACTCGTACTGGACACGTTCCCGTTTCCCCTTCCCAAGCAATGGTCTTCGGCAATACCTTATGGCTCCCGGCACGCCGAAGGAGGAGTAATCCCGTGGCAGACCGCAAAGCCCCGCTCTCCGTCGAGGAGCTGCGTGCCCTCGTCGCGAGCGGTGAGATCGACACCGTGGTCCTGGCCTTCCCCGACATGCAGGGCAGGCTCCAGGGCAAGCGGTTCGCCGCACCGTTCTTCCTCGACGAGGTACTCGACCACGGCACCGAGGGCTGCAACTATCTCCTGGCCGTCGACACCGAGATGAACACGGTCGACGGATACGAGATGTCCTCCTGGGACCGCGGCTACGGCGACTTCGCCATGCGCCCCGACCTCTCCACCCTGCGCCGCGTCCCCTGGAACGAGGGTACGGCGATGCTCGTCGCCGACCTCGCCTGGAGCGACGGCTCACCCGTCGTCGCCGCGCCCCGCCAGATCCTCCGCCGCCAGCTGGAACGGCTCGCCGAACACGGCTACACCGCCCATGTGGGCACGGAGCTGGAGTTCATCGTCTTCAAGGACACCTACGAACAGGCCTGGGACGCGAACTACCGGGGCCTGACCCCGGTGAACCAGTACAACGTCGACTACTCGATCCTCGGCACCGGTCGCGTCGAGCCCCTGCTGCGCCGCATCCGCAACGAGATGGCCGGCGCCGGACTGACCGTCGAGTCCGCCAAGGGCGAGTGCAATCCCGGACAGCACGAGATCGCCTTCAAGTACGACGAGGCCCTCGTCACCTGCGACCAGCACGCCGTCTACAAGACGGGCGCCAAGGAGATCGCCGCACAGGAGGGCGTCTCGCTCACCTTCATGGCGAAGTACAACGAGCGTGAGGGCAACTCCTGCCACATCCACCTGTCCCTGCAGGACGGAGAAGGCCGCAACGTCATGGCCGGCGACGGACCTGGCGGCATGTCGGACGTCATGCGCCACTTCCTCGCCGGACAGCTCGCCGCCCTCCGCGACTTCTCCCTCCTCTACGCCCCCAACATCAACTCCTACAAGCGCTTCCAGCCCGGCTCCTTCGCCCCCACCGCCGTCGCCTGGGGCGTCGACAACCGCACCTGTTCCCTGCGCGTCGTCGGCCACGGCCGCTCGATGCGCTTCGAGAACCGCCTTCCCGGTGGAGACGTCAACCCCCACCTCGCCGTCGCCGGACTGGTCGCCGCCGGTCTGTACGGCATCGAGCAGCGGCTCGAACTGCCCCCCGCCTGTGACGGCAACGCCTACACCGCCGAGTACGCCCACGTCCCCACCACCCTGCGCGAGGCCGCCGAGCTCTGGGAGACCAGCCCCATCGCCAAGGCCGCCTTCGGCGACGAGGTCGTCGCCCACTACCGCAACATGGCCCGCGTCGAACTCGACGCGTACGACGCCGCGGTGACCGACTGGGAGCTGCGCCGCTCCTTCGAACGCATGTGAGGACCACCTTGCTTCAGGTACTGAACCCGGCGACCGAGGAGGTCGTCGCGACCGTCCCCGCCGCCACGCCGGCCGATGTCGACGCCGCCGTCGTACGAGCGGCCGAGGCCCAGCGCGGATGGGCGGCCGCCGCCCCCGCCGACCGGGCCCGGCTGCTGCGCCGCTTCGCCGCCGTCGTCGACGCCCACAACGAGGAGCTGGCCCTCCTCGAGGTCCGCGAGGCCGGCCACACGATCGGCAACGCCCGCTGGGAGGCGGGCAACGTCCGCGACCTGCTCGACTTCGCGGCCGGGGGAGTGGAACGGCTCAGCGGCCGCCAGATCCCCGTCGCCGGCGGCCTCGACATCACGATCCTCGAACCCCTCGGCGTCGTCGGCGTGATCGCGCCCTGGAACTTCCCCATGCCCATCGCCGCCTGGGCCCTCGCCCCGGCCCTCGCGGCCGGCAACGCCGTCCTCCTCAAGCCCGCCGAGACCACGCCCCTCACCGCTCTCCGGCTCGCCGAACTCGCCCTGGAGGCCGGGCTTCCCGAGGGCCTCTTCCAGGTCCTGCCCGGCGAGGGAGCCGTCACGGGCGACGCGCTCGTCGGACACCCCGGCATCGCCAAGATCGTCTTCACCGGCTCGACCCGGGTCGGCAAGTCGATCATGGCGAAGTGCGCGGATCAGGTGAAGCGCCTGACCCTGGAGCTCGGCGGCAAGAGCCCCAACATCGTCTTCGCCGACGCGGACATCGAGGCGGCGGCCGCGGCGGCCCCGATGGCCTTCCTCGACAACAGCGGCCAGGACTGCTGCGCCCGCACCCGCATCCTCGTCCAGCGGTCCGTGTACGACCGCTTCCTGGAGCTGCTCACCCCCGCCGTCGAGGAGATCGTCGTCGGCGACCCGGCCGACGAGAAGACCCAGATGGGCCCGCTGATCTCGCGGGCCCAACTGGACCGCGTACGGGCGTACGTCCCCGACTCCGCCCCCGCCATCCGCGGCAAGGCCCCCGAAGGCCCCGGCTTCTGGTTCCCGCCGACCGTCCTCACCGATGTCGCCGAGGACGCGCCCTGCGCCGTCGAGGAGATCTTCGGACCGGTGGCCGTCCTCCTGCCCTTCGAGGACGAGGCCGACGCGATCCGGCTCGCCAACGCCACCGACTACGGCCTGTCCGGCTCGATCTGGACCCGCGACGTCGGCCGCGCCCTGCGCGTCTCGCGCGCGGTCCGGGCCGGGAACCTCTCCGTCAACTCCCACTCCAGCGTCCGCTACTGGACCCCCTTCGGCGGCTACAAGCAGTCCGGCCTCGGCCGCGAACTCGGCCCCGACGCCCTGACCGCCTTCACCGAGACCAAGAACGTCTTCATCAGCACCGAGAGCACGGAGGCCTGAGCACCATGACCGACACCGAGATCGTCTGCCGCCGCCTCGTCGGCCGTACCGCCGTCATCACCGGGGCCGGCAGCGGCATCGGACTCGCCACCGCCCGCCGGCTCGCCTCCGAAGGCGCCAACGTCGTCTGCGGCGACATCGACGAGACCGCGGGGAAGGCGGCGGCGGAGGAGGTCGGCGGCACGTTCGTGCAGGTCGACGTCACCGACCCCGAGCAGGTCGAGGCGCTCTTCAGGACCGCGTTCGACACGTACGGCTCCGTCGACATCGCCTTCAACAACGCGGGCATCTCGCCGCCCGACGACGACTCCATCCTCACCACCGGACTGGAGGCATGGAAGCGCGTCCAGGACGTCAACCTCACCTCCGTCTACCTCTGCTGCAAGGCCGCCCTGCCCTACATGCGGCAGCAGGGCCGCGGATCGATCATCAACACGGCCTCCTTCGTCGCCATCATGGGCGCGGCCACCAGCCAGATCTCGTACACCGCCTCCAAGGGCGGCGTGCTCGCGATGTCCCGCGAACTGGGAGTGCAGTTCGCCCGTGAGGGCATCCGCGTCAACGCGCTCTGCCCGGGACCCGTCAACACCCCCCTGCTCCAGGAGCTGTTCGCCAAGGACCCGGAGCGCGCCGCGCGCCGCCTCGTCCACATCCCGGTCGGCCGGTTCGCCGAGGCCGAGGAGATCGCGGCCGCCGTCGCCTTCCTCGCCAGCGACGACTCCTCCTTCATCAACGCCACCGACTTCCTCGTCGACGGCGGCATCTCGGGCGCGTACGTGACCCCTCTCTAGACCATCCCGCCCCCCACCCCACGACAGCCGGGCGCCGCGAGGTGCCCGGCTGTCGTGCGCCCGGAGTCCGTGTACGGGTCCCGAACACGCCCCCTTAGGCTGGCCCGATGAGCATGACGACCCCGCCCGGCTGGTACCCGGACCCGGCCACGCCCACCGTCGAACGCTGGTGGGACGGTACGACGTGGAGCGCCCACACCCGGCCGGCAGGAGGCCCTCCGGCGCCGCGCGGTCGAGGCCGGACCGTCGCCCTCGGTGCGGCGGCCGTCGTCGTCGGGGCGGCCCTCGTGGTCGCGGGCGTCGTCGTCCTCGGCGGTGACGACGGGGAGGAACCGGGGACGGCCGGCCCGCCCGCGACGACGAGCGCGAGCACCACGGGCCCCGCCCCGACGTCGTCGTCCTCGACCGGCCCGGCGGCCGAGGACCCCACCCGGGTCGCCGACCAGCTCAACGGCATCACCCTCCCCGTCATCAAGGGCTGGGAGAAGCCGAAGTACACCGCGGGCGGCGTGCCCACGGTCGCCACCGCGGGCACCTACCCCTGTCCCGGAGCGGCCAACGTCGACTGCCGCCGCGGCACGGTCAACTCCCGTACGGTGTCGGGCACGGACGCCGCGACCCCCGAAGCGGTCGCCAAGGAGGACATCGCCCTCGCCGCCGACGCCTTCTTCGAGGAAGACGTCCTCGGAAACAGGCCGTACGGCGGCATCGTCTCCCACAAGGTGGTCGCGGCCCGCCCCGCCGTCGTCGCCGGCCGCACCGGCTACCTCGTGCGCTGGCAGGTCACCACCGGCAAGGGCCCCGGCGCCTACGTCCAGTCGCTGGCCTTCCCGTCACCGCTGGGCAGTGAGTCCCCCGTCGTCGTGCGCTTCGCCTTCGACGCGGGTCCGGAAGGGCCGCCGCTCGCCGCGATGGACGAGATCACCAAGGAGATCCTCCCCATCGGCAGCACGACGAACGGTGGAGTGGGCGCGCCCCTCAGCCCCGGATCCTGACCACGCCCACGCCCGTGCTCGCCTTCACAGGAACGTGCGGCCCTCGCCCCGGTACGTCGGCACGGTCGCCGTGATCCGGTCGCCCTCGACCAGCCGCAGACTGTCGAACCGCTCGCACAGCTCGCCGGCCTTCGCGTGCCGGAACCACACCTTGTCGCCGATGAGGAGATCGTCGGCGGGGGCGCCGAGCAGCGGGGTCTGCACCTCGCCCGGCCCCTCCTGCGGGTCGTACCGCAGCCCCTCCGGGAGGTACGGGACGGGCAGCCGGTCCACGCCCGCGGCGCCGGACGCGGGATAGCCGCCACCGAGCACGGTCACCACGCCGACGCCGGGGCGGCGGACGACGGGCTGGGCGAAGAGGGCGGCGGGGCGGCCGGTGAAGGACGTGTAGTTGTCGAAGAGGCGCGGCACGTAGAGCCCCGAGCCGGCGGCGATCTCCGTCACCGCGTCCTCGGCCGCCGTGTGCTGCACGCTGCCCGTTCCGCCGCCGTTGACGAACTCCAGGTCCGGCGCGACCGCCCGTACCGCGCGGACCACGGCCGCGCGCCGCTCGGCCAGCTCCCTGCGGGCGGCCGACTGCATCAGCCGGACAGCCCGGGAGCGCAGCGGCCGCCCGGCGACCGCGTCCCCGACCCCGGCGACATGACCTTCGTACGCCATGATCCCGACGAGCCGGAAGCCGGGCCGGCGGACGACGGACCGGGCCAGCTCGGCGAGCTGGGCGGGCTCGCGCAGCGGGGAACGGCGGGCGCCGATCCGCACTCGGCCGCCGAGCAGCCGGAGCGAGGTGTCCAGCTCCAGACAGACCCGGATCTCCTCGGCCCCGCCCGCCCGGGCGTGGTCGATCAGATCGAGCTGCGCCGGGTCGTCGACCATGACGGTGACGGCGGCGGCGAGCTTGGGGTCGTTCGCCAGCTCGCCGTACGCGGTGCGGTCGGCGGAGGGGTAGGCGAGCAGGACGTCCTCGAACCCGGCCCGGGCCAGCCACAGCGACTCGTCCAGCGTGAACGACATGATCCCGGCGAAGCCCTCGCGCGCCAGGACCCGTTCCAACAGCGCCCGGCACCGTACGGACTTGCTGGCCACCCGGATCGGCTTGCCGGCGGCCCGGCGGACCAGGTCCTCGGCATTGGCGTCGAACGCCTCCAGGTCGACGATCGCCACGGGCGCGTCGAGGTGGGCGGTGGCCCGGTCGTACCGGGCTCGGTCGGCGGCACGGGGAGTCATGGCCCGAGCTTGCCAGACGGGTTGAGGGCGGGGGTAGCCCCTGGGTTCCCGTGCCGGGGGGAACAGCCCGTAGAGTGACGGGCATTGCCAGGACGACCAGGGGGACGGGTATGACCACCGACGCGCACCCTCCCGCGTCCCGCATCAGCGACGCACTGCTCCCACCCACCCGCCCCCCGGCCGCCGCCGCGCCGCGCCCGGCCGGAGGGGCCGACGGCCGGGCCACCCCGGCGCCGCGCCCGGCCGCCGGTACCGAGGGCTCGTCCGCCCCCGCCCAGCCGCGTCCGTCCGCCGACGCCTCGCACGTGACCGTGCCGCGCGCGGGCGCCGGCACCGCCCCCGCCCAGCCGCGTCCGTCCGCCGACGCCTCGCACGCGACCGCACCGCGCGCGGGCGCCGGCACCGAAGGTCCGCCTGCCCCCGCCCAGCGGCGCCCGGCAAGTGCCGACAGCTCGAACGCGCCCGCCCAGCCGCGTCCGGCCGCCGCCGGTTCGCCGGTGACCGCGCCGACCCCGCCGCGTACGGCCGCAGGGGCCGACGGCCGGGCCACTCCGGCGCCGTGCCCGGGCGCCGACACTGACGGCCCGTCCGCTCCCGCTCAGCCGCGTCCGTCCGCCGACGCCTCGCACGCGCCCGCGTCCACCCCGCCGTGTGCGGCCGGCGACCAGGCCCCGCGGCCCGCGGGGAACCCGCACGGCTCCGCAGCCGACGGCGGCCACGCCGTTCCGCCGCGTCCGGCGCGCGACCCGCGTGCGGCGGACGCCGGCGCTTCCGCTTCTTCCGGGATTCCGGGTGCGCGGGGAAGCACCTCGTACGAGGGCTCCCCGGCGAACCCCGCACCGGGCACGCGCCCCGGCGCCGACGGCGTGCCCGCCGTCGAGACGACCACACGGCTGCGCCCCATTCGCGACACCGACCCCACGCCCGCCACGCGCCGCCTGCGCCAGGGCGGCGGCCCGGCCCTGCCGGCGTCCGCCCCACGGCGGCAGGAGGGTGACGAGGCCCCGCCCTCCGCGCGCCGACCCGGCCAGGCCGGCGGCCCGGCCGCGCCGGGGTCCGGCCACGGCCACGCCACGCGCGTGGCCGCTCCCCGGCAGCCTCAGGGCGCCCCGCCCGCCACGCCGGTGGCCGCCCCCGCCCCCGCGCCCGGCATCCCGCGGCCCGGCCACGCCGATCCCGCGACCGCCACCCGGCGGTCGGCGGAGTGGACCACGCCCGGGGCCGAGCAGGCGTACGGGACCTACGGTGCCTACCAGGCGTACGCCGTGCCGCCCGAGACCCCCTTCGAGACGACCACGCGGCTGCGGCCCATCCGCGAGCGCCGGGTCGGGCGGGTCGTCGCGGCCGGGGTGTGTCTCGTCGTCGGCCTCGGGCTCATCGGCGGCGCCGTCACCGGGGTCGTCCTCGCGGCCACGAACGTGGGTGAGCCGGCCGAGCCCGTCGGCTACTCACAGGCCAAGACGCTCTGGCACAGCGCCCCCGTGGACACCCTCTTCCCGCGGACCCTCTCCGGCGCCGACGCCGGCCCCGGCGACGCCGCCCGTACCTGGACGCGCGTCGTCGTCGCCCCCGACGCCGCCTGCTCGGCGACCGTCATGCCCAGGAGCGTCCTCACCGCACTGAGCCCCGTCGGCTGCGACCGCGTCCTGCGCGCCACGTACACCGACGCCACCTCCAGCAGCGTCATCACCGTCGGCCTCGCCTTCACCCGGGCCGAACCCGCCGCCATGCGCACCCTCGGCGGCCTCCAGCTGGCCACCGACGTCCCCCCGCCGCTCTCCGCCCCCGGCACCGTCGCCGAACGTTTCGGCGCCGGCCAGCGCGCCAGCTGGTGGACGCACTCCCTCGCCGACCTGCCCGTCGTCGTCTTCTCCGTCTCCGGTTTCGCCGACGGCCGCCCCGTCGACCAGCCCGAACCCGCCGCCGAGGCCATGGCCGCCGACCGGACCACCGCCCCCGCCCAGGCCGGCCTCGGTCACGAGGCCAAGGGCGTCGCCGACGGCATCGAGCGCGGCCTGCGCAAGACCGTCGCCGAAGCCGTGAAGAAGGACGAAGACCGGTGACCTCACGCCGTACGCACCGCCGCCGCGCCGCGACCGCGACCCTCCTCGCCGCCGCCTTCGCCGTTCTGCCGGCCACCACGACCCCCGCCCACGCCGACACCATCCGGGCCCGCCAATGGGGTCTGGAGGCCCTGCGCACCGAACAGGCCTGGCGCACCACCGAGGGCGAGCGCGTCACCGTCGCCGTCCTCGACACCGGTGTCGACGCGGACCACCCCGACCTCGCCGGCTCCGTCCTCACCGGCACCGACCTCATCGGCTTCGGAGCGAAGCGGGGCGACCGGGCCTGGGCCCGTCACGGCACCGCCATGGCCGGCATCATCGCGGGGCACGGCCACGGCCCGGGCCGCCAGGACGGTGTCCTCGGTGTCGCGCCCGGCGCGAAGATCCTGCCCGTCCGGGTCATCCTCGAAGGCACCGACAAAGCCCGCGAGAAGGCCCGCAAGTCCCGTGGCACCGCCCTCGCCCAGGGCATCCGGTGGGCGGTCGACCACGGCGCCGACGTCATCAACCTCTCCCTCGGCGACGACTCCGAGTCCGCCCACCCCGACGCGGGCGAGGACGCGGCCGTCCAGTACGCCCTCGCCAAGGGCGTCTCCGTCGTCGCATCGGCCGGCAACGGCGGTGACAAGGGCGACCACATCTCGTACCCCGCCGCCTACCCCGGCGTCATCGCCGTCACCGCCGTCGATCGCTACGGCACCCACGCCTCCTTCTCCACCAGCCGCTGGTACGCCACCGTCAGCGCCCCCGGCGTCCACATCGTGATGGCCGATCCCGACCGGCGCTACTACGAGGGCTGGGGCACCAGCGCCGCCGCCGCGTTCGTCTCCGGGGCCGTGGCGCTCGTGCGCTCCGCCCACCCCGACCTGACCCCCGCCCAGGTCAAGAAGCTCCTCATCGACACCGCCCGCAACCGCCCCAAGGCCGGCCGCAGCGACGCCAAGGGGTACGGGACGGTCGATCCGGCCGCCGCGATCAGGGCCGGGGCCGCGCTCAAGGGCGCCGACCCCAAGAACGCCGCCGCGGGCTACGGCGGGCGGTACTTCGGGCCCGGACCGCTGCCCGCAGCCGAGGACAGCGAGCCCGTCGGCCTGCTCGCGCCTGCCGCCGGCGGCCTCGGCGCGCTGCTGCTCGTGGCCGCGGCGCTCCTGTGGCGCGGCAGCCTCCCCGGCCCGCGCCCACCTCGCTGACCCCGGGCGCGGCCACCACGCCTCCCGCGCCCACCTCGCCGATCCAGCCCACGCCCACCACGTCTGCTTGGCCCGCGCCCACGACGCCTCCCCGCCCCGCGCCCGCCACGCCGGTCCGGGCCGGCGACCCGCCGGGGGAGCGGCCCCGCACGGACCGTTAGGCTCGTCGGGTGGCGCTCAAGAACATCCCTGACCCCGGTTTCTCCGACGACGACGGCACCGCCGACCCTCGGCTCGCCGCGGCCCTCGCGGCCTGGGCGGAGGACAGAACCGCCCACGGCCCGGTCCTGGAGGCCCTCCGGGGCGCGCGCCTGCTGGTTCCCGTCGTGGCCGTGCTCGGTGAGGTCGAGGAGGACCCCGAGACGGGGCTGCGCCGCGAGAAGACGAGCGACATGGCCGTGCCCACGCTCACCGCGGGCGACCGGCGGGCACTGCCCGCCTTCACCTCGCTCGCCTCGCTCGCCCTGTGGGACCCGGCCGCCCGCCCCGTCGCCGTACCGCTGCACCAGGCGCTCCAGGCCGCGGCGCACGAGAAGGCGGACACCGTGGTCCTGGACCTCGCGGGACCGGTGCCGTACCAGCTGACCGGTCCGGCCCTGCTGGCCCTCGCGGAGGGCCGCAGCAGCGCGGACCCGCTGGACGACCCGGCGGTACGGGAGGCGGTGCGCGCCGCCGTCGCCGCCGAGCCCGCCGTCCTGCGCGCCCACCTGGGTCCCGGCAGCGCCGACGGCACCCTCGCCCTGGTCCTGGCCCAGGACGCCGCACCGGCCGAGGCGGCCCAGCGGGTCGCCCGGCTGCTGGCCGCCGACGAAACGCTGAGGGCCCGCCTGGTGCGGGGCCTGGACCTGGCACTGCTGCCGGCCACGGCCACGCCTCCCGGCGAGCCCTTCTACCTCAGGAAGTGACGAGGGCGGGTGCCCCGGCCGTCCGGCCGGGGCACCCGCCCCTTCGCGGTTCTAGCCGTACACCGGTCCGGTGTACTTCTCGCCCGGGCCCTGGCCCGGCTCGTCCGGGATGATCGAGGCCTCGCGGAAGGCCAGCTGCAGGGACTTCAGGCCGTCCCGCAGCGGCGCCGCGTGGAAGGAGCTGATCTCGGTCGCGCCGGCGTCCAGCAGGCCCGCCAGCGCGTGGACCAGCTTGCGCGCCTCGTCGAGGTCCTTGTGCTCGTCGCCCTCCTCGGTGAGCCCGAGCTTCACCGCGGCGGCACTCATCAGGTTGACGGCGACCGTCACGATCACCTCGACCGCCGGGACCTCCGCGATGTCGCGGGTCATGGCGTCGAAGTCGGGGGAGTCCGTGGGCTCGGTGTGGGGCGTTTCGCTCATGCCCCACACGATAAGCCGCCCCGGGCGGCGCGATGTGCGCGCCCATGGTTAGCGAACCGGCGCGCTGGGTGCTAACCTTGTGTAACGACCGGCCGGACACATGTGTGCCCGGCCCACAAGTGGAGGCTCCGACTTCCCACCTGGCCGCCCTCGCGGGCGGCGGGTCACCGGTCAGGTGGCGCCCATCGTTCCGTACGGACGATGGAGCCGCCCGATGTGCGCCCCGCGGTTGACCGCGGCGGTGCTCCGGTATTCCCCTGGAGCCCCGCCTGTGTCCCGTCCGGGGCATTTTTCGTGTTCCGGCGCGGTTGGTCTCACTGAAACAGACGTTGCGCGTCCGTCCGCCAGGCGGTCGCGTGGTGCTACCGAGGAGGATCCATCAGCGCCGAGCCCCGCATCAACGACAGGATTCGCGTTCCCGAGGTGCGACTTGTCGGACCCAGCGGCGAGCAGGTCGGGATTGTTCCGCTTGCCAAGGCCCTGGAGCTCGCACAGGAGTACGACCTCGACCTGGTCGAGGTGGCGGCGAACGCCCGTCCGCCCGTGTGCAAGCTCATGGACTACGGGAAGTTCAAGTACGAGTCGGCCATGAAGGCCCGTGAGGCGCGCAAGAACCAGGCGCACACGGTCATCAAGGAGATGAAGCTCCGGCCGAAGATCGACCCGCACGACTATGACACCAAGAAGGGTCATGTCGTCCGGTTCCTCAAGCAGGGCGACAAGGTCAAGATCACGATCATGTTCCGTGGTCGTGAGCAGTCCCGCCCCGAGCTTGGCTTCCGTCTGCTGCAGCGACTGGCGTCGGACGTCGAGGAGCTTGGCTTCATCGAGTCCAACCCCAAGCAGGACGGCCGGAACATGATCATGGTTCTTGGCCCGCACAAGAAGAAGACCGAGGCGATGGCCGAGGCACGCGAGGCCCAGGCCGCGCGCAAGGCGGAGCGTCAGGGCGGTTCGTCCGACGTCGCCGAGGACGCCCCGGCCGAGGACGTCGCGGCCGAGGCTCCGGCCGAGAACCCCGAGGCGTGACCCGAGGGGCTGTCACCCAGGCAGCCCCGGGCCCCGCCCGGAACCACCAAACGAAGATCTGACGCTCCCGGTCGCCCGGTGCCCGCACCGGGGGGAGCGCCACTGACGAGGAGATAACGGCGCGATGCCGAAGAACAAGACGCACAGCGGTGCCAAGAAGCGCTTCAAGATCACCGGCTCCGGCAAGGTGCTCCGTGAGCGTGCCGGCAAGCGCCACCTGCTCGAGCACAAGTCGTCCAAGCTGACGCGTCGCCTCACCGGCAACGCCGAGATGGCCCCGGGCGACGCGGCCAAGATCAAGAAGATGCTGGGCATCTGATCGATCTCCGGCTCTCGGTGACCGGGAGCCACCGGCCCAGTCCGGGCCCCATTCGTTTCCGGGTCGTGTGAGTCCAACCACGACCCCGCTACAAGGAGTTAACAAGTGGCACGCGTCAAGCGGGCAGTCAACGCCCACAAGAAGCGCCGGGCGATCCTCGAGCAGGCCAGCGGTTACCGCGGTCAGCGTTCGCGCCTGTACCGCAAGGCCAAGGAGCAGGTCACCCACTCCCTGGTCTACAACTACAACGACCGCAAGAAGCGCAAGGGCGACTTCCGTCAGCTGTGGATCCAGCGCATCAACGCCGCTGCCCGCCAGAACGGCATGACGTACAACCGCCTCATCCAGGGTCTGAAGGCCGCCAACATCGAGGTGGACCGCAAGATCCTCGCGGAGCTGGCCGTCAACGACACCAACGCGTTCGCCGCGCTGGTCGAGGTCGCGCAGAAGGCTCTGCCGGCCGACGTCAACGCCCCGAAGGCCGCCGCCTGATCTTCCAGGCCGCAGTACTTCTGCCCGGACCCGCAGGCCCCGCGCCTGCGGGTCCGGCGCGTTCCGGGCTTCCGGGCCGCCCCGGCGGCCGGGGGGCAGGGCCCTTCGCCTTCCCGGGCCGCCCCGCCGGCCGGGTCGCAGGGCCTTCCGCCTCCCCGGACCGAGCGCCCGCCTGCCGTACCCCCTCTCGCACCCCTCTCGTACGTACGAAAAGAGAGCCGCCGACCCCATGGGCACCCCCGAGCTGATCTCCCCGCGTTCGCCGCGCGTCGTCGCCGCCCGGCGGCTCGCCAAGCGCAACTTCCGGGGCAAGGACCGCCTCTTCATCGCCGAGGGCCCGCAGGCCGTCCGCGAGGCCGTCCACCACCGCGGCAGCGCGGGTGAGCCCACCCTCGTCGAGCTCTTCACCACCGTCGAGGCCGCCGAGCGGTACGCCGGGATCGTCGACGCCGCCCGCGAGGCCGGGGCCCGCGTCCACCACGCCTCCGACGCCGTCCTCGCCGAGGTCTCCCAGACCGTCACCCCGCAGGGCCTCGTCGGCGTCTGCCGCTTCCTCGACTCGCCGTTCGAGGAGATCCTCGCCGCCCGCCCCAAGCTGGTCGCCGTCCTCGCCCACGTCCGCGACCCCGGGAACGCCGGCACCGTCCTGCGCTGCGCCGACGCCGCGGGGGCCGACGCCGTCGTCCTCACCGACGCCTCCGTCGACCTCTACAACCCCAAGTCCGTCCGCGCCTCCGTCGGCTCCCTCTTCCACCTCCCCGTCGCCGTCGGCGTCCCGGTCGAGCAGGCCGTCGCCGGCCTCAAGAGCGCCGGCGTCCGGATCCTGGCCGCCGACGGAGCCGGTGACGACGACCTCGACGACGAACTGGACGCCGGCACCATGGGCGGACCCACCGCCTGGGTCTTCGGCAACGAGGCCTGGGGCCTGCCCGAGGAGACCCGCGCGCTCGCGGACGCCGTGGTGCGCGTGCCCATCCACGGCAAGGCCGAGAGCCTCAACCTCGCGACGGCCGCCGCCGTCTGCCTCTACGCCTCCGCGCGCGCCCAGCGCCCCCGAACCACCACCGTCTGAGGGGTCCACCGCGTCACCTTCAACTAGTAGGGTGACGGGCTCGGGGGCCCACTGCGCTACACGGAGGGGTGGGGAACGGGGATGACGGTCGGCACGGACAGGCCCGCAGACGGACGGGGGGCCACGCCGCGTCCCCCGCAGCCCTGGCCCGGCATCGACCCGGACGACCTGCCCGACGGTCTCGTCGTCGCCGACGAGACCGGACATGTCATCTGCTTCAACGCGGCCGCCGGCCGGATCACCTCCGTCCCCGTCGGCGAGGCCCTCGGCCGGCCGCTGGACCAGGTCCTGCCCCTGGAAGACCTCAAGGGCCGCCGCTGGTGGGCGCTCACCGACCCGTACGGCGGGCTCGCCACCCGCCGCGGCCAGCCCGAGCGCAATCTGCTCCTGCCCGGCGGCCGCGAGGTCCTCGTCTCCGCCCGCTACGTCCGCGAGCACCCCGCCGGACCGGTCCGCCGGGTCGTCGTCTCACTGCGCGGCACCGAGGCCCGGCGCCGTACCGAACGCAGCCACGCCGAGCTCATCGCCACCGTCGCCCACGAACTGCGCTCCCCCCTGACCTCCGTCAAGGGCTTCACGGCGACCCTGCTCGCCAAGTGGGAACGGTTCACCGACGACCAGAAGCGGCTCATGCTGGAGACCGTCGACGCCGACGCCAACCGCGTCACCCGGCTCATCGCCGAGCTCCTCGACATCTCCCGGATCGACTCCGGCCGGCTCGAGGTACGCCGCCAGCCCGTCGACATCGCCGCCGCCATCGGCCGCCACATCCAGGCCCACACCACCGGCGGGCAGTCACCCGACCGCTTCTTCGTACGGGTCCACCCGCAGCTGCCCGACCTGTGGGCCGACCCCGACAAGATCGACCAGATCCTCGGCAACCTCCTCGAAAACGCGGTGCGCCACGGCGAGGGAACCGTCACCATCGAGGTGGCACCCACCGGCGCCACCACCGACGGAGAGAAGGGAACGGCGGTCACCGTGAGCGACGAAGGCCCCGGCATCCCCGAGGAGTCGATGGGACGCGTCTTCACCCGCTTCTGGCGGGGAAGCAAACGCGGTGGCACCGGCCTCGGCCTCTACATCGTCAAGGGCATCGTCGAGGCCCACGGCGGCACCATCACCGTCGGCCGCGGCCCCCGGGGCGGCGCCGAGTTCCGATTTATCCTGCCCGTCGGCGCCCCGGCCTATCTCGCCTGACGAGATCACCAGCCGCCCGGCCCCCACGGGCTCATTCGCGTCCTCGCACCCCGTTAGACTCGACCTTTGGCACGTTTGCGCCCTTGTCGTCGAGCAGGGCCTCGGGGGCCCGGGGGTGTCCCCCGGAAGGGCACAGTCAGCCAGCCGAACGGAAGCACGGGAAGAGATGTCCGCACCCAATAAGTCGTACGACCCGGTCGAGGTCGAGGCCTTGAAACCGGAAGAGATCGAGCGCATGCGGGACGAGGCGCTCGCCGCCTTCGCCGCCGCGGGTGACCTCGACGCGCTCGCGCACGCGAAGACCGCGCACACCGGTGGCACCTCGCCGCTCGCGCTGGCCAACCGCGAGATCGGCGCGCTGCCGCCGCAGGCCAAGGCCGCGGCCGGCAAGCTCGTGGGCCAGGCCCGCGGCGTCGTCTCCAAGGCCCTCGCCGCCCGCCAGGCCGAGCTGGAGGACGAGCGCGACGCCCGCGTCCTGGTCGAGGAGGCGGTCGACGTCACGCTGCCGTACGACCGGGTCCCGGCCGGCGCCCGCCACCCGCTGACCACGCTCATGGAGCGGGTCTCCGACGTCTTCGTCTCCATGGGGTACGAGGTCGCTGAGGGCCCCGAGGTCGAGGCGGAGTGGTTCAACTTCGACGCCCTCAACTTCGTGCCGGACCACCCGGCGCGCCAGATGCAGGACACCTTCTTCGTCCAGGGCCCGGAAGGGACCACCGGCGACGAGTCCGGTGTCGTGCTGCGGACGCACACCTCCCCGGTGCAGGCCCGCACGCTCCTCGACCGGGAGCCCCCGGTCTACGTCGTCTGCCCCGGCCGCGTCTACCGCACCGACGAGCTCGACGCCACGCACACCCCGGTCTTCCACCAGATCGAGCTGCTCGCCGTCGACGAGGGCCTGACCATGGCCGACCTCAAGGGCACCCTCGACCACATGGTCCAGGCGCTCTTCGGGGCCGACATGAAGACCCGGCTCCGCCCGAACTTCTTCCCCTTCACCGAGCCGTCCGCCGAGATGGACATGCTCTGCTACGTCTGCCGCGGCGAGTCCGTCGGCAACCCCGACCGCCCCTGCCGCACCTGCGGCAGCGAGGGCTGGATCGAGCTGGGCGGCTGCGGCATGGTCAACCCCAAGGTGCTCGTCGCCTGCGGTGTCGACCCGGAGAAGTACAGCGGATTCGCCTTCGGGTTCGGCATCGAGCGGATGCTGATGTTCCGCCACAACGTCGATGACATGCGAGACATGGTCGAGGGTGACGTCAGGTTCACCCGGCCCTTCGGGATGGAGATCTGATGCGGGTCCCGCTTTCTTGGCTGCGGGAGTACGTCGACCTGCCGGCGACGGAGACCGGACGTGACGTCCAGGCCAAGCTCATTTCGGCAGGACTCGAGGTCGAGACCGTCGAGCGCCTCGGCGCCGGCCTCACCGGCCCGCTCGTGGTCGGCAAGGTCCTCACCATCGAGGAGCTGACGGAGTTCAAGAAGCCCATCCGCTTCTGCACCGTCGACGTCGGCCAGGCCAACGGCACCGGCGAGCCCCAGGAGATCATCTGCGGCGCCCGGAACTTCGCCGAGGGCGACAAGGTCGTCGTGGCGCTGCCCGGCGCCGTGCTCCCCGGTGACTTCCGGATCGCCGAGCGCAAGACGTACGGCCGGGTCTCCCGCGGCATGATCTGCTCCGGCGACGAGCTCGGCATGGGTGACGACGGCACGCACGGCATCATCGTGCTGCCGCCCGAGTACGAGGTCGGCATCGACGCCACCGCGCTCCTGGAGCTGTACGACGAGGTCCTCGACATCGCCGTCACGCCCGACCGCGGCTACTGCCTCTCGATGCGCGGCGTCGCCCGCGAGACAGCCATCGCCTACGGCCTGCCGCTGCGCGACCCGGCGCTCCTCGACGTGCCCGCGCCGAACTCGTACGGCTACCCCGTCCAGATCGCCGACCCGATCGGCTGCGACCGCTTCACGGCCCGCACGGTCGTGGGTCTCGACCCCGAGGCACGTTCCCCGATCTGGCTGCGCCGCCGCCTCCAGAAGGCCGGCATGCGCCCGATCTCGCTCGCCGTGGACATCACCAACTACGTGATGCTGGAGCTCGGTCAGCCGCTGCACGCCTACGACCGCACCCGGATCGAAGGCCCCATCGGGGTCCGCCGCGCCGAGCAGGGCGAGAAGATCACCACGCTCGACGGCACCGTGCGCGTCCTGGACGCCGCCGACCTCGTCATCACCGACGATCGCGGGCCGATCGGCATCGCGGGCGTCATGGGCGGCGCGAACACCGAGATCGCCGATCACGCCGACGTCGCGGGCGCCACCACCGAGGTCGTCATCGAGGCCGCGCACTTCGACGCGATCTCGATCGCCCGGACCGCGCGCCGGCACAAGCTGGCCTCCGAGGCGTCCAAGCGCTTCGAGCGCGGTGTCGACCCGCAGGCCGCGGCGGCCGCCGCGCAGCGCACGGTCGACCTGCTCGTGCTGCTCGCGGGCGGCACGGCCGAGGCCGGTGTCACCGAGATCCTCGCGCCGTCCGCGCCCCGCACGATCACCATCCCGGCGGACCACCCGGACCGCGTCGCGGGCGTCGCCTACGGTCGCGAGACCGTCGTCCGCCGCCTCCAGGAGATCGGCTGCGACGTCTACGGCCAGGACGAGCTGATCGTCACCGTCCCGTCGTGGCGCCCCGACCTCAACGAGCCGAACGACCTCGCCGAAGAGGTCATCCGGCTCGAGGGGTACGAGAACCTGCCCTCGACGCTGCCCAAGCCGCCCGCCGGGCGCGGTCTCACCGAGAGCCAGCGCTTCCACCGCCGGGTCGGCCGCGCGCTGGCCGGCGCCGGCTACGTCGAGGCGCTGAACTACCCGTTCATCGGCGCGCAGGTCTTCGACCAGCTCGGTCTGGACGCGGACGACGCCCGCCGTCGCGTGGTCACGCTGGTCAACCCGCTCTCCGACGAGGAGCCCTCGCTCCGTACGACGCTGCTGCCGGGCCTGCTCGGCGCGTTGCGCCGCAACGACGGGCGCGGCAGCCACGACCTGGCGCTCTTCGAGACCGGTCTGGTCTTCCGGCCGGGCGACCGGCCGGGCGTCGCCGTCCGGCTGCCCGTCGACCGCCGTCCCACCGACGAGGAGGTCGCCGCCGTCAACGCCGCGCTGCCCGCGCAGCCGCGCCGCGTGGCCGTCGTCCTGGCCGGTGCCCGCGAGCAGGCCGGCTGGTGGGGCAAGGGCCGCCCGGCCGACTGGGCCGACGCCATCCAGGCGGCGCGCACGGTGGCCGCCGAGGCCGGTGTCGAGCTGATCATCAGCTCGGACCAGCACGCCCCGTGGCACCCGGGCCGCTGCGCCGCGTTCCACGTGGTCATCGCCGGCGAGAAGGTCCTCGTCGGCCACGGCGGCGAGCTGCACCCGCGCGTTGTCAAGGCGTTGGGTCTGCCCGACCGCACGTGCGCGATGGAGCTGGACCTGGACCTGGTGGAGCGGGCGGGCGAGGGCCCCCTGAAGGCCCCGAGCATCTCCTCCTTCCCGGTCGCCACGCAGGACGTCGCCCTGGTCGTCGACGCGTCGGTCCCCACCGAGACGGTCGAGACCGCGCTGCGCGACGGCGCCGGCGAACTCCTGGAGGCCATCCGGCTGTTCGACGTGTACACCGGCGACCAGATCGGCGAGGGCAAGAAGTCCCTGGCGTACGCCCTGAAGTTCCGCGCCACGGACCGCACCCTCACGGTCGACGAGGCCACCGCCGCCCGTGACGCGGCCGTGGCCCTCGCCGCCGAGCGCACGGGCGCCACGCTGCGCGGCGCCTGATCGCGGACCCTTCGAGAGGGGGCCGGCCCGGTGGCGCACACCCGGCCGGCCCGCGCCCCCGGGGCCCCGGTACAGGTCTGACCACCCGCCAAATATAGTT
>NZ_JBEXOT010000049.1:0-46077 GCF_040611675.1 Streptomyces sp. NPDC006551
GTTGCCGACGCAGTGGTCGATGGCCTGGAAGGTGCGCTTGGCCGGCGGCTCGACGGTACCGCCGGTGGCGTCGCGCTCGGCGGTGCCGGCCGCTGCGAGCGAGGCGCGGGCCTGGGCCGCGATCGCCTCGTCGGCGGCGAAGAGCCCGTCGGCGGACGGGGCGACCGCGCCGCCGCCCGTACCGGCGCCCAGGCCCACCGCGGCACCGCCCGCGAGGGCGGCCCGGGCGCGGGCCGCGCCCGCCGTCGCGTCGCCGGGCGGGCCCGACGGGGGCGGCGTCGCCGCGTTGCGGGCGGCGGCCGCGTCCAGGGCGGCCGAGGAGGCCGTGGGCTCCCACTGCCTGCCCCGCTTGCCCGCGTCCATCGCCTCGTTCGCGAGCCGGTCCGCGTGCTTGTTCTGCTCGCGCGGGATCCATTCGTAGCGGACGCGGCCCGCCGGGAAGACCCGGCCCGCCTCCGCCGCGAGCGGCTTCATGTCGGGATGCTTGATCTTCCAGCGGCCGGACATCTGCTCGACGACCAGCTTGGAGTCCATCCGGGCATGGACCAGCGCGTCGGGGAACAGCTCGCGCGCCGCTTTCAGGCCTGCGATCAGGCCCTTGTACTCGGCGACGTTGTTCGTGGCCACGCCGATGTACGCGGCCGCCTCGGCGAGCGTCTCGCCCGTCACCGGGTCGAGGACCACGGCACCGTAACCGGCGGGACCCGGGTTGCCCCGGGAGCCCCCGTCGGCCTCGACGATCAGTTCCCTCACAGGCGTCATTACAGGCCGGACTCCGACGTACGGACGAGGATCCGGCGGCAGTTCTCGCACCGCACCACCGTGTCGGCCGCGGCCGCGCGGACCTCGTTCAGCTCGGTGATGTTCAGCTCGATGTGGCAGCCCTCGCACTTGCGCTGGTACAGGCGCGCGGCGCCGACCCCGCCCTGCTGCTCGCGCAGCTTCTCGTACAGCTTCAGCAGGTCGGCGGGGATCGTCCCGGCCGCCAGCTCGCGCTCCTTGCCGACGGACGCGGCCTCGCTGTCCAGCTCGGCCTGGGCGGCGTCGCGCCGGGCGGTGGCGTCGTCGGCCTTGGTCTGGACGGCGGAGGCGCGCTCGGTCAGCTCGGCGACCCGCTCCTGCGCGGACTCGCGGCGCTCCATGACCTCCAGGACGATGTCCTCGAGGTCGCCCTGGCGCTTGGCGAGGGAGGCGATCTCCCGCTGGAGGCTCTCCAGGTCCTTCGGCGAGGAGACGGCGCCGGAGTCCAGGCGCTGCTGGTCCCGCGCGGCGCGCTGGCGCACCTGGTCGACGTCCTGCTCCGCCTTGGTCTGCTCGCGGGCGCAGTCGCTCTC
Source organism: Streptomyces sp. NPDC006551 (assembly GCF_040611675.1). Classification (NCBI taxonomy): domain Bacteria; kingdom Bacillati; phylum Actinomycetota; class Actinomycetes; order Kitasatosporales; family Streptomycetaceae; genus Streptomyces; species Streptomyces sp. NPDC006551. The sequence goes on from NZ_JBEXOT010000049.1 coordinate 1,335, forward strand.
CTCCGTCTGCGCGGCGACGAGCAGATCGCGCAGCTGGGTGAGGTCCTTGTTCAGCGACTCGATCTCGGCGTGCTCGGGCAGGGACCTGCGCTTGTGGGCGAGCTGCTGGAGACGAACGTCCAGGGCCTGGAGGTCGAGGAGTCGGATCTGGTCGGCGGGCGCGGCGTTCAGTTGGGGGCTCCAGAAGTGTGGTGGGAGGACCATGGGTCGGTGACCGTCTTCGAGACGTGGACGCGGAGGTCCCAGCCGTGGCGGTCGGAAATCTCGTCGAGCTGGGCGGCGGCCTGCTCGCACCAGGGCCACTCGGTGGCCCAGTGGGCGGCGTCGACCAGGCCCAGCGGGGAGTGCTGGGTCGCCTCGGACACCGGGTGGTGGCGCAGGTCCGCGGTGAGGAACGCGTCCACGCCCGCGGCTCGTACGGCGTCGAAGAGGCTGTCGCCCGAGCCGCCGCTGACGGCGACCCGGCGCACGATCATGGCGGGGTCTCCGGCGACGCGGACGCCCTGCGCGGTGGCGGGGAGCCGCTTCGCGGCGCGGGCGGCGAACTCGCCGAGCGTCTCGGGGTGGGTGAGCTCGCAGATCCGGCCGAGGTTGTTCTCGGGGACCAGCGGGCCGATGACCCGCAGGTCGAGGGCGCCGGCGAGGGCGTCGGAAACGCCGGGGTCGGCGGTGTCGGCGTTGGTGTGCGCCACGTGCAGGGCGATGTCGTGCTTGATCAGGCCGTGCACGACCCGGCCCTTGAAGTGGGAGGCCGCGACCGTCGTCGTACCGCGCAGATAGAGCGGGTGGTGGGTGACGATCAGGTCGGCGCCCAGCTCGATCGCCTCGTCGGCGATCTCCTGGACGGGGTCGACGGCGAACAGGACACGGGTGACCTCGGCGTCGGGGTCGCCGCAGACCGTGCCGACGGCGTCCCACTGCTCGGCCCGGTCGGGCGGCCAGAGTGCGTCGAGCTCGGCGATGACTTCAGACAGACGGGGCACGGAGGAAAGGCTACCTGTCCTCCGTGCCCCACCGCCCTGCCTGTGGGCAGGGATGATTCCGCTTGGCCGGCAAGGCGCGGTCCGGGGCCCGCGCCGCCCGGTCACCGGACCCTTCCCGCCCGCTCCGGGGCTACTTCTTCACGAGGTCGGCGCGCAGGTCGTCGAGGACGCTGTTCGCCGCCGTCACGCCGAGGCCGAGGTACCAGGTCTCGTCCGGGACGTCCTTGGCCTGGCCGGCCTTGACCGCCTTGAGGTTCTTCCACAGCGGGTTGGCCTGGGCGGTGTCGCGCTTGGTGGCCTTCGGGTCGCCGTAGACGCCGGTGAAGATCCAGTCGGCGTCGGCCTGGTCGATCTTCTCCGGGCTGATCTCGGCGGCGAGGTCGTCGATCCGCTGGTTCTCGGGCCGGGGCAGGCCCGCGTCCTCGAGGATCGTGCCGATGAAGGACGCCTTGGCGTAGAGGCGGATCTTGCCGGGGAGGTAGCGGACCATCGAGATGGTCGGCTTGTTCGGGCCGACGTCCGTGCCGAGCCGCTTGGCCTTGGTCTCGTAGGCGGCGAGCTTCGCCTTCGCGTCGGCGGTCCTGTCCAGGGCCGCGGCGTTGAGGAGGTAGTTCTCCTTCCAGGTGAAGCCGGGGCGGATGGAGAAGACGGTGGGGGCGATCTTCGAGAGCTCGTCGTACTTGTCCGCGGCGCGCAACTGGCTGCCGAGGATCAGGTCCGGCTGCAGGTTGGCGATCGCCTCGAGGTTGAGGTTGTTGATGGTGCCGACGGACTTGGGGGCGCCGGCGTCCTTCGCGAGGTACCCCGGGATGCCGTCGTCGCCCTCGGCGGGGGCGTAGCCGACCGGCTTGACGCCGAGCGAGACGACGTTGTCGAGCTCGCCGACGTCGAGGACGACGACCCGCTTGGGGGCGGCCTTGATCTCGGTCGTGCCGAGGGCGTGGGTGAGGGTGCGCGGGAACTGGCCCGGCTTGGCGTCCGTACCCAGGGCGGCGGTCTTGGCGGCGGCGTCGCCGAAGTCCTTGCCGCCGACGGCGACGTCCTTCTTCTTGCCGCCGTCCTCCTTCTCGGCACTGTCCGAGGAGCCGTCACCGCTTCCGCAGGCCGCGAGGGAGAGCGCGGCGGCGAGGGCGACGGCGGCGGCTGTGCCGCGGCGGCGGAGGGACATGAGAGGTGCTCCTGTACGGGTACGGGGACGGCGGCTCGTCGACCGGCACGGAGGTTCCGTACCCGGAGCCACTCACTCCACTTAGGGTCGCCTTACTTTACGCATCCGCCATTCCTCCAGCACAACCGGCCCCCTCATCTCAGCCGAATCGCGACATGGCCACCCTTATGTGTGAAGTGACATGGCTCGTGTTGTTCGGCTGGAAGTGCGAAAACTAGCTTCGGTGGCCGGAGGTGACGAGTCGATGACAGCCTGTGCCATCGAGACCGCGGCGGAGGACGGCGGCGCGGTGTGGCCGACGGGGTTCACGATCACGGCGAACGGGGCGTACGCGGCGCGGCTCGCGGGCGCCGGGGACGCGCTGTACGCGGAGCGGTGGACGCTGGACGGGCCGGAGCCGTACGCCGTACCGCTCCCGCTCGACCAGCCCGAGGACCCCGGTGCCCGGCTGCTGCCGCTGGCGGACGGGCGGGTGCTGATCGGGCGGCGGGTGGACGGCCGTCGGCACACGTTCTCGCTGTTGTACCCGACGGGCCCCGGGACGGGGCAACTGCCGCTAGGGGCGGTCGAGTCCGTCGAGCCGTCCGGGGAGCTCACGCTGCTGCCGCCGTCGCCGGACGGCATCTGCGCGTACGCGATGTGCGTCGGCCCGGACACGACCTCGCTGTGGCTGGTGGCGGGCGGGGCGTTCGGCCCCGAGCAGGTCGCGGAGGTCAAGGGACGCTGTACGGGCGGGGTCTGGCTGGACCGTACGGGCCGGATGCTCGCCCTCGACCGGCGGCTGGACGGCGGCCCGGTGAAGGCGGTGGCGGTCGATCTGGAGCGGGGCGGAGAGACGACACCGTTGCTCCAGATCACAGAGGAGAGCGACGACCGGCTGCTGATGGCGGACCCGGACAGCGGGCTGCTGCTGATCCGTTCCGACGCGCCGTCGCCGGGGCACGAGCGGCTGGGGTGGGGTGTGCTCGGCAGCCGGCTGCCGATCCGCTTCCCGGAGTGTCTGCGCCTCGACGACGCGGCGGTGACGCCGTTCGCGGTCCAGCCGGGGCAGGTGCTGCTGCCGGAGCACTGCTCGGTGGCGCTGCGGATCGACGCGGCGGCGGGGAGCTGGGTGGGGATGTGGCGCCCCTCGGGACGCCGGATGCACCAGGTGGCGGCGCCGGCGGGGTGGCTGGCGGGTTCCGGTCTCTGGACGCCGCACGGGGTGCTGCGGCTGCCGTACGCGACCCCGGAGGCGCCGTGCGGCCTCGCGGACCTGGAGGTACCGCCCGACCAGGAGCCGGAGCCGGAGCAGCAACCGGCGCGGCAAGCGGAAGCCGCACCCCCGGCGCCGGCCGTGTGCCGACCGGTCCCACTGCAAGAGGCACCCCTCACCGACCGCAGAGTGACCCCCTAGACTTTCGCTCGCAGTACAACAGCGATCAGCACGGGGTGAGTTCCAGCATGTCGGAAGCACGCACGGACGGGTCGGAGCCGCACGGCTCCGGAAGGCATCGCGGCGAGGCGGCGCCGGCGGAGGAGGACTCCACGTCCTCCCCGCACGGCCGCCACCGTCGCGACCCGCAAGCGCGGTGACACCGCACGGGCCCCGGGAGACCCCCGGGGCCCGTGCGTTTCCCGGCCCGCGCGCCGACGAGTCCGTTTCTCAGCCCTTCCTCAGGCCCAGCACCTCCGTCGCCGCGAACGTCTCCCCCGCCGGACGGCCCGCGTAGTGCGGGGTCAGCAGCCCGTCCAGTTCCTCGTACGTGAACGCGTCCTTCGTCGTGTCGAACTTCGCCGCGACCTTGGGGCGGTCCACGATCGCGACCATTCCGCCGTGCACGACGAGCAGTTGGCCGTTCACACCGCTCGCCGCCGGAGAGGCCAGATAGCCGACCAGGGGCGCCACATGCTCCGGCGCCAGCGGGTCCAGCTCCCCCGCGCCCGGCTCGGCGAAGCCCGCGAAGACGTCCTCCGTCATCCGGGTCCGCGCCCGCGGGCAGATGGCGTTCGCCGTGACGCCGTACTTCGCCAGCGCCAGCGCCGTCGACGTCGTCAGGCCCACGATCCCGCCCTTCGCCGCCGCGTAGTTCGGCTGTCCCGCCGAGCCCGCGAGGAACGCCTCCGACGAGGTGTTCACGATGCGGCCGTACACACCGCTCTCCCCCGCCTTCGCCCGGCCCCGCCAGTGCACCGCCGCGAAATGCGTCGTGTTGAAGTGGCCCTTGAGATGGACCCGTATCACCGAGTCCCACTCGTCCTCGCTCATCGAGAAGACCATCCGGTCCCGCAGGATTCCCGCGTTGTTGACCAGGACGTCGAGCTTCCCGAACTCGCGCACCGCCAGGTCGACCAGCCCCCGCGCGGTCTCGAAGTCGGCGACGTCGCCCAGGTGCGGGACCGCCCGGCCGCCCGCCGCGCGGATCTCCTCGGCGACCTCCTCGGCCGGGGCGGCCGAGGCGGCGCCGGAGCCGTCGCGGCCCGCCTGGCCGTAGTCGTTGACGACGACGGCGGCGCCCAGACGGGCCAGTTCCAGCGCCTCGGCCCGGCCCAGGCCCCGCCCGGCACCGGTCACGATCGCGGACAGGCCCTCAAGAGGGAGTGACATCTCGTGGAAGTCCTCTCAGATCTCGACGCAGGTACGCAGCGCCACACCCGTACGCATCTGCTCCAGCGCCTCGTTGATCCCGGAGAGCGGCACCCGGTGGGTGATCAGCGACTCCAGGTCGATCCGGCCCGCCCGCCACAGCGCGATGGCCCGCTCGTACGAACGCATGACGTCGCCGCCGCCGTACATCGACGGCAGGATCCGCTTCTCGTCGAAGAACAGCTCGAACATGTTGAGCTGGAGGTGGTCGTCGAGGGCGCCCGCGCCGACCACGCACAGCGTGCCGCCGCGCCGGGTCGTCTCGTACGCCGTCCGCGCGGTCGCGGACCTGCCGACGACCTCGAAGACGTAGTCGAAACCCTCGCCCGCCGTGATCCGCTGCTTGGCGTCGGCGAGCGCGTCGGGGGAGACCGCCTCGGTCGCACCGAAACGCAGGGCCGCCTCGCGGCGGGACTCGACCGGGTCGACGGCGACGATCTGGGCGGCGCCCTGGAGCTTGGCGCCCTGGATCGCGGAGACGCCGACGCCGCCGCAGCCGATGACGGCGACCGACGAACCGGCCTCCACCTTCGCCGTGTTGATGGCCGCGCCCAGGCCCGTCGTCACGCCGCAGCCGATGAGCGCGGCGATGTCGAAGGGCACGTCGTCGGGGATGGGGACGGCGCAGCCCGCGTCGACGACGACCTCCTCCGTGAAGGTCCCCGTCCCGGCGAAGCCGAAGACGTCCCCGCCGGGCCGGCGGAAGTTGGGGGTGCCGGCGTTCATGAACCCGGCCAGGCACAGCTGGGTCTGGCCGCGCTTGCAGGCGGGGCAGCCGCCACAGGCCGGCAGCCAGCACAGCAGGACCCGCTGCCCCTCGGCCAGGCCGGTCACCCCGTCGCCGATGTCGGTGATCTCGCCGGCACCCTCGTGCCCGGGGATGAACGGAGCGGGCTGTGGGAGCACGCCGCTCATGGCGGAGACGTCGGAGTGGCACAGACCGGTGGCCCGCACCCGGATCCGCACCTTGCCGGGGCCGAAGCCCACCGCCTCGACGTCGTCGAGGACCTCGAGTTCGTCCTGGCCGATCTCGTGCAGCACGGCTGCGCGCATGGTGCGGCTCCCTTCGGGATGGCTACGAGTGTTCGACGATCGTGTCGGCCAGGACCGGGGCGTCCTCCCGCTCCACGGCGGTGACCGACACCTGGACGCGGCCGTCCCCGGTCCACATGCGGACGCGCAGTGTCTCGCCGGGGAAGACGACCCCGGTGAAGCGCGTGCGGTACGAGCGGACCCGGGTGACGTCCCCGCCGAGCACCGTGTCGACCACCGCCTTGAGGGTCATGCCGTACGAGCAGAGTCCGTGCAGGATCGGCCGGTCGAAGCCGGCCAGCTTGGCGAACTCGGGGTCGGCGTGCAGCGGGTTCCAGTCGCCCGACAGGCGGTACAGCAGCGCCTGGTCCTCCCGTACGGCACGTTCCACGGTCCTGTCGGGCGCGCGGTCGGGCAGTTCGACCCGCTCGGAGGGGCCTCGGTCGCCGCCCCAGCCGCCCTCCCCCCGGACGAAGATCTGGGCGTCGCTGGTCCACAGGGGGCCGTCGTCGTCCGCGGCCTCGGCGCGCAGGACGAGAACGGCGGCCTTGCCCTTGTCGTGGACGGCGGCGACGCGGGAGGTGGTGACGGCCCTGCCCTTGACGGGGATGGGGCGGTGGAGGGTGATCGCCTGCCCGCCGTGCAGGACGGCGGCGAGGTTCACGTCGACGCCGGGCGCGGAGAGCCCGCCGACGATGCCCATTCCGGCGCCGGCGACGGTGGCGAAGCTGGGCAGGACGTGGAGCTTCGATTCGAGGGTGTAGCGGAGTTCGTCGGGGTCCGTGGCGGGGATTCCCGCCCCGAGGCCGAGGTGGTAGAGCTGGACGTCCTTGTGGTCCCAGACGATCTCGGCACTGCGGGGCTCGGCGGCGACGGCCTTGGCGGCATCAATGGGCATCGGGATGCTGCTCCTTGGAGATCCGATGAGGATCCGTGAAGAGGAAGGACCTCGGCACGACCGTCCGCACCGTCGGCCGCACCGAGGCCGTGCGGGACCGTCCCGTACGCGCCCGCCGTTCTAGAACGCGTTCTAGGTCGGTGATCCTCATGTATAGCCCAGGGGGAATGACTTGAGAACCCCCTGACGCCATGTCAGGTATCGGCTTCGCAGTCCGGACAGCGCGGGGAGCAGCGGCACGGGATGTGCGAAGCCCCTCGATGATGCGACGCTCGGCGGCGACGTCGGCAGCAACACGCTGGGGGTCGTGGCACGCGGATGCGGACACCGGTGTTGGGCAACGTGAACCGGGCGACCGTCCGGCCCCCTGCCGTCGCGCACCCTCCGGCCCCACAGGAGGGTCCACGGCGTGACACGCCCCTGGGAAGGGCTGTCAGACGGTGACTGCTCGGCGCGCGCCACATGCCCGGCAATGTCGGGACGAGCGCAATAAACCCCACGACATCGGCCTCGTCGCCTCCACCCGGCCATCGCTGCGGCTGCCGCGGACGACTGACCGAGCCTCCTGACGGACCGTTTGCGGAGCGCCCTGGCCGCAGCGGCCCGAGCGGACCACCAACAAGGCCGGCGAACAGCCGGTGCCACTACGCAGAACCGCCCCGGTGCAACTCAAGGCCGCACCGGGGCGCAGGAAGGGGCAGGCAGGCAACAGGCCGAGACCCGGAGCCCCTCCGGTCGCCCTGCTATCCAGGGCCCTCCTCCCTGGAGAAGACCAAACCGACGCTGCAGAGGCGATCAGGGTCGTCACTCAGACACAGGGACTTACCCCCGTCAATGGGGTTGACCGAGATGTTGCACCCGTCTAGGGGCTCGTTCTGAAAATTCAGAGCGACCGAAGTTCCCGACGCGGCCTCGGTCTTCGAATAGGAAGTATCTCCGGCATCGACGAAGAACGCCCAACTCCCCGTCGAGTCACCACTGGGACATGACGGATATACATCTGATTTCAGATCGACGGAGGTAAGGCTGAAGGCGTGATGCGCAGTGATCACCATCTTCCCTCCCGAGCTGTCCACCCACGCACCCACCAAGTCTCTGTCGGTGATCAGTGAGGGCTCGTGTTGCTCACCGGTACACGACGTCACCCCAAGCAGCAGCACAGCCAGCTGAATAGCAGATAACCACCTAGAGCGGACCAACATTCCCACTCCGTTCCTGACGCTCGGTCGCTCGATCATATCCTGCCACATTGTCACTCGACCCAGAAGGGTTATAGGAGTTCAGAGGAAGGCGCTCGCTCCAGGTGAGGTGCTGCGTCGTCGCTGAAACCGAACTGTCACGGAATGAAGGGTTCCAGCTTCTGCGAGTCACACGCGTGGCGAACGCCAGTCCGACATGTTCACGAAAAAGGGACATCCTGTCTCACTCTGCGACAGTACCTGCGGGCGAGCTAGCGTTTACCCACGGACTGCAGGATTCCTTCAGGTCCGCCTGAATCGATAATCCCTTTGAAGGAATCCAGAATCGCAGCCAGACCACCCTCCGGAATTGCCTACGAGATCGGGACACTGAAGATACCCGCCAGAGCATTCCCCGGGTCGCCTTCCATCGATCCATCACTTGCCCGATCTTACGCAGCGTCATTAACGTGGCGCTCCACCGCATCCCATCGGGAAGCCCAGCGTCAACATTGTCAACGGGTTCCCTACACCGCCTGCGTGAACCGGTACCTGGTCCCCGGCCTCGGCAAGAAGAGGCTCACCAAGCTCACCGCCAAGGATGTCCGCACCTGGCTCAACCGCCTCCGACCACCTGCTAGTGCTGCACGCGCGGCATCGACGCCCGGCGAGACGATCGCCGTTGCTGCGCCGTCGGCAAGTGCTGCTCCAAGCGACCTTCTCCGCTGACGCTGACCTACATCCACTCCGTACTCAAGTCCGCGCTGGAGCACGCCGTACGCGAGGAGGAGATCCCGCGCAACGTCGCCCGCAACGTCCGCACCGGCACACCCCCCTTGATTCACAGCGGGTTACGCTGACCCGCCAGGATCTATATCGACCAAATCGGAAAAATTCAGCCCCCGATGATTCGACCCCCTCACCAGCGACGAAGCCCGCCAGCTCCTCGCCGCCAGTCGAGATCACCGGCTGCGCGCGCTGTTCGGTACTCGCCCTCCACGCCGGCCTCCGCAAGGGCGAACTCCTTGACCTCCACTGGGACGACATCGGCCTCACCATCGACACCGGCGCCATCCGCCGCACCCTGCAACGCACGAACGCGGGCGGGCTCACCACCCTGCCCCCAAGACCCGGCCCTCCGAACGCCGCATCGCTATCCCCGCCAGCTGCCCGCACTCACTGAAGCGTCACCGCGAGCAACTGCACATGGGAAATCCACTCACAGAGCGTGTCGAAGGCCAAGGCGTATTCGCCGACAATGAGGAACTCTCGCACATTCCTGATCACTTCCCCTCGAGCAATAGGGGAATCATTCAAGAGTTCCGCGATTGCGCTCCGATAGTGCGGCTCCTGCATCACGCCACCCAACTACTTGTAGGGGTGCCCAGTGATAATCCGATCACTGGCCGGCTCGCAAATCACCTTAACGTCCACCCCGTCATACACACCGGTGATCGCCACGCGAGATGGCGCCCCCCTCCGGATACCACCGCACACCCCGACCACCACAATCCCCCGCCCCGAACCGACCACGGCCGCGCTGCCCACGTTCACCGGCTATCGGGACCTGCTCGGCGTGGTACGGCAACTGTCCTCGCTCGGCTGCGCCCAGCCGATCCGGCTCGAAGGCCACCGCGCCGAGATCGACGCCTTCACCGGCGAGATACTGCGCGAACTGAAGTCCAAGGAACTTCCCGCCGGACACCTCCTGGTCCGATGCGGCAACCGCCGCACGACCCGCTGCCCCTCCTGCGCCGAGCTCTACCGTCAGGACACCTACCAGCTCATCGCCGCCGGCCTGCGCGCGGCAAGACCATCCCCAACCAGGTCGCCACCCACCCCCGCGTCTTCGCCACCCTCACCGCTCCCTCCTACGGGCCCGTCCACGGGCGACACGTCAACGGCTCCGCCCGCTGCCGCTGCGAACGCACCCACACCAAGGACGACCCGCTCCTCGGCACCCCGCTCGACCCCGAGCGGTACGACTACACCGGTGCCGCGCTGTGGAACGCCCACGCCCCCGCCCTGTGGGCCCGCTTCATGCTCCACCTGCGCCGCACCATCGCCGCCGCAGCCAGCATCCCCCAGCGCCTCCTCTCCAAGGTCGTCCGGGTCGCGTACGCCAAGGTCGCCGAGTACCAGCAGCGCGGAACGATCCACTTCCACGCCGTCATCCGCCTCGACGGCCCCGCAGGCCCCTACACCCCACCACCCACCTGGGCCACACCCGAACTCCTCGCCGACGCCATCCGCATCGCGGCCACCCGCGCCCACATCGACGGGCCCGAGGTCAACGGCCGCGCTCGCTCCTTCGCCTTCGGCGAGCAGATCGATACCAGGATCATCCGGTCCTCCGCCTTCCAGGACGGGGCCACGATCACCGAGGGCAAGGTCGCCGAATACGTCGCCAAGTACGCCACCAAGGGCACCGAAGCAGCGACCGGCACCCTCGACCACCGACTGAAGAGGATCACCGATCTCTGGTCGGAGTCAGTACCCGAGCACGCCGCCCGGATGATCCGCACCGCCTGGGCCCTCGGCGCCCGCGAGGACCTCAAGCACCTGAACCTGCGCAAGTGGGCCCACATGCTCGGCTTCCGCGGCCACTTCTCCACCAAGACCCGCGCCTACTCCACCACCCTCGGCGCCCTCCGGGCCCGCCCGAGCCGCCTGGCACCGCCGCCACACCCCTCCGCCCTCCCCGACCACCCTCGTCATCGCCCACTGGGCCTACGACGGCACCGGCCTCACCCCCGACCTCGAACGCCTCGCCGCACTCATCCACGGCGGCCCGACACGCGAACAGGGAGTGACAGCCGGTGCGTGACGACGAATTGCTCACCGTGCCCGAGGCGATGGCCCGCCTCAAGATCGGCCGCTCCGCCGTCTACGACCTGCTCCGCTCCGGACAACTCGCCTCGATCACCCTCGGCCGCGCCCGCCGCATCCCCACCCACGCCCTCACCGACTTCATCCTCACCCGACTCGAAGAGGAAGCCGCCTGATGAGCACACCTCGCGACACCCCTGCCTCCCGTCGCGTCCGCGCCAACGGCGACGGAACCGTCTATCAGCGCAAGGACAGCCGGTGGGAGGCTGCCGGATACGTCCTCGCCCCTAGCAACAGCCGCAAGCGCATTCGCGTCTACGGCACCACCCGCAAGGAAGCGCTCGCCAAACTGACCGAGAAGATCGCCACCAGCAACCGCGGCCTCCCCATCCGGTCCGCGCAGGGCAGTCTGGCCGCGTACCTGACGTACTGGCTGGAGAACGTCGCCATCCACCCCTCCGCGAGAACACCCACACCCGCTACACCGCCTGCGTCAACCGGTACCTCGTCCCCGGCCTGGGCAAAAGGAAGCTCAGCAAGCTCACCGCCAAGGACGTCCGCACCTGGCTCAACCAGCTCCGCACCACCTGCCAGTGCTGCACCCGCAGCATCGACGCCGACCGCGACCAGCCCCGCTGTTGCGCCACCGGAGCCTGCTGCTCCAAGCGGCTCTCCCCGCTGACGCTGGCCTACATCCACTCCATCCTCAAGTCCGCCCTGGAACACGCCGTGCGCGAGGAGGAGATCCCACGCAATGTCGCCCGCAACGTCCGCACCGGCACCCCTCGCCCCCGACGTTTCGAACCACTGACCGCCGACGAGGCTCGCCAGTTCCTCGACGCCGCGAACGAACACCGGTTGCACGCCCTGTTCGAACTCGCTCTCCACACCGGACTCCGCAAGGGCGAACTCCTCGGCCTCCGCTGGGAAGATCTCAACCTCGACCGGGGCACCGCTGCCATCCGCCGCACACTCCAGCGCACCAAAACAGACGGCCTCACCACGCTGCCCACCAAGACCCGGGCCTCCGAACGCCGCATCGCCCTCCCCGCCCGCTGCCTCCAGTCGCTGAAGGTTCACCACGAAGAGCAGCAGCATGAGCGTGACACCGCCGGCACCACGTGGCAGCACAACGGGCACGTGTTCACCACTCCACAGGGCAGACCGATCGACCCGACCAACCTCACCCGCACCTTCACCGCACTCCTCCGCAAGGCCGGCCTCCGCCGCATCCGCTTCCACGACCTCCGCCACTCCACCGCCACCCTCCTCCTGGAACAGGGCGTCGAACTCGTCGTGATCAAGGAACTTCTCGGCCACGCCCACATCGGCGTCACCGCCACCGTCTACGCCCACGTCCGACTCCGCCTCCAGCGAGACGCCCTCGGCACCGCGCTCGACGGCATAACGAACATCAAGGCCAGCCGAACTGACGGCGACGATCCGCCTCCGCTCACCGCCCTCGTCCGCTGACGTTGCCGTCAACTACTGCCGTCACCCCACGCAAAAGCCCCGCCAGGATGCACCCGGCGGGGCTTCAGATTTGCGGTTGCTCACTCTGATTCGACCCACATCAGACGATCGCGACGCGGCCCAATCGAAGTGGCGGGAACACACTCAGCTATCCCATTACCAGCTCACGCATTCGCGCGATCAGATCGTGAGACCCAAGATCTTCCGACAGCCGGACAAGCCGCTCGTAATACTCTTCGCTAATCGACAACTCGTCCTCATAAATCCATGAGCACATGGTGTCGAAAGCTAGGGCGAACTCTCCGGCCGTCAGAAGGTCGCGCACATCGACTGCGACCGAAGGCGCAGTGATGGGAGATTCCTCTAGCAGATCTTCGATCTTGGCGGCGTACTCTACAGCTTTCACTGCACCTCCATCAGGGCCGGTACGGGAAACCGGTCACAACTCGGCCCGTTGCTGGTTCATAAATGACCCTGATGTTCACGCCGTCCACTACTCCTTCAACCTTCCACCGCGACGGATCCCCGTTCCTCGTGTACAGGGCTCCAGCTCGGCCTGTCTGCTGCGTCCTACCGCTGCTGGGACTGGTCGCGACGTCGGCAATGCTGTCGAGGATCTTGTCAGTGTCCCAGCCGCGCGGAAACACGGTCTTCCCAGGCTGTCCCGGCCACTTATGGCCGCCACCCGTTCTGTCACCGTGAATGATATGGAACTGCTCTTGCCCGCCAATCAAATCACGGCCGACACCAGGGCAGTTGCTGTTGTGAACAAGTACCGGCGTCTCGCCCGCCAGCACATAGTACGTGTGCAGGTCGTCTACGGTCAGGTTGTACGTGCGAGCATGCCGCGCAAAGGCCCGGTTTCCCAGTATCTGGACGATTTCGCCCTTGTCAGTCAGGAGGGTCATCCCCTTGGCCAGGTGGCGGGCCTCGACCCACTCCTGCTTCGAGGGGGACCAGAACGGATGCTCGTGCGTCGCGGTGAGCTTTTCAGGTCCGTCGTCGGTCTCGATGCTGAGTTCGTTGAAGTGCTTGTCGTCTTCAGTGACGATCAAACGCGTCACCTTGCGGGGGCCGGACTCCCCAGTCTCGGGATCGGTGGCCAGAACCTGATCACCGAGCTTGACGGCCTCAATGTCCTTCGTGGACCCGTCCGCCATCTTCACGTCTGTGCCGGCGAGGAAGCACTTACAGCCACCTACAAGCTTCGCTGCCCTTGCTCCGAAACTTGCTGCGCCTCCGGGCGCAATCAGGCTGAAGCCATCAAGGAATCCCTGCGCGTTCTGATAGTGCGATGAATTGACGTCGACGCCGAGGGTGGCCATCCAGCCTTCATAGAGCGCGTTATGCACCATACCGAAGAGACCGGGAAGGACAACACTGCTCTGTGAGGTTGCCCAAGCTCCTACCCCGCCCCACATATTCGTCGACCAGTTGTGGTCGAAGTTCTCGTTTCGATAATCCGTTACCTCGTAGGCTTTCCCCCAGCTGCCGTTCTGAGCAGGACCTTGACTCTCCCATGTGGCCTGAGTTTTAGCAGGCACCGTTTTCTCGTAGTGCCTGGCAACGATTTGCACATCTTGGTACTTGGTGGTGCTAGTCGTGATGACCTGGTTACCACCGCACTTGTAGAGAGATCCGCACTCATCGCTTTTCAGACCGGTAGGGTCGCTTTGCGTAACCGGGCTGTTGTTCGCGTAGCTGTACCCGTTCAGGGACTGGTGCTGGTCGGGCGACAGGAGCGGGTCGACGCTGATGAACTGGCCAATCAGCGGGTCGTACTGGCGGGCACCAACGTGTGTCAGGCCCGTCGTGCTGTCGGCTGTCTTGTTGAGGAACGCCTTGTCTGTGGGCCAGCTGCCGATTGCTCCGCCGCGCTCGGAACCGAAGGGGGTCATGTAGCGCTTGGTGATCTTCTGTTCGGTGTCCGAGCCTACGGCGAGGCTCTGACTACCGTGGTGGTCCCCGGCGAGGAAGAGTAGTTGGGTTGCTCCGGACTGGTTGGTGCGTACCGCGATTTGGGTGCCACCGGCCGTGTAGCTGCGCTGGGCCCAGGTTGTGCCGTTGGCACGGCGGTGGAGCTCGGTGAGGCCCGCGTACAAGATGCGCTCGCCGTCCTGGGTGTGGCGGACGAGCAGGATGCCGTCGGCGTCGTAGAGGTAGTCCGTGGACTTGCCGTTCTCCGTCAGCTTGGAGAGCCGGCCCTCGTCTGACCAGGTCAGGACTTGCTGGCCCGTAGCGCCCGGGCGCTTGGTTGTGTTGCCGGCCGCGTCGTAGTCGTAGACCTTGTCTGTGGTCTGGGGGGCTGTGGTGCCGCACTCAGTGCGGGGCGTGGTGTAGCGGAGGGCGTGCGGCTGGCTGGCCGGGTCGTAGCAGTACGTCGTCGTGGTGTCACCCGCGACGAGGTGCTGGGTCTCCGTCTTGCGCTGGCCGGCCGTGTTGTAGGTGTACGACGTCCAGTACGGGGCGGGACCGCTCAGGGTGCTGGCTGCTCGAGTGTCACCACAGTTCTGGGACGTGGGTGTCCAGGCCTCTAGCAGACGGCGGTGGCCATCGTAGGTGAAGCACTGAGTCTCGGCCTTGCCGGTGCCTCCGAGGATCGTCGGGTCGGCGATCGACGTGACGTTGCCGGCCTGGTCGAAGGTGTAGGAGAGGGCCTGGAGCATGTACGGGTGCGTCTGGTCCGTGACGTTGCTGTTCGTCAGACGTCCCGTACCGGTCTCGTACGTGTTGGTGACATAAACGTTGTGGTCACCAGTACCGCCCTTGCCCAGCGTCAGCTGCTGGACCTGGCCGAGGGCCGAATAGTCGGCGTTCTGCAGGTAGCCCGTCAGACCGTTCATGGACGTGAGCTGACCGACAGAGCCGTAACCGTACTCGATGATCTCGGCTGGCAGACCGCCGAGTGACGGCTCTCTGATGCTGCCCACCGTGCCATCGATGCGGTACGCCGTGGTGTACGTCAGCTTGCCGTTCGGCACCGACGCAGTCAGGTCATCCCCTGCCGGGAGCGTCAGCTCCGTGGTGGTGGGACGGCTGAGTACGTCGTACGCGGTGACGGTCTTGATATACGCGTCTCCCGCCTTCCCGCCGACATAGCGGGTGGCGGCGTAGGGCAACCCCTTCAAGACCATGTCATACGTACGGTTCGTCAGGAGCGTGGTGTCCGACTGCGTGCCGGACCAGGTGTTGACCGGGCGGTCGATATCGTCGTACGACGTCAGGATCGTCTTGCCGCCGGTCGTCGTCTTGGTCGGGCGGTCAAGCAAGTCGTAGTCGGTGGCCGTCGTGCCCTTGTCAGGGTCCACGGCGGCCTTCTGACGGCCGAACCGGTCGTAGGTGTACGACCAGGCGGCACCGTCAGGGCCGGTGATCTTTGTCTGCTTGCCGTCCAGGGTGTGCCAGAACTTCGTCGAGGTGTACGAGGCGCTCAGGGTCGCTCCGTACTGAGCGTCCGCCGGGCTGGCGCCCGCGTACTCGCGGGTCTCCGTGGTCCGGCCGCGGGCGTCGACGATCGTCCGGGTGGCCGAGCCACCCTCCAGGGCGGTCGTGGCGGTGGAGTCACCGGTGTATGTGGTGTTGGTCGTCCACTTCTTCACGCCGAGGATGTACAGACTGGTGTCTGTCGGGCGCTCGGCGCCGTCGTAGACGGTCTCGGTCTGCTTCGGCGCCCCGCCGTACTCGGCGCGCGCGTAAGTTCCGTTGGGTGTGGCCGCGCTGTCGAAGATGTCCGCGTACGTCTCGTAGGCGAGTCCCCGGCTGTCGTAGCGTGTGTCTGTAAGGAGACGCCCGCCCTGCGCGGTCGGGGACTGCGTCTGGAGCGGACGGAGCAGGGCGTCGTAGATTGTGTAGCCGGTGTTGTACGTCTCGCCGTCGGCCTTCAGAGTCGACGTCGCTACCCAGGACTGCTTGGTGTTGCTGAGGAAGTACACGAATCGCGTGTTGGGCGACTGAGTGCTGCTGCTGCGGTTGGGAAGCCAGACGTCCGTCAGTCGGCCCAGCGCGTCATAAGCGAGCTCCGTCTTCTTGAGGTTGGCGTCGTACGTGCGCAGCGGGTTGCCTCGGCGCGGGTCCAGGTAGGTGTTCACCTGGTGGGTCGCGGCATTGGTGGTGACGGTCCTCGTCAGCGGGCCCGAGGAGTCGGCCGGCGTGTACGCGGTGGTCGTCCCCTTGCCGTTCGCGTTCGTTACCTTCGTCGGACGGCCGAGGGCGTCGTACGCTGTGTCGGCGGTCTTGTCCCAGTCGACGGTGCCCGCGGTCAGATAGGCGGCGGCGCGACCGGTCCAGGTGGCCAGGCCCTTGGTGGGCGTCATGGACGCCGACCACTCGCCGAGGTTGTCGTATGCCATGGCCGTGTCGGAGAGAACGTTGCCCCGGGTGCCGTCGGCGTTCGCCAGCTTCAGATCCGCCTCGGTGAAACCGCAGCCCAACCCGACCGTACGCACACGCGACACCAGGTTGGTGAGTCCAACGGTGTCGTTGCGGGCGTACCAAGTCTCACTGCACGTCTCGTCACCAGTCTTGGAATAGTCACCCGAGTCGTAGACCTTACTCGGCATCCCGTAACTGTCGAACGTCGTCTGGACTGCTCGGCGCCGCCACGTATCGGAGGCAGTGAGGTAGGTGTAGGTCGTGGCCTGCTCGGTACGCACATAGCGGGCTACGTGGTCGCCGGCACTCGGCACGTCGGTCTGCCGCGCGGTCTCCTGGGACCAAGGCTCATTCGCCGTGACGGAGATGGGTACGGTGCCGTTGTAGACGACCTGTTCTCGCAGTGTCCCGGCGTACTCGTTGCTGTCGGTCAGAGTGGCGATGCCGACCGACGGCTGAGCCAGCGGAGCCACGGTCCTTGCTTTGGTGGTGCCGTCCTTGTTCTTGTCGCCGTTCATGCCCTGCATGTAGAGCGAGACGGTCTTGGAACGGGGAACCCCGGTCTTCTGCGCACCCTTGTAGACGGTGACCTCGCGGTAGCCGCGCCAGTCGGACCAGGTCCGCTCGGCCGTCGGCGTGAACGGGTCGTCGTTGTAGTGCCAGGCTGCCCCGCTGTAGACGTACTCGTTCTCGACCACGTCGTTCCGGCCCGCAGGGTCGGACGTGGTCACGCCGAGGACGCGGTACTTGTGGAACCAGTCGACCGACGCCT
Source organism: Streptomyces sp. NPDC006551 (assembly GCF_040611675.1). Classification (NCBI taxonomy): domain Bacteria; kingdom Bacillati; phylum Actinomycetota; class Actinomycetes; order Kitasatosporales; family Streptomycetaceae; genus Streptomyces; species Streptomyces sp. NPDC006551. Next base: position 18,665 of record NZ_JBEXOT010000049.1, read on the forward strand.
CGGAGGCCCCGTTGATGTTCCAGTACTGCGGATAGCAGTTGCGCGTGTTGGTGTCCTCAGCAGCGCCAAGAACCTGGCTGCGCACGCACTCCGCCGAGGACGTCGTCACCGTGGTGATCGCGCCGGTCTCCGAAGTGACGGTGGAAATACGCGGCCGGGACAGCGGCAGGATGTCGTCCGTGCCGTCCACGCGGTTCGGACGCATGTGGTACGTGAACACGACCGGATCCGTCGCGACCGGGGTCTTCCCTGCCTTTGCCGTCCGCTTGATCGACTTCAGGGTGAGTGTGTGGTCGGACGTGTCACCGATGTCGCCGCCGTCCAGATACGCCTGGGTGAAGTCCCAGGAGTCCACAGGGTCGTACGTGGTGGCCGTCTTGTTCCACGAGAAGGTGTCGATGCCGGTCAGGCGCTTACGCGTGAAGAACGACGGTGACTGCGACAGGCACTCAGTGGAGTCCTTGGCGCAGATCGCGTCGAACGGGACGTCCGGCCAGTTGTCGGACGTCTCCTTCGTGAGCGAGGTGCAGTCCGTGGCCGTGCACCGCTCGGTGTAGCCGAAAGTCACCTTCGCGTCGGCCGTGTCGGTGAACACGGCGTTCTGCCGCAGGCCGTACTTCACCTCCGTCAGGTAGCCACCGCGCACGTACTCGGCGTCCGCCTTCGTGGCCTTGTTCTTCTTGTAGTGGTTCTTCTCCTGGGTGTACCAGTACGTCGCGGCGTTGCCACGGGTGTCCTCGACGTAGTCGAGGTTCCACCGCCACGCCTGTGTGACGGACCGGTCGGCGAACGCGGTGCCCGCGCTGTACCCCGGCTCACCGGAGTCGTCGCCGAAGACCGGGACGGTCCAGGTGGAGTTGGTGCGCTGCGTGGTGGCGCCGTCGAGCTTGTCAAGGCCGAAGACGTACTTGGTGCCGTCGCCCGAGAGGACGGTCCAGTGCTCACCGTCGTTGTCACCGTTCTCGGCACCGGTGGAGCGGATCACCTTGGAGGCGTCGTCGTTTTCCAGCTTCCATACATCGGCTGTGGACGTCTTCACCAGGCGAGAGGATTTTCCGTTGAGCACAAGCCGGGCGTTGTCGTACTTCCAGCAACGGTCGAAGACGTCGGTGTGGCCGTCGTCGTCACAGCTGCCGTAGGAGCGCTCGATGTACGACTCGGTGAGGGAGAAGCCCTCACCGACTGAGGTGCCCTGGTTGTTCGTCGTCGCCGTACGCCCGTCGATGCTGCCCGAGTCGTACGAGAGGCCCAGCGCCGGAGCCGGGCCGGCCGCGGCGGGCGGCAGGGTGAAACCGTAAGACCAGGTGAACGAGCCCGAGCTGGCTCCCGCGGCCCACGAGGACGACGCCGACAGCGGCGTCGCACTGTAGTCACCGGTGCCCTTCGGCGAGGAGCCGCCGCTGCCCGAGGCGGTCAGCGCCATCACCGTCGCGCCGGAGCTTTCCGCGCCGAGCTGGGTCGTGGGGCCGCTGTCGGACTCCGCGACGGTCACCCGGGCGGTGACGGTCTGCTCCTTCGCGTCGTTGCGCGAGGCGAGCGGCGTCGGGGTGCGGCACTCGGCCTTCTGCGGCGTGGTCAGGGAGCACGCCGGGAGCTGCACAAGTCGGAGGCGGCCCGACCATCCGCCGCCGACCGCAGAGGCGAACGCGCCGTAGTCGACGCTCACCTCGGCCGTTCCGGCGGTCTCGGCCTCGGCCGTCAGCACAACGCCAGTGATGCCGAGGCGGTCGGCCGTCCCTTGGTCCAGGACGGTGAAGGTCGTGTCCGTCCCGGTCGCGAGACCGTTCTTGGCGTTCAGGGGAGTCACGGCGACCGGGAGGCCGCCAGGGGCAGCCTTCGTCGCACTGGCCGTGAGCGTCAGGTCGGCGGTGCCGGCCTTCGGCCAGGAGGCCCGCCGCTGCTCGGCGCGGGCGCGCAGGGCTTGGGCCGCGTTGTCTCGCAGATCCTCGGCCACCTGCTCACGGGCTTGCTTCGCGCCCTGACCAGTGACTGGCCTGACCTTGGTGACCCGCTGTTCGGGCAGATCCGGTCGGCCCAGACCGCCCGCTCCATCAGCGGCGACGGGTGTGAGCCCGATCGGTATCGACAGGGCCAGGGCGAGCGGCAGCACCACGAGCGCTCGACGGCGCCTGCGGCGGTCCTCCCCTCGCCATGCGCCGTAACTACTCATGCCAAGTTTCACAGATATCCCCATCCTTGTGACATGTGTGTGCTGACGCCGGTTCGACGCTCGCCTCCTGGCCCGGAGAAGGAGCGGGCGGCACCGCGGAAGCGGTGCCGCCTTACTCGCTCCGGGCTGTGCCGGATCAGGAGCCGACCAGCGTCTCGATCTGGGTCTCGTTGTTCATGGCACCCGACCAGACCCGTACGTCCGTGACCCGTACCGGCAGGAAGTGCTTCCAGGTTCCGGCGGTGAGTCCCTTGCCGATCGCGAACTCACCGGTGCCGAGCTGGGCCGTGAAGGTCTTCGCCTCGCCGTTGAGCGTCGTGCCCACGCGGAGCGCGATCTTTCCGTCCTGGGCATCGAAGACGCCGGTCAAGCGGACGCCGGAGCCGAGAGCTGCCGCCAAGTCCGACTTCACGGAGGTGAAGGTGCCGTCGGCGTTCAGTCGGCCGAAGTGCCAGTAGCCGACCGGGACGGTCGCCTCCCCCGAAGGAGAGCTGTCGTCGAATACGGTTTCGGTGCCCTCAACCTGGTACCACAGGCCCCATGCCGAGCCGTCGGCCGTCCGCTGTCCGAGGACCTGGCCGATGTAGCCGACACCCTTGGAAAGGATCTTGTCCCGGTCCAGCGCAATCCGCGTAGACACCGTGAACGAGCCGGTGTCATCGACCAGCGGAGATTTCGTGGCGGCCTCGTCGTTGACGCCGTCGAACTCGAACGCCTCACCGGCCACGGCGGCACCATTGGACAAGGTGAGCGCCCGGCCGTAGCCGGAAGTGGTGTCTGAGACGGTGGTACCCGAGGCGCCCGAAGTCGACCAGTGCGCCACCATTTCCGCCGCGTTGAAGCCTCCGGGCAGCGTCGCCCGGGCCTCGTCGGCGATCTCGGAGTCGATCAGCGCGCGCTGCCACGCGGCAACCTCGTCGATCGAGCCCTTCCAGTAGTCGTAGTACGCGCCACGCCACCAGACACGGCCGATCTGGAACTTGCCTGTGGACGTCCACGACGGGGCAACGGCGCGGGTGCCCTGGAGCTCACCGTTGACATACAGCTTGATCTGGTTGACCGAGGCGTCGTAGACGGCGGCCAGGTGCGTCCAGACACCGACGGCGGCGGGCCGCTTCGCCTTGATGATCTGGTTGCTGATGTCGCCGTCCGTGGCGTCCTTCGGCGAGGTGCGCAGCTCCCAGGTCTTGGAGTCCGCGCGGTATCCGAGGTAGAAGGCACTGTAGTAGCCGCCGGCCATGGTGCCGTCCTGGCCGAGCGCCGTGTTGGTGCGGGTGCCGTCCTCCAGGCGAACCCAGGCGGAGACGGTGTACGAGGAGCCGGTCTGCACGACCGGGCCCGCGGTGGAGGCGTAGCCGTTGGTGCCGTTGAGGGAGAGGCCCTTGTCCGTCACCTGGTTTTCCGGCAACAGCTCGATACCGTCCTGATCGTGCGTGATCAGGCCCCGGCGACCACGGTCGTCACGGGACACCTCACCCGTCAGGGTGGCGTCGGACGCACCGCTGGCCGGTGCACTGTCGAGCGCGGCGCCCGTGTCCTCGGCGAAGTTCCAGCGCCCGACGGGATCCGCACCGGTCGCGACCACGAACTCAACTGGCTGGGGAGCGCCCCAGCGGCCCAGGGTGTCCTGCGCTTGGACTTCGAGCTTGAATGTGCCGGACCTGGGCGGCGTGATGGTCGCGGTCACGGTGGAGCCGGACAGCGGCGTTGACCAAATCAAACTCGAAAGCCGGTACTGGTATGCCCTGATGGTGTCCCCGGCCGCGGGAGTGAAGGTGAATCCGCCAGGCACTCCGGGAGCACCGGCCGCGGGACAGTCGTTCGGGAGGCATGGCTTGTACGGGCTACTGAAGGTGACCGTGGGCGCCTTCGGAGCCGAGGGATCGACCTTGAAGTAGCACCAACTGGTGTAGCCGGAGGACTGCACGTACTTGCCCGCGTCGTCGAAGACCTGAGTCAGGGACGCGTAGCGGTACAGAGAGCCCTCGACAAGGGTGGTCGGCCAGGAGGTCGTCACCTTCGTGTTGTCGCCGACGAAGTTGGTACCAGTGGGGCTGGCGATGCCCGAGCCGGACCAAGTGCCGTCGATGGCCTGCTCCTCGATGCGGAACCAGGCGTGCAGCCGGGCCCCGGCCTCACCGCCGGCCGAGGTCTGCGGCGTCGACGTCAGCGCGGGCGTGGGGTCGGAGACAACGGTCGGGGCCGCAGCGTTGGTGTCACACACATGGTTAGAGCCGCTCACGATGCCGACGTTGGTCGGCTTCGCCGGGTAGGCGACGTACTGCACGCGCAGGACCGCGTCGTTCTTGAACCGCTTCCAGGCGGACGTGTCGGTCTCGTCATTCGCCCGGATCTCCAGCGTGAGCCGCGAGAACTTGCCGGCGGCGAAGTCTCGCACGGTGGGCGTGAGGTTCTCGTTCGTCTCCTCCGGATTGTCATTGAACTCGATGGGAGCGTCAGGGGAGTTCGGGTCGCACTCCGAACCGCGGCCCGCCGAGACATACCGGTCGACCATCCAGTCCAGTTCCTTGGGCCGCGTGGCCCAGGTCGTAGCGGAGGAGATGTTGTCGGTGCGGACCAGGTCGACCCAGCGTGGGTCACACTGGAAGGCCCACGGCTCCGTCACCGCGAACGTAGCGTCCAGGACCCGCTTGCCCTTGAGGCTGTCGGGCACGAACTCGAAGTAGAGCCGCTGCACGTACCCAGGACCGCAGTAGTAGCCGTTCCACGAGCCGCACTTGCCCACGCCTTGACCGTTGCCGTCACTGCCGTTGCCCCAGCCGTAGGACTCGTAGCCATCCGAGCGCAGGAGAGTTCGCTCCGACTCGCCCCAGGTCACAGTCGGGTCGATGAACACCGGGTACGCGTCCGTGGGGGTGCTGCTCAGCATCTCGGCGTCTGGCACGATCGACAGGGCGTCTTTGGTGACCTCGATGTCCATGCGGGAGACGTTGTCGCCCTGGCCGGGCTCCAACCCGGTTCCAGATGCAGCCTGCTCAGAAGGGTCAGCGGGTATCGGCTGCCCCTCGTCCGCCATCATGGCCTTCCGCCCAAGCTGCGGAGCCAGCCCGGACTCATCGGCAGGCTTCCCCGCCGAGTCCCACATCCGTGCGGGCGGCGCTCGGAAGACAGTGGTCCCGCTGCCGTCGACGGCGGCCAAGTTGCCCGCCGCACCCTCCTGAACGGTCAGTCCGTCCGTCTTGAGCTCGAAGGTGAGCTCCTTGAGCGCCGGATTCGCCGCCGCCTCTGGCGTCTTGACCACCAGCACCTGCTGGAAGCTCTCGGCCGTTGCCGTCACCTTCAAGTCGACATCCGGCAGCACATCGCGGTACACCGCGCTGGCCCCGTCGACCTCCGGTGCGGGGAGGTCTCCCTTCCAGTCCAGCTCAAGAGACCGCCCATGGTGGGCGATCTTGACCAGCGAGTCATTGTCGGCCCCGCCGGAGAAGGACATCTCCGCGGATGCGGCCTTCGGGCCGACGGTCCCGTCGGCACGCTTCTCCAGCGTGGCGTCGGGAACCTGCCAGCCGCCGCCGGGCTTCGCCACACGCACGGGAACCGTGTGCTGCTCCAGAGTGAAGGTGAATCCGTCGGGATTCGCGAAGACACTCGTACGCTCCGAGCGCTCTCCCGCGACTTCGACACGCTGGCCCGAATCCTTGGCCTGCTCCAGCGCGCGGTGTGCTTCGTCAAGTACCGGCGAATCGACCGTCGGGACGGCGGCCTGCGCGGCCGGAGCCGGAGCCCCCAATGCCATCGTCAAAGCTGACAGGGCGATCACCGTGCCCTGAGCACGCTGAATCACCCACCGTTTCCTCACGATTCCCACCCCTGTTTAACGCAAAGTTCACAGTAGGCAAGTCACCTAACGACATGGCTCCATGCAACGTCAAGGACCTTTGGCCTCTTGCGGAGGACACAACTCACCCCGCAAATACGGGCATAGGGCGATACATCTGAACCGCACATGCATCACCTCGGCCACGTAAGCATCACCACCTGTAGCGGTCCTCGCCACGGTTCACCACGCGAGACCGACCAACCACCCTCACGACTGACGTACGCCATAAAGCGTCACCTCACCCGGTCTCGTCTCGAAGCCTCTCAAGCGGAACATGAGATTCCGACTTCAGTGCGCAGCGTGACTACAAAGGGGTTACCAGACAACGTGTGACAGCTCACACCCCCACATCACCGACGCTCCGGCCTCGGCAGCCACAGCAGCATCAGTACCGCGCCCGCGAGCAGGACCCCCGTCGCCGTGCGGAACGCCAGCGCGTAGCCCGCCGTCAGGGCCTCGGGGCTGGTGGCGCCGCCGGTGCGGGCCGCCGCGACCGTCGACAGGATGGACAGGCCGAGGGCGCCGCCCATCGTGCGGGAGGTGTTGACCAGGCCGGAGACGAGGCCCGCGTCGCCCGGGCCGGCGCCGCTGGTGGCGAGGGTGGCCAGCGGGGTGATCAGCAGGCCCATGCCGGCCATCATCAGGATGCCGGGGCCGAGGATGATCGTCAGGAAGGTCCCGTCGGCGGTCATCGTCGACTGCCAGCCGAAACCGGTCGCCGCGACGAGGGCGCCGATGACGGCGAGGTTGCGGGCGCCTGTCACGGGCATCAGGCGCGGGCCCAGCTTGGAGCCGACGATGACGCTGACCGAGCTCGGTATCAGGGCGAGACCGGCCTGGAGCGGGGTGTAGCCGAGGACGTTCTGGGCGTAGACCGTCATGAAGAACCACATGCCGAACGAGGTCGAGGCGCACAGCAGCAGCGTCACGTTGGCGGCCGAGACCGCACGCGAGCGGAAGACCTTCAGCGGTACCAGCGGCTCCGCCGTCCGCGCTTCGACGGCGACGAAGACGCCGAGGAGCGCGAGACCGCCCAGCAGCGGCACCAGCGTGGCCGGGTCGCCCCAGCCCACCTCCTCCGTCTGCACGATGCCGTACGCCACGGCCGCGAGGCCGCCGGTGACGAGGACCGCGCCCGGCAGGTCGAGCCGCCGGCCTCCGGGGCCCCGGCTCTCGCTCAGCCACAGCACGGCGCCCACCAGGACCAGGACGCCGACGGGCACGTTGATCAGGAGGACCCAGCGCCAGGAGAGGAGGTCGACCAGGACGCCGCCGACGAACCCGCCCGCCGCGCCGCCGGCCGCGCCGACCGCCGTCCAGGTGCCGATCGCCCGGGTCCGCGCGGGTCCGGCGGGGACGGTGGCGGTGACGATGGTGAGCGTCGCGGGCGCGAGGACCGCCGCGCCGAGTCCCTGTACGGCGCGGGCGGCGACGAGCTGCCAGCCGTCCTCGGCGAGGCCGCCCGCCGCGGAGGCGGCGGTGAACAGCCCCAGGCCGAGCAGGAACATCCGCTTCCGGCCGAAGAGATCGGCCGCCCGGCCACCGAGCAGCATGAACCCGGCGAAGGTGATGGAGTACGCGTTGAGGACCCATTGCAGCCCGAGGGCCGACAGCCCGAGGTCGGTCCGCATCGACGGCAGCGCGACGTTCACCACCGAGACGTCGAGGACGACGAGGAACTGCCCGGCGCAGGCGGCCAGGACGACGAGCCAGGTGCGGCGGTCGGGTCGTACGGACGCGGCGTGGTCGGTGGCCGACTCGGTGGGGACCATGCCCGTCATGGTCGCAGACAGGTTGCGGCCCGTACATCGGGATTCGGTCCCAGGACAGGGCCGGTCGGCAGGCAGACAGACAGGCCGCCAAGCGGTCAGGCCGACAGGCAGACAGGCAAGCCGTCAGGCAGCGAGAGTCGGGCCGACAGGCCCGACGACAGCGCCGCGCGCGACGGCGCTACGACCTCCGCAGCATCGTCACCACGGCCGCGCCGCCCAGGCCGATGTTGTGCGCGAGTCCGACCCGCGCCCCCGGCACCTGTCGCGGTCCCGCCTCGCCCCGGAGCTGCCAGACCAGTTCGGCGGCCTGCGCCAGGCCCGTCGCCCCCAGCGGGTGCCCCTTGGAGATCAGCCCGCCCGACGGGTTCACCACCCAGCGGCCGCCGTAGGTCGTCGCACCCGACTCGACGAGCTTCCCTGACGCGCCCTCCTCGCACATGCCGAGGGCCTCGTACGTCAGCAACTCGTTGATGGAGAAGCAGTCGTGGAGTTCGACGACGTCCACGTCCTCGATGCCGAGCCCGGACCTCTCGTAGACCTGCCGGGCCGCGGCCCGGGACATCGGCCGGCCCACCGCGTCGACGCAGGACCCGGAGGCGAAGGACTCCGCCGTGTCCGTCGTCATCGCCTGGCCCGCGATCTCCACGGCCTTGTCGTGCAACCCGTGCTCGACGACGAACCGCTCCGACACGACCACGGCGGCGGCCGAGCCGTCGGAGGTCGGTGAGCACTGCAGCTTGGTCAGCGGGCGGTGGACGGTCTTGGCGGCGAGGATCTCCTCGACCGAGTACACGTCCTGGAACTGGGCGTTCGGGTTGTTCGACGAGTGCCGGTGGTTCTTGGCGCCGACGGCGGCGAGTTGGACCTCCGTCGTCCCGTACCGCTCCATGTGCTCGCGAGCCGCGTTGCCGAAGATCTGCGCGGTGGGCGGGCTCGTCTCGAAGCCGTGGGCGGCGGCCATGATGCCGTAGTGCCGGGCCACCGGAGAGGTCGCGCCCCCGACATGAGCGGCTCCGCCGCCCGCACCTCCCCCCAGCGCCCCGCGTGCCATCTTCTCGAAGCCGAGCGCGAGCACGCAGTCCGCGATCCCGCCCTCCACGAACTGCCGGGCCATCATCAACGCCGTCGACGCCGTGGCGCAGTTGTTGTTGACGTTGTAGACGGGAACGCCCGTCAGGCCCAGTTCGTACGCGGCGCGCTGCCCGGCCGTGGACGCCTGGAAGCAGTAGCCGACCGGCACCTGCTCCACCCGCTCGTACGAGATCCCGGCGTCGGCGAGGGCGGCCGTCCCCGCCTCCCTCGCCATGTCCCAGTACTGCCAGTCCCGGGTCTCGGGCTTCTCGAACCTCGTCATCCCGACGCCGACGATGTACGCCTTCATCCGCGACAACCCCTCAGTCTCTCGGCAGGCCGAGCAGACGCTCGGCGACGACATTGAGCTGGACCTGCGTGGTGCCGCCGGCGATGGTCAGGCAGCGGGACATCAGCAGCCCGTGCACCGCCCGCTCCCCCGCCCCCTCCCGCACCGCGCCGCCCGGCCCGAGCAGTTCGAGCGTGAGCTCGGCGACCTTCTGCTGGTGCACGGTCTGGACGAGCTTGCGGACGCTGGCCCCCGCGCCCGGTTCGAGCCCCGACACCTGGAGCATCGTCGTGCGCAGACCGAGGCAGGCGAGGGCGTGTGCCTCGGCGGCGAGCGCTCCGACGCGTACGCGTACGGCGTTGTCGGCGCCTGCCGCCCGGTCGAGCAGCGCTTCGAGACCGGTGTCGAAGGCGACCTGGTCGGCCATGTGGACGCGTTCGTTGCCGAGGGTGTTGCGGGCGACCCGCCAGCCGTCGTTCACCTCGCCGACGACCGCGTCGGCCGGCAGCGGCACGTCGTCGAAGTACACCTCGTTGAAGAGCGAGTCGCCGGTGATCTCCTTCAGCGGCCGGATGTCGATCCCCGGGGTGTTCTTCATGTCGACGACGAAGTAGGTCAGCCCCCGGTGCTTGGGGGCGTCGGGGTCGGTACGGGCGAGGAGGATGCCGAAGTCGGCCCACTGGGCGGCGCTCGTCCACACCTTCTGTCCGTTGACCCGCCAGCCGCCGTCGTCGGCGCGTTCGGCCCGGGTGCGCAGGGAGGCGAGGTCGGACCCTGCGTCGGGCTCGGAGAAGAGCTGGCACCACCGGAGGTCACCGCGCAGCGTGGGGCCGAGGAAGCGGTCCCGCTGCTCGGGCGTTCCGTACGCGAGGAGGGACGGGACGACCCAGGTGGCGATCCCGAGCCCGCCGACCTTCACCCCCGCGTCGGCGGTCTCCCGCTGGACGGCGAGCTGCTGGAGCGGCCCGGCGCCGAGGCCGTACGGCGGCGGAAGGTGCGGGGCGGCGTAGCCGGTGGGGGCGAGGACGCGGCGGGCGGCGGCGGGGTCGAGCCCGACGGCGGGTGCGATCGCCTGCCGTGCCCGGGCGCGGTACGCGTCCGCCTCCGGCGGGAGTTCGAGGCGCAGTTCGCGCCGGGCACCGGCGACGGCGAGCCGTACGGCGTGGGCGCGATGGGTGTCGCCCGGGCCGAGGAGCTGGCGGGCGACGAGGGCCCTGCGGAGGTGGAGGTGGGCGTCGTGCTCCCAGGTGAAGCCGATGCCGCCGAGGATCTGGAGGGAGTCCTTGGCGCAGCTGTACGCGGCGTCGAGGGCGGTGGCGGCGGCGAGCGCGGCGGTGAGGGACCGCACGTCGTCCTCGGTGTCGTCCTCCGAGGCCGCGCGGGCGGCGTCCCAGGTGAGGGCGTGGGCCTGCTCGACCCGTACGAGCATGTCTGCGCAGAGGTGCTTGACGCCCTGGAAGCGGCCGATGGGCCGCCCGAACTGCTCGCGGGTCCTGGCGTGTTCGGCGGCGGTCTCCAGGGCGCGGGCCGCGGTGCCGCAGGCGTCGGCGGCGTACAGCACGGCGGCGAGGTCCTGGACGAGGGCGGTGTCGACGCCGAGGATCCGGTCGGCGGGCACATGGGTTCCGGCCGCGCCGACCTCGGCGGTGGGCCGGGTGGGGTCGGCGCTGTCGTGGGCCCGGACGGACAGGGTGTCGGCGTCCACGGCGGCCCAGACGGGGCCGCGCGCGGTGGTGGCCGCCAGGATCAGCAGCCCGGCCTGGGCGCCGCCGAGCACGGGCGGTGCGGTGCCGTCGAGGAGGAGCCCGTCACCGGTCTCGACGGCGGTCAGGCTTCCGGGCGCGAGGGCGACGGCGCCGACGCGGCGGCCCGTGGCGAGTGCGGTGGCCAGTTCGCTCCTCCCGGCCCGCCGCAGGAGTTCGGCGGCGAGGACGGTCGGGAGGTACGGCCCCGGCAGCACCGCCCGCGCGGCCTCCTCCAGGACGACGGCGAGGTCGACGAGTCCACCGCCGCCACCCCCGTACTCCTCGGGCAGATGGAGCCCGAGGAGGCCCTGTCCGGCGGCGGCGTCCCAGTAGCCGGGCCGGCCGGTGGCGGTGTCGGGGACGTCGAGGTGCTTGCGCACCTCCTCGGCGGGGACGACGCGGGCGAACCAGCCCCGGACGGATCGGGCGAGCTCCCGCTGCTCTGGCGTGATGGCGATGCCCATGGCACGGCAGACTAGAACACGTTTCAATCTGACGGAAGGTCAGATACGTGGTCGGGTTGCCCGGGGCCCCGTCGCCGCGGCACCCCCTGGGGCACGGCACGTGTGTACGCGACGGTGAAGAGCAGCTTGCGAGGGGCGACGAAGGTCTCGGTCGCCCGGTCGCCCGTCCTAGGCCACCCGTTCGGCGGTGACCGGGCGCTCGGCCCGCAGCAGCCGGCGACGCCTGGCGCCTCCCGAGACGCGGTGCAGGCCGTACGAACCGGGCTTGCGCGCCTCGCCCGCCAGGTGCTTGACGATGGTCCGGCACACGAACTCCTTGAGCTTCGCTCCGGGGCGGCCGTCGATGTGGAACCACATCGCGACGTCGTACCGGTGGGCGAACTGGAAGATGCCGGCACCTCGGCCCAGGCTGACGCACTGCCCCGCGAACACCTGGTTGAGCGTCGAGGGCTGCTCACCCGCGATCCGGCTGAGCACCGTGTCGGCGGCCCGTGCGCCCAGCGGCATCGCGGCCTGGCAGCTCATCCGCAGCGGGAGGCCCGACGGCGCCGCCGAGTCCCCGGCCGCGACGATGCGCGCGTCGTCCACGCTCGTCAGCGTCTCGTCCGTGAGCAGGCGGCCCAGCGCGTCGGTGCTCAGCCCGCTGCGCGCGGCCAGGTCCGGCACGCCGAACCCGGTGGTCCAGATGGTCACCGCGCCCGGCACCTCGCGACCGTCACCGAGCCGCACGGCGTCACGCGTCACCGCCGTCACCGTCGCGTCGGGACCTTCGAGCACGGTCACACCGAGCTCGGTCAGCCGCCCGGCGACCGAGCGCCGGCCCCGCGGGTGCAGATACGGGCCGAGGACTCCGCCGCAGACCAAGGTCACAACGCGGCCCGCCTCCGCCAGTTCGGCGGCGGTCTCGATGCCGGTCGGACCCGCTCCGACAACGGTCACCCCGGCCGTGGCGGGAGCGGCGTCGACGACCGGCCGCAGCCGCTCCGCCTCCTCCAGGGTGGCGATCGGATAGGCGAACTCGGCCGCTCCGGGCACGCGCGGGTCGGCGCTGCCGCTGCCCACCGCGTAGATCAGGTAGTCGTAGCCGACCGTGCCGCCGCTCGCCAGCGTCACGCCGCGCCCGGCCGCGTCGATCCGGGTCACGGTGTCCACGACCAGCCGAACGCCCTCGGCCAGGACGTCCCGGTAGTCGACGACCGCGTCGTCGGACCCGCCCACCAGTTGGTGCAGGCGGATCCTCTCGACGAAGGCCGGACGCGGGTTGATCAGAGTCACGGTCACGTCGTCGCGCCGGGTCAGACGATTGGCCGCCATGACACCGGCGTACCCGCCGCCGATCACGACGACATCGGTGTTCTCGTTCACAGTGTCTCCCTGGTGAGTTGTCCTCGTACCGTGCCTTCGCCCTTGAGACGCCGGGGGACCGATCGCTGTGACATCGTGTGGGGCATCACTCAGCGGGACCTTCATCCGCCGCGGGAAACGAGCGGCGATAATCGCGCACATGTTCCGTACCCTGCGTACCTTGCTGATGGCCCTTCTGATGGCCGTCGCGGCGACCGCCGCATCCGCGCTGCCGGCCCAGGCGGCCGCCGAGCTGCCCGGCGGCAAGGCCAATTTCGTCGTCTCCCTCGGCCACCTCAAGGACGGTGCCCGCAACAACTGGGTCCGCCTCGGCACCTACGAGTTCGACGCCGCCGCCGGCACGGTCTCGGCCCGCATGTACGTCTGGGACCACGCCGTGCCGAAGGCCCGGGAGGGCACCGGCACCGTGCCCGACAGCAGCTGCTCGTCCACCGACCTGAAGAGCACCACGCACGTGCTCGCCTGCCAGATCAAGACCGCGGGCGGCTTCACCGGCTCCCCCACCGAACTGCGCACCGGCATCTACACGCTCCAGAACGACACGATCGACGGCGTGTCCACGCCGACCGTGTGGATCAAGTGGAACCACACCACCGCCTGGACCGAGAAGTGGGCCATCGAGACCGGCACGAACCTCGCGCGCCTGTCGTTCCTGCACAACACGAAGGCCACCACGGGTTACGGCTACGGCAGCAACGCGGCCCTGACCACGCGCCGCGCCATGACGACCGTGCAGGCCCACCCGTCGACGATCCGCCTCCAGGGCACGACCTGGGCCAAGGACGTGACCGGCACCAGCGGCGGTGTCTTCCACCACGAGAACTTCCGCACCTGTGAGACCACGACGTGGTGCCTCACCTACCTCCAGCCGACCTCGTCGACCGCCTGCCAGAAGGAGGGCGGCTGCCCGAACTACGGCGGCGGCACGGCGTCGAACATCTCGTCCATCCAGTACTACCTGCAGAAGCTGAGCAACACCGACCGCCGCGACACCCTGTGGCACTGGTGCACCTGCTTGGCCGTGGAGCGGAACGAGCTCTGCTACACCGGCAACTCGCACGTGAAGCCGATGTACCAGATCATCGACGACACCGGCACCTTCCGCGGCTGGGTCGGCGTCGAGGCGTCGTACTACCCCGGCACCCTCACGGACCCGAGGAAGAGCGACATGTTCAGCGTCTTCCGTCTGGCCGACTGGACCTGATCCCCTCCCCTTCGACACGTCGGCCCCGCAGCGCGAAGGCGGACCAGGCGACCGCCGCCGTCAGCGCGGCCGCGATGAACACCCCCAGGACGAGCGCCTCCGGCCGCCAGCCGAGGGAGATCCGAGTCCCGAGGAAGGCGAGGACGACCGCGATCCGCCCGGGGGCGTAGACGGGGACCCTGGCGGCGGTGGCGCGCAGGACGGCCGCCACCGCCACGCCCGTCGCGGCCCAGACGGCCAGGTACGGCCAGACCTCCCCCGGAGCGGCGGGCGGCAGGCCGTACTCCTCGGGTCCGATACGGAACAGGGATCCGGCCCAGCCCAGACCCACCCCGAGAACGACCACACCGGCCACCCACAACGCGTGGCGCCACATCGGGCCGGGCGCCACTCTCTCTTCGTCGTCGGAGCCGGAGAATTCGAAGAGTTCGATCACGCCCTGAAGGACGTCGTCCGACGGGTCCGCGTTGCCTCCGGGCGGCGCGGGGGCAGGACGGTGTGGTTCGCGTGCGGGGCGTAGGGCACGATGGGCGCTCGCACACGCGTACCCGCCAGTAGGAGGACCGCCCATGGCCGCCGAGCCCGCCCCCGAGATCCTTGCCGCCTTCGAGGCCGCGAAGGGCTTCATGCCCGTCAAGGAAGGGCTCGCGCTGTACGAGGCGGCTGCCGAGGCCGCCACGCTCGGGCTGCCCCTCCTGGAGGTCGGTACGTACTGCGGGCGCTCCACGATCCTGCTCGCGGACGCGGCCCGGGCGGCCGGGACCGTCGCCGTGACCGTGGACCATCACCGCGGCAGCGAGGAGCAGCAGCCGGGGTGGGAGTACCACGACCCGACGGTCGTCGACCCCGAGGTCGGCCGGATGGACACGCTGCCGACGTTCCGCAGGACCCTGCACGCGGCCGGCCTGGAGGACCACGTGATCGCGGTCGTCGGGCGCTCGCCCCAGGTCGCGAAGGTGTGGGCGGGCGAGCTCGGCCTCGTCTTCATCGACGGCGGGCACACGGACGAGCACGCGACGGCGGACTTCGAGGGCTGGGCCCCGAAGGTCGCTCCCGGCGGCCTCCTCGTCATCCACGACGTCTTCCCCAACCCGGAGGACGGCGGACAGGCTCCCTACCGCGTGTACCTCCGGGCGCTGGAGTCGGGCGACTTCGAGGAGACCTCGGTCACCGACTCCCTCCGGGTCCTGCGCCGCGCTCGGAGCTGGAGCGCGACGTCCTCGATGACCGCCGTCGGCTCGCCGGGAACGGCGGCATGCTCGGCTGTCAGCTCGGCGCCCCGCCCAGGCGGATGACCCAACGGCGGGAGTTGTCGGAGTCGCAGCTGAACTGGACCATCCGCACGTTGTTCTCGGTGGACCGGCCGCCCGCGACCGTGGCGCACTTGTTCGTCTGGACGTTCACCACCTGGTAGGAGGTGCCGCCCCAGTTGGACAGGCGCCAGCGGCGCGAGGGGTCGGAGTCGCAGGTGAACTGAACGAGCGGGTGGTTGTTGTCGGTGGACCTGCCGCCGGCGACCGTCGCGCACTTCCCGCTCTGGAGGTTGACCAGCTGGAAGGAGTCGCCGTTCCAGTTGGTGATCCGCCATCTGCGCGACCGGTCCGTGTCGCAGTCGAACTGGAGGAGCTCCAGGTTGTTCTGGGCGAGTGTGCCGCCGTTGAAGGTCATGCACTTGCCGGTCTGCAGGTTCCGGAACTGGAAGGTCGCGCCGGAGATCCGGGCTTCCGACGTGGTGGTGTCCGCCGCGGGGCGGGCGACCGCGGGGAACGGCAGGAGCAGGGTGCTTCCGGCCAGGAGGATCGTCGATGTCGTCAGGAGGCGACGGGACCGCGTTTCCTTGCGTAGACGCATGGGACCGTTCCTCTCTTGCGAGTGAGAAGGGAGGGGACGGCGGCCGCCTTCTCCACTATCAGCGGGTCCGGTGCCCTGTGCAAACGCGGGGCGGCCGACTCGTCGCACGGTCAACCAGTCCGCGGAACAGGGCCCCCCTCCGTGGTCGTTGCGAGATTGCCCCCACATAGCCTCACCCTCTCCTCACACACGTCCGGCGATACGGGCAATCCGGCGCCGGAACGCCTACAGTCACGGGGTGCCGTACGACCACCGCAAGCTCCTCGCCCTCCCCCTTGCCCTGACCGCCTGCGCCGCCCTCGCGGCCTGCGGGGGCGGGTCGGCCACGCAGGCCACACGTACCGCCGACGCCAAGGCCACCGGCGCGGTCCCCGCGGGGCCGCCGCGGACGGTGCTGCCGTTGACGGGGCGGACCGTCGTCATCGACCCGGGACACAATCCCGGCAACTTCCGCCATTCCCGGGAGATCAACCAAAAGGTTGATATCGGGTCGGGCCGCAAGGAATGCGACACCACCGGCACCTCCACCGGCGCCGGATACACGGAAGCCGCGTTCACCCTCGACGTCTCACACCGTCTGCGCGATCTCCTCGAGGCCCAGGGCGCCGAGGTCGTGCTCACCCACGACGCCGACCGTCCCTTCGGGCCCTGCATCGACGAGCGCGCCCGGACCGGTAACGCCGCCCGCGCGGACGCCGTCGTCTCCGTGCACGCCGACGGCTCGGCGACCGGCAACCGCGGCTTCCATGTGATCCTGCCCGCCCGCGTCCGCGCCGGCGCCGCCGACACCACGAAGATCGTCGGCCCCTCCCGTATCCTCGGCGAGGACATCGCCCGGCACTTCGCCCGGGCGACGGGGACCGCGCCCGCCAACTACCTCGGCTCGGGTACGGGGTTGGACATCCGCGACGATCTCGGCGGGCTCAATCTCTCAACCGTCCCCAAGGTCTTCGTCGAATGCGGCAATATGCGTGATCCGAAGGACGCCGCACTGCTGACCGATGCGGCGTGGCGCCAGAAAGCGGCGCGGGGAATCGCGGACGGCATCAGGACCTACCTCAAGGGGTAGAACCGGCGGGCGATAGATTCGCTCCGTACGATGGGGCCGCCCCCGTGCTTCGCGCCACCCCGACGAGACGACCCGACGAAGGACATTTACGTGAATATCCGCTCCCTCACTCGAGGCGATGGCGTGGTGATCGGTGCAGCGGTGGTGCTGTTCATCGCCTCGTTCCTCGGTATCACCGGCGGCTGTGAAGGCGAATTCTGCGACCGGATCGAGACCCCGAACTCCTGGGAGATGTCGCCCCTCGGCTGGGGCGCCTTCCTCCTCGGCATCGCGGGCGCCGCTCTGGTCGTGCTCTCCCGCGCGCTTCCGCAGCCCCGCAAGGTCGCCGGCCTGGAGCTGGGGCAGATCGGTGTCGCGTTCACCGTGGCCTCGGCCTGGAACCTGCTGATGTGGATCTTCGAGTCCGAGAACGCCGGCGTCGGCCTCATCCTCGGACTGATCGCCTCCCTGGTCCTCGCCGGTGCCGCCGTCGCGGCCCCGCTGGTCCCGGCCCTCAAGGCTCCGCTGGTCGGCGCCCCGCGTCCGCAGACCGCGCAGCCGTACGGCGTGCACCCCGGCCAGCCCGGCCAGCAGGGCGTCGCCGACGGCTACGGCTACCCGGGTGCCCAGCAGCAGCCCTACGGCGCCCAGCCCCACCAGCCCTACGGGGCCCAGCCGCAGCCCGACGCGCAGGTCGCCCAGGCGCAGCAGCAGGCCCCGGCGCAGGCCCAGCAGCCGGCGCAGGCCCAGGGGCAGCAGCCCGCCGCCGACTTCGCGCCGTTCTGGTTCGCGGTCCCGGTCGCCCGCCCGCTGTACGCGGAGGACGGCTCCCCGACGCCGATCGCCGAACTGGCTCCCGGTACCTGGTACCTGGCGGTCGAGCAGCGCGGTCCCGGCCTGGTCGCCCAGACGCAGGACGGCCGCCGCGGCGTCCTCCAGGACACCACCGGCATCCAGCGCGGCTGAGCGCTCACCCCGCTTCACGACGACGGCCCCCCGCCCGGAATCCCTTCCGGGCGGGGGGCCGTTGCCGTACAGTCCCCCCATCCGCACCTGACACACCGTCAGAAAGGTTGGTGGGGGACCATGCGGCTCGGACTCGCCCTCGGCTACTGGGGGCGCGGCCCCTCCCCCGCCCATCTCGACCTCGCCCGGGAGGCCGAGCGGCTCGGCTACGACTCCGTGTGGACCGCCGAGGCCTGGGGCTCCGACGCGTTCACCGCGCTGACCTGGATCGCCGCACACACCAGCCGGATCGGACTGGGCACCGCCGTCGCGCAGATGGCCGCGCGGACGCCGACCGCCACCGCCATGCACGCGCTCACGCTCGACCACCTCTCCGGCGGCCGGATGATGCTCGGTCTCGGCCTCTCGGGGCCGCAGGTCGTCGAGGGCTGGTACGGCCGCCCCTTCCCCCGCAGCCCGCTGACGGCGACCCGCGAGTACGTGGACGTGATCCGCCAGGTCCTGCGCCGCGAGGGGCCCGTCGCGCTCGACGGGCGGTTCCACCCCCATCCGTACGCCGGTGAGGACGGCACCGGGCTCGGGAAGGCCCTCAAGCCGATCACCCACCCCCTGCGGCCCGACCTCCCGGTCCTCCTCGGCGCCGAAGGGCCGAAGAACATCGCGCAGACGCTCCGGATCGCCGACGGCTGGCTGCCGCTCTACTGGTCCCCGACACGCCACGCCGAGGTCTACTCGCTGCCCGAGCGGCTCCCCGAGAATTTCATGGTCGCCCCCATGGTCCGCGCCCGGCTCTGCGACGACCCGGCCGAGGGTCTGCTGCCCGTCAAGGCGATGCTCGGGTTCTACATCGGCGGCATGGGCCACGCGGCCCGCAACTTCCACGCCGATCTGATGGGACGCATGGGGTACGCGTCCGAGGCCCGGCACATTCAGGAGCTGTTCGCGGCCGGCCGCCGCGAGGAGGCCGTGCTCGCCGTCCCGGACGCCTTCGCGGACGAGATCTCGCTCGTCGGGCCGAGGGAGCGGATCGCCGAACGGCTTGCGGAGTGGCGCAAGGGCCCGGTGACCGACCTGCTGGTCACGGCGCCGGACCCGGCCACACTCCGCGTACTCGCGGAGCTCAATTCCTAGGTCGTGTCCGCGGAGTCCCGCCTGGCCCGCGACGCCCTTCGGGCGGACGGCGATACTTTGCGGACACTCCCCAGGACGCTTGCCGAGCCGGCGTCAGCCGCCCAGCTGGGCGGTGGTGGGGACCTTGTCCTTGACCTCGGCGCCCGCGCTCCTGCCCGCGTCCTTCACGCTGGTGATGACGTTCTCGAACGCGCCGACGTCGGCCTCGCTCGCCTCGCCCTTGCGCAGCTTCGTACCGAGGTCCTTCAGCGAGTCGATGCCGGCCGACAGCGGCGCCACCGCCTTGGAGAGCAGTTCGTCGCCCTTGGCGTTGTTCACCGCCGCCTTGAGCCTGTTGTACGCGAAGGCCCCGGCCAGCCCGGCCTTGACCAGGGCGAACTTCTGCCCGTCGGCGCCCTTCTTGAACTTGCCCTCGCGGTACGGCTTCACGATCCACTGGTACGTGGCGCCGGCCGCCAGCCCCGCGTTGGCGACGAACCGGGTCTTGGCCAGCTTCTGCCGCTCGGCCGTGCCCGTCGGGGTCGCGCTGCCGCTCGCGCCCGGCTCATCGTCGCCTCCGCCGCAGGAAGCGGTCGTCAGGAGCAGGGCGCAGGACAGGAACAGGGCGACGACGCCACGGCGTACCGGAACAGGACGGAGCACGGCTGGACCTCCCTGGGGGCTTTGGCGTCAGCCTCGCCCCGGTCACCCCACCGCACCACCCGGGCGACGCCGAACGGGTTTCGGAGGGCGGGACGCGGTAAGGCGAGCCGTATGACTTCCGGACGGAGTAACACCACGCAAGCGGCGCGGGTGATCGCGATCGTCGCCGATGTCTTCGCCGCCATCATCGGTCTCTGGATCCTGATGTACCTGCTGGACGCCAACCGGGGCAACGGGCTGGTGGAGTTCGTCCAGAGCGTGGCCCGCTGGCTGGCGGGCTGGTCGCACGATCTGTTCACCTTCGACGAGGCGTGGGCGCGCGTGGTGGCCGGCTACGGTCTCGCCGCCGTCGTGTACCTCGTCGTCGGGCACACGGTGGCCGGCCGCCTGCTGCGCCGCCACTGACCTTTCCGAGGGCCGTCCGGGGCCATCGCGCTCCGGACGGCCCGGGCGTTCACCCGCAGCAGTCCGGCTCCAGGCCTCTCGGCAGCCGCTCCCCGCCGAAGACGGCGACCGTCGCCTCGTCGCCGCCCAGGGCCGCCACCGCGAGCAGCAGCGACCCGGCCGTCCAGGCGGTGAGTTCCTCGGGCCATACGGCCCGGTTGCCCTCGAAGACGTAACCCGTCCAGTACATGCCGCCCTCGGCGCGCAGGTGCTGGATGGACTGGAGGATCTCCAGGGCGCGGTCGGACTCGCCCATGACCCACAGGGCGAGGGCGAGTTCGCAGCTCTCGCCGCCGGTCACCCACGGGTTGGGCAGCACGCACCGCACACCGAGGCCGGGGACCACGAAGTCGTCCCAGTGCGCGTCGATCCGGGCCTTGGCCCCGGCGCCGGTCAGGGCGCCGCCGAGGACCGGGTAGTACCAGTCCATGGAGTAGCGGGACTTGTCGAGGAAACGCTCGGGGTGGCTGCGGATCGCGTGGCCGAGGGCGCCGGCCGCCAACTCCCAGTCGGGCTGGGGCTCTTCCCGCTCCTCGGCGATGGCGAGCGCGCAGCGCAGCGCCTGGTGGATGGAGGAGCTGCCGGTGAGGAGGGCGTCCTCGACGGGCGTGCCGTCGGGCTCGCGCTTCCAGCCGATCTGGCCGCCGGGGCGCTGGAGGGCGAGGACGAACTCGACGGCGGCGTAGACGACGGGCCACATCCGGTCGAGGAAGGAGTCGTCGCCGGTCGCGAGGTAGTGGTGCCAGACGCCGACGGCGACGTACGCGACGAAGTTGGTCTCCCGGCCCCGGTCGGTGACGTCGGCCGGGTCGCCGTCGTGGTAGGCGGCGTACCAGGAGCCGTCGGGGTTCTGGTGCCGGGCGAGCCACTCGTAGGCCCGCGCGGCGGCGGCGTGCTCGCCGGCCGTGTCCAGGGCCATGGCGGCCTCGGTGTGGTCCCACGGATCGAGGTGGTGGCCCCGGAACCAGGGGATCGCCCCGTCCTCCCGCTGGACGGCGAGTATCCCGGCGACGGTCTCGGCGGCCTGCTCGGCGGTGAGGACCCCGGGCAGGAGGAGGTGCTCCGCGATGCGCTCCGGAGAGGTCACTGGGCGTCGGCCTTCGGCAGGTGCGGCTTGGTCGCGTACGCCACGAAGCTCTTGCCGACGACCGGGTTGAGCAGCTGCTCCGCGACCCGGGTCAGGGCGGGCTTCTTCATGATGTCCCAGACCAGGAGCTTGTGGTACGCGCGGACGGGCAGGGCCTTGTCGTTGTCCACGCCGAACGCGCACTTCAGCCACCAGTACGGCGAGTGCAGCGCGTGCGCGTGGTGGGTGCCGTACGGCTTGAGGCCCGCCTGGCGGATCTTGGCGAGGAGCTCGTCCGCCTTGTAGATGCGGATGTGGCCGCCCTCGACCTCGTGGTACGCGTCGGACAGCGTCCAGCAGATCTTCTCGGGGCCGTAGCGCGGGACGGTGATGGCGATCCGGCCGCCGGGCTTCAGGACGCGGACCATCTCGGCGAGCACGCCCTTGTCGTCCGGGATGTGCTCCATCACCTCGGAGATGATGACGACGTCGAAGGACTCGTCGGGGAAGGGCAGGTTGAGCGCGTCGCCCTCCATCGCGGTGGCGGTCGCGCCGGCGGGGGCCTCGCCGGCCTCCTTCATCGCGGCGAACCACTTGGCGACCTCGCGGATCTCCTCGCCGTTCTGGTCGAGGGCCACGACCTGGGCGCCGCGCCGGTAGCACTCGAAGGCGTGCCGGCCCGCACCGCAGCCCAGATCGAGCACGCGGTCGCCGGGGGCGAGCGGGAAGCGGGTGAAGTCGACGGTCAGCACGAGGGCCTGCCTTCGCGGTCGGAATGGTCCACAGGGGTGGCCGCGGAGCGGCCGGAGATCGCGCCCGCGGAACGGGCGAGGGGGTGCGCCGCCGAACGGGCGCGGGAGCGCGCCGCCGAACGGGCGTCGGGCCGGGGCGTGCGGCGGGCGGAGGAGGCCGCCGCCGCGTCGGCGCGCGGAGGCGTCGACGGGCGGCGTCGCGGTGGGGTCACCGGCGGGCCCCCTGGGCCTGCCGGGCGATCGCCTCGCGGTAGAGGCCGGCGGTGCCCTGTGCGGCGCGGGCCCAGGTGAAGTGGGCCAGGACCCGGGCGCGTCCGGCGGCGCCCAGACGGGCCCGCAGCTCCGGGTCGCCGAGCATCCGGCCGAGGGCGGCGGCCAGCGCGTCCGCGTCGCCCGGGGGCACCGCGAGGCAGGTCTCGCCGTCGCGTCCCGCGACCTCGGGGATCGCACCGCCGGTGGTGGCGACGAGCGGGGTCCCGGTGGCCATGGCCTCGGCGGCCGGCAGCGAGAACCCTTCGTACAGCGACGGCACGCAGGACACCTGGGCCGAGCGCACGAGGTCCACGAGTTCGGCGTCCGTGATCCCCTTGACGAACTCGACGGCGTCCGCGAGTCCGTACCGCTCGATGGCCTGGGCGACCGGCCCGTCCTCGGCGCGCCTGCCGACGACGACGAGATGGGCGGCCGGGTTCTCGGTACGGAGTTTGGCGAGCGCCTCGACGAGATGGATCAGGCCCTTGAGGGGCACGTCGGCGCTGGACGTGGTGACGATCCGGCCGGGGATCTCGGCGACCGAGGGGTCCGGGGACCACAGGTCGGTGTCGGCGCCGATGTGGACGACCCGGATGCGGTCGTCGCGTACGCCGAGATGGTCGACGATCTCCTGCCGGGAGGTGCCGGAGACGGTCAGCACGGACGGCAGCCGGCGGGCGACCCGCTTCTGCATCCGGGTGAAGGCGTACCAGCGGCGTACGGAGGCGCGGCGCTTCCAGTCGGCGGCGGCGTCGAGTTCGAGCCGCCGGTCGACGGTGATGGGGTGGTGGATCGTGGTGACGAGGGGCGCGCCCAGGTCCCCGAGCAGCCCGTAGCCGAGCGTCTGGTTGTCGTGGACGACGTCGAAGTCGCCGCGGCGGGCGGCGAGCATGCGCCGGGCCCGCAGGGAGAAGGTGAGGGGCTCCGGGAAGCCGCCGGTCCACATGGTGGCGACTTCGAGGGCGTCGATCCAGTCGCGGTACTCGTCGCGCCCGGGCGTGCGGAAGGGGTCCGGCGAGCGGTAGAGGTCCAGGCTGGCGAGCTCGGTGAGCGGGACGCCCTCGTCCAGGACGGGGTACGGCTGCGAGCCGATGACCTCGACGCTGTGGCCGAGCCGGGCGAGCTCGCGGGAGAGGTGCCGGACGTAGACGCCCTGGCCGCCGCAGAACGGGTTTCCCTTGTACGTGAGGAGAGCGATCCGCAACGGACGGTCACCGTCGTCGGTGACGCCCTGGCGGGGGCCTGACTCTATGGCCTCAGCGGTCACTCGCTGCCCCCTTCGAGCGTGCGTTTCGCGGGAGCGTAACCGCTCGCGCTAATCTAGAACAAGTTACAGACTTGATCGCTCTTGATCGTTCAAGGTGCACTGAATCTACCGGCAGGTAGCCCCACTGTAGGAGCCGGATCAGGTGATTCGCGCCACGGCGGGCGCCCCGCCATACTGTCGCTCCCCCACCGCCGTCGTCGCGCTCGGCGGTCCGCACGGAACGGGACTCCATGACCGCGGAAGACAGACCCGCCTCGCCGCCCCTGACAGAGCGCCAGGAGGCGCGACGCCGCCGCATCCTGCACGCCAGCGCGCAGCTGGCCGGGCGGGGCGGTTTCGACGCCGTACAGATGCGCGAGGTCGCCGAGGCGGCCGGGGTGGCGCTCGGCACGCTGTACCGCTATTTCCCTTCCAAGATCCATCTGCTGGTCGCGACGATGCAGGACCAGCTCCAGCACATGCACACCACCCTGCGGAAGCGGCCGCCCGCGGGCGACAGTTCGGCGGAGCGGGTCGCGGAGACGCTGATGCGGGCGTTCCGGGCGCTCCAGCGCGAGCCGCAGCTCGCGGACGCGATGGTCCGCGCGCTGACCTTCGCGGACCGCAGCGTGAGCCCCGAGGTGGACACGGTGTCGCGGCTGACGACGGCGATCATCCTGGACGCGATGGGGGCGGAGCACCCGACGCCGGAACAGCTGTCCGCGGTGCGGGTGATCGAGCACACCTGGCACTCGGCGCTGATCACATGGCTGTCGGGCCGCGCCTCGATCGCACAGGTGAAGATAGACATCGAGACGGTCTGCCGGCTGATCGACCTGACGGCGCCGGCCGGGGCGACCGCGCCCGCCGTCACTCCTCGGGCGGGAAGACCGGCTCCCCGCCGTCGAGCAGAGTGATCAGGATCGCCTCCACCGGACAGCCCTCGGCCGCCGCGAGCACGCTCTCGTTCGCGTCCGCCTCCGGACGCGTGGGGCGCGACTGGCGGGCCGAGTCGAGGCGGAAGCCGTCAGGGGCGTGGTTCACGCACATGCCGGAGCCGATGCACACCCCCCGGTCGACCTCCACGTGCCACCGGTCGCCCATCACGCACCACCCGGCCCCTCGTACCCGGCCGGCAGGTGGATCATCTTGTGCTCCAGATACTCGCCGAAGCCCTCGGGGCCGAACTCCCGCCCCAGGCCGGAGTTCTTGTAGCCGCCGAACGGGCCGAGCATGTCCAGGCTGAAGGTGTTCACGTTGAAGGTGCCGGTGCGCACCCGGCGGGCGAAGTCGATGCCGTGCTCCACGTCCCCGGTCCAGACGCTGCCGCTGAGCCCGTAGTCGGAGTCGTCGGCGAGCCGGAGCGCCTCGCTCTCGTCCCCGTACGGCAGGAGGCAGACGACCGGACCGAAGATCTCCTCGCGGGCGATCCGCATGGAGTTGTCGACTCCGCCGAAGAGCGTCGGTTCGACGTACCAGCCGCGCTCCAGGCCGGAGGGGCGGCCGCCGCCCGCGAGGATCTTGGCGCCTTCGGCCTGGCCGATCCCGATGTAGTCGAGGGAGCGCTGTCGCTGGCGCCGGGCGACCAGCGGACCGACCTGGGTGGCCGGGTCGAGCGGGTCGCCGACCACGAGCGCGCCGGCGGCCGCGGCGAACGCCTCGGCGATCTCGTCGTACCGGGAGCGCGGCGCGAGGATACGGGTCTGGGCGACGCACGCCTGGCCGTTGTTCATCCAGGCGGCCGGGACGATCCCGGCGACGGCGGCCTCCACGTCGGCGTCGGGCAGGATGACGGCCGCGGACTTGCCGCCGAGTTCGAGGGTGACGCGGGTGAGGTTGCGGGCGGCGACCTCCATGACACGCTTTCCGGCCGCGACCGATCCGGTGAAGGAGACCTTGTCGACGCCGGGGTGGCCGACCAGGTACTCGCTGACCTCGCGGTCGGCGGGAAGGATGCTCAGGACCCCCTCCGGCAGCCCGGCCTCGGTCGCGATCTCGGCGAGGATGTAGGAGTCGAGGGGGGATTCCGGCGACGGCTTCAGCACCACCGTGCAGCCGGCCAGGAGCGCCGGTCCCAGCTTCGCCGCCGCCGTGAACTGCGGCACGTTCCACGGCACGACGGCCGCGACCACGCCCACCGGCTCGCGCCGCACCATGATCGGCCCGAGGACTCCGGTCCGCCGGCTCTCGTACGTGAAGTCGCGGGCGACGGTGATCGCCGCGTCCCAGACCATCATCGCGCCGAGCGCCTGGGCGAGCACGCTCCAGGAGTACGGGGAGCCGTTCTGGGAGCTGATCGAGCGGGCGATCTCCTGGTGGCGCACGGCGATGGCGTCCTTGATCCGGGTGACGACCTCGATCCGCTCCTCGAGCGTCGTCCGGGGCCAGGGCCCGCGGTCGAAGGCCTCGCGGGCGGCGGCGACGGCCCGGTCGACATCGGCCCGGGAGGCGTGCGGCACGCGGCCGATGACCTCCTCCGTGTGGGGCGAGATCACCTCGATGACCTCGCTGCCGAGAGGATCGGTCAACTCGCCGCCGACGAACAGCTTTCCGTGCTCCACAAGCTCGGTCATGACCGACTGCCTCCCGGAACCCGCAATGTTTCTGACTGTGTCTCAGAACTGATACCAGTTCTAGTTATACTTGGCCAGACTCAGGACGAAACCGGCCCCCACCAGCGGCTTTACCGCCGGTGGGGGCGTCCTCATGCCGC
Source organism: Streptomyces sp. NPDC006551 (assembly GCF_040611675.1). Taxonomy (NCBI): domain Bacteria; kingdom Bacillati; phylum Actinomycetota; class Actinomycetes; order Kitasatosporales; family Streptomycetaceae; genus Streptomyces; species Streptomyces sp. NPDC006551. The sequence goes on from NZ_JBEXOT010000049.1 coordinate 44,697, forward strand.
CTGGGCCGTCTGTGGGCCGTCCGGTGCTTCACCGAAGGCCCGGTAGACGTTGTCGACGGCCTTCCGAGTCCGGCTCTCACTGCTCGGCATGAGGTGGGTGTAGGTCCGGAGCGTGAACCCGGGGTCGGCGTGCCCCAGGTACCCGCTCAACGCCTTGATGTTCTCGCCGGCGTCGAGGAGGACGGACGCGTAGAAGTGCCTCAGCGCGTGCATGCCGTCCTCGCGCGACTCCTGGGGCCTCTCCCCCGGTTCGGGCTCCGGGATGATGCCAGCGGCGATCAGGGCGGGCTTCCAGGACGCGGTGTTGAAGTAGTGCCGACCGACGGCCTTGGCCTCCTCCGTGGTGAAGATCAGGCGCTTGGTCACCGGCGGGCCGGTGAGGGTCTCCCAGGGCAAGGTGACCTCCTGGGGCGGGAACGCCTCCATGTGGGCCGCCAGGGCGCGACTCACGCGCTCGGGCAGGGGGACGTCGCGCACCTTGCCGCGCTTCGGCGGGGCGAAGACGGCTCGCCCGCCGATGAGCTTGACCTGGTAGCCGACGTGCAACCAGCCGGTGAGGAAGCCAACTTCATCGACCGGGAGCCCGAAAATCTCTCCCTGCCGCAGACCGCAGCCACCCCCGACGTCGACCAACGCCCGGTAGTGGGCAGGAAGCGCCTCCCTCACCGCGAACACCTGGTCGGCACTCCACGGCCGAACCCGCTTCGAGGCCAGCGTCGGCGCCTTGACCGACGCGGCGCGGAAGGGGTTCCGGCTGATCAGCCGGTCGTCCACGGCAGCCGTGAAGACGGCCGACACGTTGGCGTAGATGGTCCGCCGGGTCGACGCGGCGAGACCCGCGTCTTCGAGCTTCCTCAGCCACTCTCGGATGTGCTCGGGCTGGAAGGAGCCGAGAGGGCGAGCCCCGATGTACGGGAAGGCGTGCAGCCGGATCCGCGACTCGGCTCCGGTGCGGGTGGCGACGTCTGTCGTCTGGGCGGCGATCCAGCGCTCGGCGTACTGCTGGAAGGTGGTGCGGCCGACCTTGGGGTCGATGAACTCGCCCCGCGCCATGTCCGCCTCGATGCTGGTCAGCCACTGCTCGGCGAGACGCTTCTGCCGGTCCGGGAAGCTCTTGGACTTCTCGGTGCCATCGGGACCGACGTACCGGGCCCGGTAGCGCAGCCCGGTGCCGTGCCGGTCCGTCTTGACTCGCCGCGTCTTGCCGTCGGCGCCCTTCTCGTCCTTGAACCAGCGGTCCTGGATGTGACCTGCCATGTGGTGCTGTGCCTCTCTCGGGAACACTGTGGGGGGGGGGGGGGGGGGCGCGGCCCCCCCGGGGGGGGGGAGGGTGGGGGGGGGGGGGGGGGCGGGGGGGGGGGGGGGCGGGGCGGGGGGAACG
>NZ_JBEXOT010000050.1:0-44493 GCF_040611675.1 Streptomyces sp. NPDC006551
GTCTTTCGGATCTTGCCGGGCTCGCGGCGTCCGGCACGCACGCTCGCCGCGTTGTCGTCGGTCGCCAACGCTCCGCGTTGTCTCCCTCCTCCGCCATGCGATCGCACGCACCGGACGCCGCTCCCTGATCCGGCCTGATCCAAAAGACACGCCCTAGCCCCGCCGCGCCCGTCCGTCACGCGTCGTAGACGTCGGCCTTCTTCGGGCCGGGGTCCTGGATGGCGCCGCTCAGGATCAGCGAGCGGTTGGTGAAACGCTCCGTGTCCACCCCGTGATCGTCGAGCACCTTGATGGTCGCGGAGTGGACCGCGCGCATCACCGGGGTCGCGGCGCGGATGGCGTCGTCGGCCATGAAGCGGTGGCGCCAGGGCTGGGCCGCCCAGGCGTGCCGCAGGCCGAACGGCTCCGGCAGGACGAGCTTGCCGCCGAGGAAGTCCAGAACCGGAGGGAACCAGGTCAGCGGGGCGCGGACCGCGAGGCGGACCACCTCGTCGGTCTCGACGAGCGGCAGCTTGATCTCCCGGGTCTCCCAGAACCGTACGGTCTTGGAGACCTCCTTCGTCTTCGCCTTGGGCTTGGTGGTGAAGAGCGAGTGGACCGGCCCGAGCGCGTGGCCGGTGACCTCGACGCGCAGGGTGTGCAGCAGCGAGGTCACCGTGATCATCATGGTGAGGACGAGCTGGCCGTCCCAGAGCGTGAACTGCACGCCGAGGTAGTGACGGTTGCCGCTGCCGAACTGCTGGTCGTTGCAGATGCGCTGTATCTCGTGCGGCTTGACCTGGTAGTGGACGATGTTGTCGCCCTCCGGGCGGGCGACCTCGTCGGCGCCCTCGCCGACCGGCGAGACGATCCAGTGCTTGACGGTCGGCTTCGGGAAGCCGGTCTTGAGCGAGCCCCGCTCCAGCAGCGTGAGCTCGTCGTGGATCTTGCGCACGATGTCCCACGCGCGGAAGTCGTGGATCTCCCGTCCCTCCTGGGGGACGAGCTCCTCGGCCAGGGTCCAGCTGCCCCACCGGGTTCCCATTCCCAGTATTCCCTTGGGTCCGGCGTAGAAGACGACGTTGGAGTGCTGCTCGGCGGTGAGCTTCTCCAGGTTCTGGCGGAGATCCTCCGCGGCCTTCTCGGTCGGATCCGTCGGGACCGCTTCGGGGATCCTGGCCCCGATCCCCCCGCCGCTGAGCAGACCGGTCCAGCGTTCCCGCAGGTCCTGAGCGGTGGACTCGCAGATGCGCTTGGCGAGGAACCAGCCGACCACCGGGGCCACGAGCATGGCGCGGAGATAGAACGCCAGGAAGCCGCCGAACGGGAGCTTGAACAGGACGAGCGCGGCGAGCAGCCCCGCGCCGAGGAGCAGCGCCGTGCCCAGGGCGCTGGTGCGCCGGTTCTCCGTACCGGAGACCATGCGGCGCAGCTGGATGACGCCGAGCCAGAGCAGCAGACCGGGCAGGAAGACGACACCGAAGACGAAGGTGACCAGGGTCAGCTTGGTGTCACGCTGCTTGCGGATGCGCGTGGCGGCCAGGCAGTGCTCGACCACGGGCTGGGGCTCGGTGCCGAAGGACTGGATGAGCGCCTTGCGGGCGCCTCCGAGCATCCGCACCTGGACCGCCCGCGAGAACGCTTCGCCGAGGTCGGGCCTGAAGAGCTTGTGCCACTTGCCCTCGGTCACCTTGGACTGGTGCCATTCGTTGTTGGCCTTGAGAATCTCCTCGACCGGGCCGTCCCGGTAGGCGGCGGAGGCGAGGGCATGCGTCGCCGCCGTCTGTCCGTCCGAGCCCTGGAGGGGAATCTGCGCCCCGGGTCCGAAACTGCCGATCGTCACTGCCGCCCCCATCGCCGCGTGCCCGCGTGGTCCACCGCGTGTCCCTCTGCGGCCTGTTCCCAACTACCGCGCCCCGCACACCTTCTGAACTGGGCACCACAGCGTAACCGGGTACCGGCGGATGCGTCACGAGGACGGGCGTCGACGGCCGGATGCCGCCCACCGGAAAGGAGTTGGGCGGGCGGCACCGGCCGAGGGGCGGTCGACTAGGAGCCGTTCTCCGCCTGTTCCCGGATCTTGCCGGCCAGCGGCGGCGGCATGGCCTCATGACGGGCGTACGAACGGTCGAAGCGGCCGGTGCCGTGCGAGACGGACCGCAGATCGACCGCGTACCGGCCCATCTCGATCTCGGGGACCTCGGCCCGCACCAGGGTGCGCCCCGGCCCCGCCTGCTCGGTGCCGACGACCCGGCCGCGCCGCCCGGACAGATCACTCATCACCGGGCCCACGTACTCGTCGGGGACGAGCACCTGGACCTCGGCGACCGGCTCCAGGAGCTGGATGGTCGCCTCGGCGGCCGCCTCGCGCAGCGCCAGCGCGCCCGCCGTCTGGAACGCGGCGTCGGAGGAGTCGACCGAGTGCGCCTTGCCGTCGCGCAGGGTGACCCGTACGTCGACCAGGGGATAGCCGGCGGCGACCCCGCGTGCGGCCTGGGCGCGCACGCCCTTCTCGACGGAGGGGATGAACTGGCGCGGAACGGCACCGCCCACCACCCTGTCGACGAACTCGATGCCGCTGCCCGGCGGGAGCGGCTCGACGTCGATCTCGCAGATGGCGTACTGGCCGTGCCCGCCGGACTGTTTGACGTGCCGGCCCCGCCCGGCCGAGGGGCCGCCGAAGGTCTCGCGGAGCGACACCTTGTGCGGGACGGCGTCGACCTGCACTCCGTAGCGGTTGCGCAGCCGTTCCAGCGCCACGTCCCGGTGGGCCTCGCCGAGGCACCACAGCACCACCTGATGGGTGTCCTGGTTCTGTTCGAGGCGCATGGTGGGGTCCTCGGCGACGAGCCGGGCCAGGCCCTGGGACAGCTTGTCCTCGTCGGCCTTGCTGTGCGCCTCGATGGCGAGCGGGAGCAGCGGGTCGGGCATCGTCCACGGCTCCATGAGGAGCGGATCGTCCTTGGACGACAGGGTGTCGCCGGTCTCCGCGCGGCCCAGCTTGGCCACGCACGCCAGATCCCCGGCCACGCACCGGTTGAGCGGGCGCTGCTGTTTGCCGAAGGGCGAGGTCAGCGCACCGACCCGCTCATCGACATCGTGGTCCTCGTGCCCGCGGTCGGTGAGCCCGTGCCCCGAGACATGGACGGTCTCGTCCGGGCGCAGGGTGCCGGAGAAGACGCGTACCAGCGAGACCCGGCCGACATAGGGGTCGGAGGCGGTCTTGACGACCTCGGCGACGAGCGGGCCTTCCGGGTCGCAGGTGACCGGCGGCCGCGGCTGCCCGTCGGGCGTGGTGACGGCGGGGACCTCGCGCTCCAGAGGGGTGGGGAATCCGCGGGTGATCAGCTCCAGGAGCTCGACCGTGCCGAGACCCTGTTTTCCGCCGTCGGCGGCGGGCGCGGCGGCGAGCACCGGGTGGAAGGCGCCCCGGGCGACGGCCTTCTCCAGGTCGTCGATCAGTGTCTTGACGTCGATCTCCTCGCCGCCGAGATAGCGGTCCATCAGGGACTCGTCCTCGCTCTCGGCGATGATCCCCTCGATGAGCCGGGCGCGGGCCTCGGCGATGAGGGGCCGCTGGCTCTCATCGGGCGGATTCTCGCGCCGTTCGCCGGTGGAGTAGTCGAAGATCCGCTCCGAGAGCAGTCCGACCAGGCCGGTGGCCGGCGCGTGTCCGTCGGGCGCCTCGGCGCCGTGGACGGGCAGGTAGAGGGGCAGCACGGCGTCGGGGTCGTCCCCGCCGAAGATCCGGCCGCAGACCTCGGTGAGCTCGGTGAAGCCGGTGCGGGCGGTGTCCAGATGCGTGACCACGATGGCGCGCGGCATGCCGACGGCCGCGCACTCCTCCCACACCATCCGGGTCGAGCCGGCCACGGCGTCCGCCTCCTGGGCCGCCGAGACGACGAAGAGGGCCGCGTCCGCCGCGCGCAGACCGGCCCTCAGTTCCCCGACGAAGTCGGCGTATCCGGGTGTGTCCAGAAGATTGATCTTGCATCCGCCCCATTCCAGCGGGACGAGGGAGAGCTGTACGGAACGTTGCTGGCGGTGCTCGATCTCGTCGTAGTCCGAGATCGTCCCGCCGTCCTCGACGCGTCCGGCCCGGTTGACCGCTCCCGCGGCCAGCGCGAGCGCCTCGACGAGGGTCGTCTTGCCCGATCCGCTGTGGCCGACCAGCACCACGTTCCGTACGTCCGAGGGCCGGTCGGCCGTTGGAGCCCTGCCGGCGGCCCCGGTGTGCGCGTTCGCCTTGTCGCCCATGATCTTCCTCCCGATCGCTTGCACGGTGAGGCGGGCGCGGGCGTGGGGAGGGGGCGCGGCGGACGGTGCTTCGCGTACGGCTCCGGCGACGCCCGCGGTTGTCCTTCGAGCTTCGCACCGACGTCACGGTGCGTCCATACGTCGTACGCGACGCGGCGGGGCGGGTACCCGACGGTACGGCGCGGCGTCCTGGCTACGATGGGTGAGCCGGTGGTCGTAGGGACCGCGGCCCACCGAACCTCGGGAAGGCCATGCTGAACAAGTACGCGCGTGCGTTTTTTACGCGTGTCCTCACACCGTTCGCCGCGTTTCTGCTTCGCCGGGGGGTCAGCCCCGACGCGGTGACACTCATCGGCACGGCCGGAGTGATGGCGGGAGCGCTGGTCTTCTTCCCCAGGGGAGAGTTCTTCTGGGGCACGATCGTCATCACCCTCTTCGTCTTCTCCGACCTCATCGACGGGAACATGGCCCGACAGGCCGGCGTCTCCAGCCGCTGGGGCGCGTTCCTCGACTCGACCCTGGACCGGGTCGCCGACGGAGCCATCTTCGGTGGCTTCGCGCTCTGGTACGCGGGTACGGGCAACGACAACATCCTGTGCGCCGTCGCCATCTTCTGTCTCGCCAGCGGCCAGGTCGTCTCGTACACCAAGGCGCGTGGCGAATCGATCGGCCTGCCGGTCGCGGTCAACGGCCTGGTCGAACGGGCCGAACGGCTGGTGATCTCGCTGGTCGCCGCGGGCCTCGCGGGCCTGCACGCCTTCGGCGTGCCCGGTGTGGACGTGCTGCTGCCGATCGCGCTGTGGATCGTGGCGGTGGGCTCCGCGGTGACGCTGGGACAGCGTGTGGTGACGGTACGGCGGGAGTCGGCGGAGGCGGACGCGGCCTCCGGGCGGGGGAGCGAGGCGACGTCATGAGTGGTGCGAATGACCTGCGGGACCGGCTGACCGACGGGCTGTACGGGCTCGGCTGGTCGACGGTCAGGAAACTCCCGGAGCCGGTCGCGGCCGGCCTCGGCCGGCGGATCGCCGACCTCGCCTGGAAGCGGCGCGGCACGAGCGTGCTGCGGCTGGAGTCGAACCTCGCGCGCGTGGTGCCCGACGCCACGCCCGAGCGGCTCGCCGAGCTCTCCAAGGCCGGCATGCGCTCCTACATGCGGTACTGGATGGAGTCCTTCCGGCTGCCGACCTGGAGTAAGGAGCGGGTCGAGGACAGCGTCGACATCAAGGACGTCCACCGTCTGAAGGACGGGCTCGCGTCCGGGCGCGGTGTCATCGTGGCCCTGCCGCACCTGGCCAACTGGGACCTGGCGGGCGTGTGGGCGACCCGCGCGCTCGGTGTGCCGTTCACGACGGTCGCGGAGCGGCTCAAGCCGGAGACGCTGTACGACCGCTTCGTCGCCTACCGCGAGTCCCTGGGCATGGAGGTCCTGCCCCACACCGGAGGCGCCGCCTTCGGCACCCTGGCACGGCGGCTGCGGGCCGGTGGCCTGGTCTGCCTGGTCGCCGACCGCGACCTGTCGGCTTCCGGCACCGAGGTCACGTTCTTCGGCGACACCGCGCGGATGCCGGGCGGCCCCGCGATGCTGGCGCAGCAGACCGGCGCCCTGCTGCTGCCGGTCACGCTCTGGTACGACGACTCGACGGTCATGAAGGGGCAGGTGCACGCACCCGTCGACGTACCCGAGTCGGGTACGCGGGCCGAGAAGACGTCTGTGATGACACAGGCGCTGGCCGACGCCTTCGCCACCGGCATCGCGGACCACCCGGAGGACTGGCACATGCTGCAACGACTGTGGCTCGCGGATCTCGAGGAACGGGGCGCCGACCGGGCCGAGGGGTCGCGGTCTTGAGGATCGGCATCGTCTGCCCGTACTCGTGGGACGTGCCGGGCGGCGTCCAGTTCCACATCCGCGACCTCGCCGAGCACCTGATCCGGCTGGGCCACGAGGTGTCGGTGCTCGCCCCCGCCGACGACGAGACACCGCTCCCGCCGTACGTCGTCTCGGCCGGGCGGGCCGTACCCGTGCCGTACAACGGCTCGGTGGCGCGGCTCAACTTCGGCTTCCTCTCGGCGGCACGGGTGCGGCGCTGGCTCCACGACGGCACCTTCGACGTGATCCACATCCACGAGCCGGCCTCCCCCTCGCTGGGTCTGCTGACCTGCTGGGCGGCGCAGGGGCCGATCGTCGCCACCTTCCACACGTCCAACCCGCGTTCGCGGGCGATGATCGCCGCGTACCCGATCCTCCAGCCGGCGCTGGAGAAGATCAGGGCGCGGATCGCGGTGAGCGAGTACGCGCGCCGGACATTGGTCGAGCATCTGGGCGGCGACGCGGTCGTCATCCCCAACGGCGTCGACGTCGACTTCTTCGCGCGGGCCGAGCCGAAGAAGGAGTGGCAGGGGGAGACGCTCGGGTTCATCGGGCGGATCGACGAACCGCGCAAGGGCCTGCCCGTGCTGATGAGGGCCCTGCCGAAGATCCTCGCGGAGCGGCCCGGGGCACGGCTGGTCGTGGCCGGGCGCGGCGACGAGGAGGAGGCCGTGGCCTCGCTGCCCTCCGAGATGCGCTCGCGGGTCGAGTTCCTCGGGATGGTCAGCGACGAGGACAAGGCGCGGCTGCTGCGCAGCGTCGACGTGTACGTGGCGCCCAACACCGGTGGCGAGAGCTTCGGGATCATCCTGGTCGAGGCGATGTCGGCGGGCGCGCCGGTCCTCGCCTCCGACCTCGACGCGTTCGCCCAGGTCCTGGACCAGGGCGCGGCGGGCGAGCTGTTCGCCAACGAGGACGCGGACGCGCTGGCGAGCGCGGCGATCCGGCTGCTCGGGGACGAGGAGCGGCGCGAGGAGCTGCGGGCCCGGGGGAGCGCGCACGTGCGGCGCTTCGACTGGTCGACGGTGGGCGCGGACATCCTGGCCGTGTACGAGACGGTGACGGACGGCGCGGCGTCGGTGGCGACGGACGAACGCACGGGCCTGCGGGCGCGGTTCGGCCTCGGCCTGGCACGGGACTGACGGTTCCGCGGGGCGGAGCGATCGGGTGTCCGCACGGAGCGGCCCCCGTTCGCGGACCGGGGCTCCTTCGGGGACCGGGCGTTTCGCGGACCGGGTCCCTTCGCGGACCGGGTCCCTTCGCGGGTCGGGCCCTTCGCGGTGGGGCTCCTTCAGGGACCGGGCTCTTCCCGTGTCGGGCCCGTCGCGGGTCGGGCCCTTCACGCCCCGAGCCGCGGGGTGGCACGCTGAGTCGATGACGTCACCCACCGTGCACCTCCTGGACCTGGGGTACTTCGTACGGCCCGCCGCCGAGTGGGGCGGTCCCCACGCGCGCGTGGAGCCCGTCCTCGCGTACCTCGTACGGCACGAGGACGGGACGCTCCTCTTCGACACCGGTATGGGCGCCGGGTCGCCCGAGGCGGACGCGCACTACCAGCCCGTCCGCAAGCCCCTCGCCGTCCGCCCCCACGACGTCGACCTCGTCGTGAACTGCCACCTCCACTTCGACCACATCGGCGGCAACCAGCGCTTCGCGGACATCCCCGTCGTCGTCCAGCGCAAGGAGCTCGCCACCGCCCGCGCCGGCGGCTACACCCTCGACCACCTCCTCGACGGCGTCCGGTACGAGGAGATCGACGGCGAACACGAGATCGCACCCGGCATCCGGATCGTGCCCACGCCCGGGCACACCGAGGGCCACCAGTCCCTCGTCCTCCACCAGGGCGACCGGGTGACCGTCCTGGCGGGGCAGGCGTACGACTTCGCCTCCGAGTTCGCCACCGACGAGATGGGGCGCCGCGCCGGACTCCTGCCGTACCGGCCGTGGATCGACCGGTTCGCCGAACTCGCCGACGGCCGGACGGCGCACGTCCGGTTCGCCCACGACCGTGCCCTCTGGGAAGGTGTGCTGCCCCCGCCCCGGTAGCCTGTGCGCCCGTGACCGAAACCCTGATCTGGACCGTCGTCGCGCTGATCGCGATCGGCCTGTACCTCAGCTGGACCGCCGGGCGGCTCGACCGGCTGCACTCCCGTATCGACGCGGCCCGCGCCGCTCTCGACGCTCAGCTGCTGCGCCGGGCCTCGGTCACCCAGGAGCTGGCCACCTCCGGAATCCTCGACCCCGCCGCCTCGATCGTGCTCTACGAGGCGGCCCACGCCGCCCGCCAGGCCGAGGAGGACCAGCGTGAGGTCGCCGAGAGCGAGCTGAGCCAGGCGCTGCGCGCCGTGTTCGGCGAGCCCGAGCAGGTCGAGGTCGTACGGGAGACCCCCGGCGGCGACGAGGCCGCCGGTGAACTCGCGGCGGCCGTGCGCCGCGTCCCCATGGCCCGCAGGTTCCACAACGACGCCGTGCGCGCCGCGCGGGCGCTGCGCCGGCACCGCACGGTGCGCTGGTTCCGGCTGGCGGGGCACGCCCCGTTCCCGCTCGCCTTCGAAATGGACGACGAGCCGCCTCTCGCCCTTGCCGATCGACCGGCCTGACCGTCCTCACCTGCGAAATCGACGAAAACGATCCACCGGCTCCACATTGGCCCTTGCTGTGGACTGGTGGTGGCCTGTTTCCTCACTCTTGTCTGAACACCGCTTTCTCCGAGTGAGGTCCCCGTGTCCACCACGCTTCCCAACAGCAACCAGTCCGCAGAGTCCTCGGCGATTGGCACCTCCCGCGTCAAGCGCGGCATGGCCGAGCAGCTCAAGGGCGGCGTGATCATGGACGTGGTCAACGCCGAGCAGGCGAAGATCGCCGAGGACGCCGGCGCCGTGGCCGTCATGGCCCTGGAGCGGGTCCCGGCCGACATCCGCAAGGACGGCGGCGTGGCCCGTATGTCCGACCCGAACATGATCGAAGAGATCATCGGCGCGGTGTCCATCCCGGTCATGGCCAAGTCCCGCATCGGTCACTTCGTCGAGGCCCAGGTGCTGCAGTCCCTCGGCGTCGACTACATCGACGAGTCCGAGGTCCTCACCCCGGCCGACGAGGTCAACCACTCCGACAAGTGGGCGTTCACCACCCCCTTCGTCTGTGGCGCCACCAACCTGGGCGAGGCCCTGCGCCGCATCGCCGAGGGTGCGGCCATGATCCGCTCCAAGGGCGAGGCCGGCACCGGCAACGTCGTCGAGGCGGTCCGCCACCTGCGCCAGATCAAGAACGAGATCGCCCGCCTGCGCGGCTACGACAACAACGAGCTGTTCGCCGCCGCCAAGGAGCTGCGCGCCCCGTACGAGCTGGTCAAGGAGGTCGCCGAGCTGGGCAAGCTGCCGGTCGTGCTGTTCTCCGCCGGTGGCGTCGCCACCCCGGCCGACGCCGCGCTGATGCGCCAGCTCGGCGCCGAGGGCGTCTTCGTCGGCTCCGGCATCTTCAAGTCGGGCGACCCGGCCAAGCGCGCCGCCGCCATCGTGAAGGCCACCACCTTCTACGACGACCCGAAGATCATCGCGGACGCCTCCCGCAACCTGGGCGAGGCCATGGTCGGCATCAACTGCGACACCCTCCCCGAGTCCGAGCGCTACGCCAACCGCGGCTGGTAATCCCCCATGAACACTCCTGTGATCGGTGTCCTGGCGCTCCAGGGCGACGTGCGGGAGCACCTGATCGCCCTGGCCGCGGCTGACGCCGTGGCCAGGCCGGTCCGGCGCCCCGAAGAACTCGCCGAGATCGACGGCCTGGTCGTACCCGGCGGCGAGTCCACCACGATCTCCAAGCTGGCCGGCCTGTTCGGCCTGATGGAGCCGTTGCGCGAGCGCATCGCCGCCGGCATGCCGGTCTACGGCACCTGTGCCGGGCTGATCATGCTCGCCGACAAGATCCTCGACCCGCGTTCGGGCCAGGAGACCTTCGGCGGCATCGACATGATCGTCCGCCGCAACGCCTTCGGGCGGCAGAACGAGTCCTTCGAGGCGGGCGTCGCCGTCAGCGGCATCGAGGACGGACCCGTCGAGGGCGTCTTCATCCGCGCTCCCTGGGTCGAGTCCGTCGGCGCGGAGGTCGAGGTCCTCGCCGAGCACGAAGGGCACATCGTCGCCGTGCGCCAGGGCCAGGCCCTCGCGACCTCGTTCCACCCCGAACTCACGGGCGACCACCGCCTGCACGCCCTGTTCGTCGACATGGTGCGCGCAGCCCGGTGACACGATCCCGGTAGGATCTCTGGGGTTCGTTCAGAAATGGGTTACGCGAAGGAGACAGGCAGATGTCCGGCCACTCTAAATGGGCTACGACGAAGCACAAGAAGGCCGTGATCGATGCCAAGCGCGGCAAGCTCTTCGCGAAGCTGATCAAGAACATCGAGGTCGCGGCCCGTACGGGCGGCGCCGACCTGGATGGCAACCCGACGCTGTTCGACGCCGTGCAGAAGGCCAAGAAGAGCTCGGTCCCGAACAAGAACATCGACTCGGCGATCAAGCGCGGCGGCGGCCTCGAGGCCGGCGGCGTCGACTACGAGACGATCATGTACGAGGGTTACGGCCCGAACGGCGTCGCGGTGCTCATCGAGTGCCTCACCGACAACCGCAACCGCGCCGCCTCCGACGTCCGCGTCGCCATGACCCGCAACGGCGGCTCCATGGCCGACCCGGGCTCGGTCTCGTACCTGTTCAACCGCAAGGGCGTCATCGTGTTGCCCAAGGGTGAGCTGACCGAGGACGACGTCCTCGGCGCGGTGCTCGACGCGGGTGCCGAGGAGGTCAACGACCTCGGTGAGAGCTTCGAGGTCATCAGCGAGGCCACGGACATGGTCGCGGTCCGCACCGCCCTCCAGGAGGCCGGCATCGACTACGACTCCGCCGACTCCAGCTTCGTCCCGACCATGCAGGTCGAGCTCGACGAAGAGGGCGCGCGCAAGATCTTCAAGCTGATCGACGCGCTCGAGGACAGCGACGACGTGCAGAACGTCTTCGCCAACTTCGACGTCAGCGACGAGGTCATGGAGAAGGTCGACGCCTGATTCCGGGCCGACTTCGGCGGGCCGACGGGGACACACCCCCGTCGGCCCGCCGCCGTTTTGCGCGGCGTTGTCAGTGCGAGCGGATAGCCTGCACAAACACATGAACGAAGAAGGTCCAGGGAGGGGCTGACGTGCGCGTGCTCGGGGTGGACCCGGGGCTGACCCGATGCGGTGTCGGCGTCGTCGAGGGCGTCGCCGGCCGGCCCCTGACCATGCTCGGAGTCGGCGTCGTGCGGACCGCCGCGGACGCGGACATCGGCATACGTCTGGTGGGCATCGAGCGCGGCATCGAGGAGTGGCTCGACCGCTTCTCGCCCGAACTGGTCGCCGTGGAACGGGTCTTCAGCCAGCACAACGTCCGTACGGTCATGGGCACGGCCCAGGCCAGCGCGGTCGCCATGCTCTGCGCCTCGCGCCGCGGGATCCCCGTCGCCCTGCACACCCCCAGCGAGGTCAAGGCCGCAGTCACCGGCAGTGGCCGGGCCGACAAGGCCCAGGTCGGAGCGATGGTGACCCGGCTGCTGCGGCTCTCGGCCCCGCCCAAGCCGGCCGACGCCGCCGACGCGCTCGCCCTCGCCATCTGCCACATCTGGCGCGCCCCGGCGCAGAACCGTCTGCAGCGGGCCGTCGCCCTGCACACCGCTCAGCACACTGCTCAGCACACCGCGAAAGGCCGTACCCGATGATCGCCTTCGTCAGCGGCCCGGTGGCCGCCCTCGCCCCCACCACCGCGGTCATCGAAGTCGGCGGTGTCGGGATGGCCGTCCAGTGCACCCCGAACACCCTCTCCGGACTGAGGATCGGTCAGGAGGCCCGCCTCGCCACCTCCTTGGTGGTGCGGGAGGACTCCCTGACCCTGTACGGCTTCGCGGACGACGACGAGCGGCAGGTCTTCGAACTGCTCCAGACCGCCAGCGGCGTCGGACCACGCCTCGCCCAGGCCATGCTCGGCGTCCACAGCCCCGACGCACTGCGGCTCGCCGTCTCCACCGGCGACGAGAAGGCGCTGACCGCCGTCCCCGGCATCGGCAAGAAGGGCGCCCAGAAGCTCCTTCTCGAACTGAAGGACAAGCTCGGCGCCCCGCTCGGCAGCAGTGGCCTGGTCGGTGCGCAGCGCGTCGCGGCCACGGGGCCCGCCCCCTGGACCGAGCAGCTCCAGGCCGCCCTCATCGGCCTCGGGTACGCGAGCCGCGAGGCGGAGGACGCCGTCGCCGCGGTGACCCCGCAGGCCGAGGCGGCGATCGCCGAGTCCGGCTCGGCCCCGGTCCCGCAGCTGCTGCGGGCCGCGCTCCAGACGCTCAACCGCGCCCGATAGCGTCGCCAGACCCACCGCACCGCACCGAGAAGACCGAGAAGGCAGAGACGTGAACTGGGACGACGAGACGGCACCGGACGGCGAGGAGCGGATCGTCGGCGCCTCCGCCGAGGGCGACGACCAGGCCGTCGAGGCGGCCCTGCGCCCCAAGGACCTCACCGAGTTCGTCGGCCAGGAGAAGGTCCGCCAGCAGCTCGACCTGGTCCTCAGGGCGGCCCGCCAGCGCGGTGCGACCGCCGACCACGTCCTGCTCTCCGGCGCCCCCGGCCTCGGCAAGACCACCCTCTCGATGATCATCGCCGCGGAGATGAACGCCCCGATCCGGATCACCTCCGGCCCCGCCATCCAGCACGCCGGCGACCTCGCCGCGATCCTCTCCTCCCTCCAGGAGGGCGAGATCCTCTTCCTCGACGAGATCCACCGGATGTCCCGGCCCGCCGAGGAGATGCTCTACATGGCGATGGAGGACTTCCGCGTCGACGTCATCGTCGGCAAGGGCCCCGGCGCCACCGCCATCCCGCTGGAACTGCCGCCCTTCACCCTGGTCGGCGCCACCACCCGGGCCGGACTCCTGCCGCCGCCGCTGCGCGACCGCTTCGGCTTCACCGGGCACATGGAGTTCTACGAGCCCGCCGAGCTCGAGCGCGTGATCCACCGCTCCGCCGGGCTCCTCGACGTCGAGATCGACGGCGCGGGCGCCGCCGAGATCGCCGGCCGCTCCCGTGGCACGCCCCGCATCGCCAACCGCCTCCTGCGGCGCGTCCGCGACTATGCCCAGGTCAGGGCCGACGGCGTGATCACCCGGGAGATCGCCGCCGCCGCCCTCGGCGTGTACGAGGTCGACAGCCGCGGCCTCGACCGGCTCGACAGGGCCGTCCTCCAGGCCCTGCTCAAGCTCTTCGGCGGCGGGCCGGTCGGCCTGTCCACGCTCGCGGTCGCGGTCGGCGAGGAGCGCGAGACCGTCGAGGAGGTCGCCGAGCCCTTCCTCGTACGCGAGGGGCTGCTGGCGCGCACGCCCCGTGGCCGGGTCGCCACTCCCGCGGCATGGACGCATCTCGGCCTGGTTCCGCCGCAGGCAGCGGGCCCGGGAGCCGCAGGAAGCGGACAACAGGGGCTCTTCGGGGCGTGACGGCGCGGAGACTCGCCGGACGAGGAACCGCGGTGCGATGCTGGACGTTGTTCCATCGATGCGGACTCGCCTAGACTCCGCCGATGCCGACCTTTCTGGTCGGCACGCCCACCCCCGAAGATCAGGCCGCGGGTTCTCCGCGTCCGTGCGAAGGAAACCCGTCCCGTGAGTATCGTGACCCTCCTCCCCTTCATCGTCCTCATCGGGGCCATGTTCCTGATGACCCGCTCTGCCAAGAAGAAGCAGCAGCAGGCGGCGGAGATGCGCAACCAGATGCAGCCCGGCACCGGCGTACGGACGATCGGGGGGATGTACGCCACCGTCAAGGAGGTCGGCGACGAGACCGTTCTCCTCGAGGTCGCGCCCGGCGTGCACGCCGTCTACGCCAAGAACGCGATCGGCGCGGTCCTCGAGGACGCCGAGTACAACCGGATCGTCCACGGCGACGACGCGGACGCCGCCGTGGTGCCCGACGACGCCTCCTCGCTGACCGAGTCGGTCGAGGACGGCGAGCAGGACGCCGAGGAGGTCTCGGGGGAGGCCAAGCCCGACCTGACCAAGAAGGTGGACACGGCCGAGGCCGACACCGAGGTCAAGAAGGACGACAAGGCCGACGGCGAGGCGGACGCGAAGTAGTCGCGGCCGGGGATCGCGGACGCCCACCGGCGCCCGCGGTCCCCGGCACGGTTCCACGTCTGCGGGGGCAGGTCCCCACACACACTTCGTGGCCGTACGCGCACACCCGGCGCGGAACGGTTGGACAGGGAGAAACGACAAGGTGGCAGCACCGAAGAAGGGCCGAAGGCCGGCGGGGGGACAGGGGAGGCCGGGGCGTGCCCTGGCACTGATCCTGATCGCCATGGTCGCGCTCACGGGCGGGATGTTCTGGTCGGGTCACACCACGCCGCGTCTGGGCATCGACCTGGCCGGCGGAACCTCGATCACGCTCAAGGCCGAGGCTGAGCCCGGCAAGGAAGACGCCGTCAACGAGACCAACATGAACACCGCGGTCGGCATCATCGAGCGCCGTGTCAATGGTCTGGGTGTCTCCGAGGCCGAGGTCCAGACCCAGGGCCGCGAGAACATCATCGTCAACATCCCCAAGGGTGTTGACGAGAAGCAGGCCCGTGAGCAGGTCGGTACCACCGCCCAGCTGTACTTCCGGCCCGTTCTGACCTACGCGCCCTCGGAGCAGCCGGCGCCGACCGCCAGCTCCTCGGCGTCCCCGGCGCCGTCGGCCTCCGGGGCGACCGCGGACAAGGGCAAGGACGACGGCAAGAAGGACGAGAAGACGGCCACCCCGTCGGCGAGCGCCTCCACCCAGGGCCGCGCGGTCTCCGAGGCCCTGAAGGCCCCGAGCCCGACGCCCACGCCGACCGGTTCCGCCTCCGGCGGCCCGAAGGCCTCCGAGAGCCCCAAGGGCTCCCCGTCGCCGGACGCCGCGACCTCCGCGCTCGAGCAGAAGTTCGCCACGCTGAACTGCCTCGACCCGAAGCAGCGCAGCGCCGCCAACAAGAACGCCAAGCCGGCCGACACCATCGTGGCCTGCGGCAAGAACGCCATCGGCCAGTGGGAGAAGTACATCCTCGGCCCGGCCGAGGTGGACGGCAAGGACGTCGACGACGCCCAGGGCGTCTTCGACCAGCAGCGCGGCATGTGGATCGTCAACATGGAGTTCACCAGCAGTGGCTCCAAGAAGTTCCAGAAGATCACCAGCAAGCTGTCGACGCAGCAGGAGCCGCAGAACCAGTTCGCGATCGTCCTGGACGGCGAGGTCGTCTCGGCCCCGTCGGTGCGCACCACGCTGAGCGCCAACGCCGAGATCTCCGGCAGCTTCACCCAGAAGTCCGCGCAGGACCTGGGCAACATCCTGTCCTACGGTGCGCTGCCGCTCTCCTTCGACACCCAGAGCGTCACCACCGTCACCGCCGCGCTCGGCGGTGAGCAGCTGGAGGCGGGCCTGATCGCCGGTGCGATCGGTCTGGCCCTGGTCATCATCTACCTGGTGGTCTACTACCGCGGCCTGTCGCTGGTGGCCCTTCTCAGCTTGCTGGCCTCGGCGATCCTGACCTACGTGATCATGGCCCTGCTCGGCCCGGCCATCGGCTTCGCGCTGAACCTGCCTGCCGTCTGTGGTGCCATCGTGGCCATCGGTATCACCGCGGACTCGTTCATCGTGTACTTCGAACGCATCCGCGACGAGATCCGCGAGGGCCGCTCGCTCCGCCCGGCCGTCGAGCGTGCCTGGCCGCGTGCCCGCCGCACGATCCTCGTCTCCGACTTCGTGTCCTTCCTCGCCGCCGCCGTGCTCTTCCTCGTCACCGTCGGCAAGGTCCAGGGCTTCGCGTTCACGCTCGGCCTGACCACCCTGCTCGACGTGGTCGTGGTGTTCCTCTTCACCAAGCCGGTCATGACGCTCCTCGCTCGCACCAAGTTCTTCGGCGAAGGCCACGCGTGGTCCGGCCTCGACCCGAAGCGGCTCGGCGCCAAGCCGCCGCTGCGTCGTTCTCGCCGTGTCTCCGCCCCCATCGACCCGAAGGAGGCGTGAGATGTCGAAGCTCGGCAATCTCGGCGCCCGGCTCCACCGTGGTGAGGTCGGCTACGACTTCATCGGTAAGCGAAAGATCTGGTACGGCGTCTCGATCCTGATCACCATCACGGCCATCGTGGCCCTGGCGGTGCAGGGCCTGAACATGGGCATCGAGTTCAAGGGCGGCGCCGTCTTCACCACCCCGAAGGCGTCGGCCTCGGTCTCGCAGGTCCAGGAGTACGCGGAAGAGGCCTCCGGCCACGACGCGATCGTCCAGGAGCTCGGCAACGGCTCCATGCGGATCCAGGTCGGCGGCCTCGACACCCAGCAGTCCGACAAGGTCCGCACGGAGCTGGCCAAGGACCTGAACGTGCCCGAGGACAAGATCGCCGCGGAGCTGGTCGGCCCCAGCTGGGGCGAGCAGATCGCCAACAAGGCATGGACGGGACTCGGGGTCTTCATGGTCCTGGTGGTCGTCTATCTGGCCATCGCCTTCGAGTGGCGGATGGCGGTCGCCGCGCTCGTCGCCCTGATCCACGACATCACGATCACCGTCGGCATCTACTCCCTCGTGGGCTTCGAGGTCACGGTCGGTACGGTGATCGGTCTGCTGACCATCCTCGGTTACTCCCTCTACGACACGGTGGTCGTCTTCGACTCCCTCAAGGAGGGCACGAAGGGGGTCACCAAGCAGACGCGCTGGACGTACAGCGAGATCGCCAACCGTTCGATCAACAGCACGCTGGTCCGTTCGGTCAACACCACCGTCGTCGCCCTGCTGCCGGTCGCCGGTCTGCTCTTCATCGGTGGCGGTGTCCTGGGCGCCGGCATGCTGAACGACATCTCGCTGTCGCTCTTCGTCGGTCTCGCCGCCGGCGCGTACTCGTCGATCTTCATCGCCACCCCGCTCGTCGCCGATCTCAAGGAGCGCGACCCGGCGATCAAGGCGATGAAGAAGCGGGTGCTCGCCAAGCGGGCGGCCGCGGCCGCCAAGGGTGAGTCCCTGGACGTGGACGACAGCACCGACGGCGACGACGGCGACGACGGCTTCGAGGACGCGGCGGAGACCGCCGTCGTCGGGCAGCGCGCGTCGCGCCGCGGACGGCCTTCGGAGCGCCGCGGATGACGGCGGAGGCCCAGGACACCGCCGGTCTGCTGCTCAGCCGGATCAGGGACGTCCCCGACTATCCCAAGCCGGGGGTGCTGTTCAAGGACATCACTCCGCTGCTCGCGGACCCGGTGGCGTTCACGGCCCTGACCGACAGCCTCGCCTCGCTGTGCGTCACGCACGGCGCGACGAAGATCGTCGGCCTGGAGGCGCGCGGCTTCATCCTCGCCGCACCGGTCGCGGTCCGCGCGGGCCTGGGCTTCGTCCCGGTGCGCAAGGCCGGCAAGCTGCCCGGTGCCACGCTGAAGCAGGCGTACGAGCTGGAGTACGGCACCGCCGAGATCGAGGTGCACGCCGAGGACCTGGTCCCCGGCGACCGCGTCATGGTCATCGACGACGTCCTGGCCACCGGCGGCACCGCCGAGGCGTCGCTGGAGCTCATCCGGCGGGCCGGGGCCGAGGTCGCGGGCGTCGCGGTCCTCATGGAGCTCGGCTTCCTCGACGGGCGGGCCCGGCTGGAGCCCGCCCTGGGCGGCGCTCCGCTGGAGGCGCTGATCACGGTCTGATCCGTGGCACGTACGGGGCGGGGCGCTCCGGGGGAATCCCCGGGGCGCCCCGCCTGTTTTCCCGGTATGTCCCCGATCGGGGCCCCGGACGCGGGCAGCGGCGGTCGTACCGGCCACACGCGTGAGCACCCGGGCTCCCGGGTCGATACCATGGGCTTTCCGGGCCTGTCCGGGGGACCCGGTACCGCACGAGGAGCGCTCTTGCCAGACGAGGCCCAGCCACTCTCCGCAGCGCAGCCCGACCAGCAGGCCGAGAAGGCCGCGGCGGGCCCCGCCACGCCCCAGGACAAGCCCGCGGAGAGCAGCCCCTCGCCCGTGGCACCAGCACCGGCTCCCGCGCCGGCACAGCCCCCCGCGCCGAAACCCGCGCAGGCCGCCCCGGCCCGCTCCGGGGGCTCCTCCAACCGCGTGCGCGCCCGCCTCGCCCGCCTGGGTGTCCAGCGCTCCTCCCCGTACAACCCGGTCCTCGAACCGCTGCTCCGGATCGTCCGGTCCAACGACCCGAAGATCGAGACGGCGACGCTCCGCCAGATCGAGCGGGCCTACCAGGTCGCCGAGCGCTGGCACCGCGGCCAGAAGCGCAAGAGCGGCGACCCGTACATCACCCACCCGCTGGCCGTCACCACCATCCTCGCCGAGCTCGGCATGGACCCGGCGACGCTGATGGCCGGGCTGCTGCACGACACCGTCGAGGACACCGAGTACGGCCTCGACACCCTCCGCCGCGACTTCGGCGACCAGGTCGCCCTGCTCGTCGACGGCGTCACCAAGCTGGACAAGGTCAAGTTCGGCGAGGCCGCGCAGGCCGAGACCGTGCGCAAGATGGTCGTCGCCATGGCCAAGGACCCGCGCGTCCTGGTCATCAAGCTCGCCGACCGGCTGCACAACATGCGCACCATGCGTTATCTCAAGCGGGAGAAGCAGGAGAAGAAGGCCCGCGAGACCCTCGAGATCTACGCGCCCCTGGCCCACCGCCTGGGCATGAACACCATCAAGTGGGAGCTGGAGGACCTCGCCTTCGCGATCCTCTACCCCAAGATGTACGACGAGATCGTCCGGCTCGTCGCCGAGCGCGCGCCCAAACGCGACGAGTACCTCGCGATAGTGACCGACGAGGTCCAGTCAGACCTGCGCGCCGCCCGCATCAAGGCCACCGTGACCGGCCGGCCCAAGCACTACTACAGCGTCTACCAGAAGATGATCGTCCGCGGCCGTGACTTCGCGGAGATCTACGACCTGGTGGGCATCCGCGTCCTCGTCGACACGGTCCGCGACTGCTACGCCGCCCTCGGCACCGTCCACGCGCGATGGAACCCGGTCCCCGGCCGGTTCAAGGACTACATCGCGATGCCGAAGTTCAACATGTACCAGTCGCTCCACACGACGGTCATCGGACCCAACGGCAAGCCCGTCGAGCTGCAGATCCGCACCTTCGACATGCACCGCCGGGCCGAGTACGGCATCGCCGCGCACTGGAAGTACAAGCAGGAGGCCGTCGCCGGCGCCTCCAAGGTGCGCGCCGACGTGCCGAAGAAGACCGGCAAGGACGATCACCTCAACGACATGGCGTGGCTGCGCCAGCTCCTCGACTGGCAGAAGGAGACCGAGGACCCCAGCGAGTTCCTGGAGTCCCTGCGCTTCGACCTGTCCCGCAACGAGGTCTTCGTCTTCACCCCCAAGGGCGACGTCATAGCGCTGCCGGCCGGCGCCACCCCCGTCGACTTCTCCTACGCCGTCCACACCGAGGTCGGCCACCGCACCATAGGGGCCCGGGTCAACGGGCGGCTCGTGCCGCTCGAATCGACCCTCGACAACGGCGACCTGGTCGAGGTCTTCACCTCCAAGGCCCCCGGTGCCGGCCCGTCCCGCGACTGGCTGGGCTTCGTCAAGTCCCCGCGCGCCCGCAACAAGATCCGGGCCTGGTTCTCCAAGGAACGCCGCGACGAGGCGATCGAGCAGGGCAAGGACGCCATCGCGCGGGCCATGCGCAAGCAGAACCTGCCGATCCAGCGGATCCTGACCGGCGACTCGCTCGTCACGCTCGCCCACGAGATGCGCTACAGCGACATCTCCTCGCTGTACGCGGCGATCGGCGAGGGCCATGTCACCGCCCAGTCCATCGTGCAGAAGCTCGTCCAGGCCCTCGGCGGCGAGGAGGCCGCCAACGAGGACCTCGTCGAGACCGCGCCGCCCTCGCGCGGCCGCTCCAAGCGCCGCTCCAGCGCCGACCCCGGTGTCGTCGTCAAGGGCGTCGAGGACGTCTGGGTCAAACTGGCCCGCTGCTGCACACCCGTACCGGGCGACCCGATCATCGGCTTCGTCACCCGGGGCAGCGGCGTATCGGTGCACCGCAGCGACTGCCTCAACGTCGAGTCGCTCTCCCGGGAGCCGGAACGCATCCTCGAGGTGGAATGGGCGCCCACCCAGTCGTCGGTCTTCCTCGTCGCCATACAGGTCGAGGCCCTGGACCGCTCGCGGCTCCTCTCGGACGTCACCCGCGTCCTCTCGGACCAGCACGTCAACATCCTGTCGGCGGCCGTCCAGACCTCCCGTGACCGGGTGGCCACCTCGCGCTTCACCTTCGAGATGGGCGACCCGAAGCACCTTGGACACGTCCTGAAGGCCGTACGGGGCGTGGAGGGCGTCTACGACGTCTACCGGGTCACCTCGGCCCGAAGGCCGTAACCGTACGTACGAGAAGGGCCCCGGCACCGCGAGGTACCGGGGCCCTTCTCGTACGGGAACTCAGCCGCCGAACTCCTCCAGCCCCTTCAGGGCCTGGTCGAGAAGCGCCTGACGGCCCTCCAGCTCACGCGCCAGCTTGTCGGCCTTGGCGTCGTTGCCCGCCGCACGGGCCGCGTCGATCTGCTTCTGCAGCTTGTCGACCGCGTCCTGCAGCTGGCCGGTCAGACCCGCGGCACGCGCGCGTGCCTCCGGGTTCGTCCGGCGCCACTCCGACTCCTCGGCCTCGCCGATCGCCCGCTCCACCGCGTGCATCCGGCCCTCGACCTTCGGCCGGGCGTCGCGCGGCACATGGCCGATGGCCTCCCAGCGCTCGTTGAGGGAACGGAAGGCCGCACGGGCCGCCTTCAGATCCTTCACCGGCACCAGCTTCTCGGCCTCGGCCGCGAGCTCCTCCTTCAGCTTGAGGTTCTCCGTCTGCTCCGCGTCCCGCTCGGCGAAGACCTCGCCGCGCGCCGCGAAGAAGACGTCCTGGGCGCCGCGGAATCGGTTCCACAGGTCGTCCTCGTGCTCGCGCTGGGCGCGGCCCGCCGCCTTCCAGTCCGTCATCAGCTCGCGGTACCGGGCGGCCGTCCCACCCCAGTCCGTGGAGTTCGACAGCGACTCGGCCTCCGCGACCAGCTTCTCCTTGACCTTGCGGGCCTCCTCGCGCTGCGCGTCCAGCGAGGCGAAGTGCGCCTTGCGACGCTTGGAGAACGCCGAGCGGGCGTGCGAGAAGCGGTGCCACAGCTCGTCGTCGGACTTCCGGTCGAGCCGCGGCAGGCCCTTCCAGGTGTCCACGAGCGCGCGCAGCCGCTCACCGGCGGACCGCCACTGCTCGCTCTGCGCCAGCTCCTCGGCCTCCTTGACCAGAGCCTCCTTGGCGCCGCGCGCCTCGTCGGTCTGCTTGGCCTTCTGGGCCTTGCGCTCCTCGCGACGCGACTCCACCGTCTCGACCAGCTTGTCGAGCCGCGTGCTCAGCGCGGCGAGGTCACCCACGGCGTGGTGCTCGTCCACCTGCTTGCGGATGTGATCGATCGCGGCCATCGCGTCCTTGGCCGAGAGGTCGGTCGTCCTCACCCGCTTCTCGAGGAGGCCGATCTCGACCACCAAGCCCTCGTACTTGCGCTCGAAGTAGGCCAGTGCCTCCTCGGGAGTACCGGCCTGCCACGATCCGACGACCTTCTCGCCCTCGGCAGTACGCACGTACACGGTGCCCGTCTCGTCGACGCGGCCCCACGGGTCGCTGCTCACAGCGCCTCCTCCACATGATGCCGACGAGGGGGTTGTGCCCCCTGGGCATCGTCCACAGTTTCCGGGGGCGGGCAGCGCCCGCCCTGCACAACGCCAATCTAGGCGAACGGTCGCCCGGCTGTCCGCACTCAGCGCGACCCAAATTGAATGGTCACGCCGTGTCCGCGCCTCGTGTCACCGCTCGCTGAACGCTTCGCGTCACTCCTTCGTGACGGTGGCCTTCGCGATGGTGACCGCCTTCTTGGGGGCGCCGTCCTTGGCACCGCCCTCGACACCGCCCTTGGCGACCTCCTGGACGGCCTTCAGGCCGGCCTTGTCGATCGTGCCGAAGGGCGTGTAGGTCGGCGGCAGCTTGGTGTCCTGGTACACGAGGAAGAACTGGCTGCCGCCGCTGCCCGGCTGCCCCGTGTTGGCCATGGCCACGGTGCCGGCCGGGAACGTCACCGAACCGTCCGCGCCGGCCTTGCCCAGCGCGGTCAGGTTCTCGTCCGGGATGGTGTAGCCCGGGCCGCCGGTGCCGTCGCCCTTGGGGTCGCCGCACTGGAGGACGAAGATGCCCTCCGTGGTGAGCCGGTGGCACTTCGTACCGTCGAAGTACTTCTTGTCCGCGAGGTGCTTGAAGGAGTTCACCGTCCGCGGGGTCTTCGCGGCGTCCATCGTGATGCGGACGTTGCCCTGGTTCGTCGTCAGGGCCATCGTGTACTTCGCCTTCGTGTCGACGGCCATGGCCGGCTCCGGCGCCGAGGACTCGCTCTGCGTGGGCGTCGGGTTGTCACTCGGCGTCGCGGCCGCGTCCGACCCCTTCTTGTCCCCGTCGGTCAGCGCCACCGAGGCGTACACCGCACCGCCGGAGGCCAGCACCACGGCCAGCCCGGCCGCGATGACGGTGTTGCGGCGCCTGGCCTTCTGCTGCGCCTGACGTCGCTGCTGCTGGCGCACGTACTTCTCCCGGGCGAGCTGCCGCCGCCGCTGATCGCTGCTGACCACCGGGTCTGCTCCTTGTAGGTCGTCTGTTCCAGTCCTGGCCGGATGTGCCCGTACCGTATACGGGTTGGCTGTGGAATACGCAGCGCCGGTAGGCTCTGATCTGCCACTTCCGCCCCGCCGCACACCTGTGCCGGACGACATTTAAGGACGATCGTGCTGATTGCCGGGTTCCCCGCCGGGGCCTGGGGGACCAACTGCTATCTGGTCGCCCCCGCCGCCGGCGAGGAGTGCGTGATCATCGACCCGGGCCACCAGGCCGCCCAGGGGGTCGAGGAGACGCTCAAGAAGCATCGGCTCAAGCCCGTCGCCGTGGTCCTCACCCATGGACACATCGACCATGTCGCCTCCGTCGTCCCGGTCTGCGGCGCCCATGACGTACCCGCGTGGATCCACCCCGCCGACCGGTACATGATGAGCGACCCGGAGAAGGCCCTCGGCCGCTCCATCGGGATGCCGCTCATGGGCGAGCTCACCGTGGGCGAGCCGGACGACGTGCACGAGCTCACCGACGGCGCGAAGCTGGATCTCGCCGGACTCGAGTTCTCCGTCGCGCACGCGCCCGGTCATACCAAGGGGTCGGTGACCTTCCGGATGCCCCAGAGCCCGGAGATCCCCTCCGTGTTCTTCTCCGGGGATCTGCTCTTCGCCGGCTCCATCGGACGCACCGACCTGCCCGGCGGTGACATGGACGAGATGCTCGAATCGCTGGCCCGCGTGTGCCTGCCGCTCGACAACTCGACCGTGGTGCTGTCGGGACACGGTCCCCAGACGACCATCGGCCAGGAGCGCGCCACCAACCCGTATCTGCGGCAGGTGGCGGCAGTCCGTCAAGGACACGGCAGCGTTGACGCTCCCCGACGAGGAATGTGACGAGATCCACGTGAGCACCTTCAAGGCCCCCAAGGGCACCTTCGACCTCATCCCGCCGTACTCCGCCACGTATCTGGCTGTGCGCGACGCCATCTCCGGCCCGCTGCGGAAGTCCGGCTACGGCTATGTCGAGACGCCCGGCTTCGAGGACGTCGACCTGTTCGCCCGCGGCGTCGGTGAGTCCACCGACATCGTGACCAAGGAGATGTACACCCTCACCACCAAGGGCGGAGCCAACCTAGCGCTGCGCCCCGAAGGCACCGCCTCCGTGCTGCGCGCGGCCCTCGAGGCCAACATGCACAAGGCCGGCGGCCTCCCGGTGAAGCTCTGGTACTCCGGCTCGTACTACCGCTACGAGCGCCCGCAGAAGGGCCGCTACCGCCACTTCTCCCAGGTCGGTGCCGAGGCCATCGGCGCCGAGGACCCCGCCCTGGACGCCGAGCTGATCATCCTGGCCGACCAGGCGTACCGCTCGCTGGGCCTGCGGAACTTCCGCATCCTGCTGAACTCGCTCGGCGACAAGGAGTGCCGCCCGGCCTACCGCGAGGCGCTCCAGGGCTTCCTGCGCGGCCTCGACCTCGACGAGGAGACCCGCCGCCGCATCGAGATCAACCCGCTGCGCGTCCTCGACGACAAGCGGGCCGACGTCCAGAAGCAGCTCGTGGGGGCGCCGGCGCTGCGCGACCACCTGTGCGACGCGTGCAAGGCGTACCACTCCGAGGTGCGCGAGCTGCTCACGGCGGCGGGTGTGGCCTTCGAGGACGACGAGAAGCTGGTGCGCGGTCTCGACTACTACACGCGGACGACGTTCGAGTTCGTCCACGACGGCCTGGGCTCGCAGTCCGCGGTGGGCGGCGGCGGCCGCTACGACGGACTGTCCGAGATGATCGGCGGCCCGGCGCTCCCGTCGGTCGGCTGGGCGCTCGGCGTGGACCGCACCGTCCTGGCCCTGGAGGCCGAGGGCATCGAGCTGGACATTCCGCCGGCGACCAGCGTCTTCGCGGTCCCGTTGGGCGAGGAGGCGCGCCGGGTCCTGTTCGGGCTCGTCACCGAGCTGCGCAAGGCCGGCGTCGCGACCGACTTCGGTTACGGCGCCAAGGGCCTGAAGAGCCACATGAAGAACGCCAACCGTTCCGGTGCCCGGTTCGCCGTCGTCGCCGGCGAGCGCGACCTCGCCGAGGGCGTCGTCCAGCTCAAGGACATGGAGTCCGGCGAGCAGGAGCCGGTCGCCCTTGACAAGGTGATCACGGAGATCCAGGCGAAGCTGGCCTGATCCGCGGACGTACGCGACGAGGGGCCCGGACCGCGGAGAAGCGGTCCGGGCCCTCGTCGCGTACGGGCCCTGCCGTTCTTATGTCCATCGAACGGCGTGTACGGGTCCTCGTACGGCAGAATGATCGTGCCCAGAGCCCAGCGAACGACGGAAACGGCGATATGACGACAGCAGCGGTGGAGCGCGACGGCGGCACGATCGGCGCGAGCCGGGCCTTCGCCTGGATGCTGGTGATCACCGGAGCGGCCGGGCTGCTCGCCTCCTGGGTCATCACGATCGACAAGTTCAAGCTCCTGGAGGACCCGAACTTCACCCCGGGCTGCAGCCTCAACCCGATCGTCTCGTGCGGCAACATCATGAAGAGCGAGCAGGCGTCGGTCTTCGGTTTCCCCAACCCCATGCTCGGCCTCGTCACCTACGCCATGGTGATCGCGATCGGCGTCGCCCTCCTCGCGGGCGCCCGCCACCGCCGCTGGTACTGGCTCGGCCTGAACGCGGGCACGTTGTTCGGTGTCGGCTTCTGCACCTGGCTGATGTACCAGTCGCTGTACGAGATCAACTCGCTCTGCCTGTGGTGCTGCCTGGCCTGGGTCGCCACCATCGTCATGTTCTGGTATGTCACCTCGCACAACGTGCGCCGGGGCGTCATCCGGGCTCCCGGCGGTCTGCGGACCTTCTTCGAGGAGTTCACCTGGGTGCTGCCGGTGCTGCACATCGGGATCATCGGCATGCTGATCCTGACGCGCTGGTGGGACTTCTGGACCAGCTGACGGCCACCGGCCCGGCCGCGTTGTCAGTGGCGTGACCTAGGCTTCATGACGTGGAGCCCGACCTCTTTACCGCAGCCGCCGAAGAACGCCAGGAGAAGGACCCGTCCAGCAGCCCCCTGGCCGTCCGGATGCGCCCGCGCACCCTCGACGAGGTCCTCGGCCAGCGGCATCTGCTGAAGCCGGGGTCGCCGCTGCGCCGGCTCGTCGGGGAGGGCGGCGGGGGACCCGCCGGCGCCTCGTCGGTGATCCTCTGGGGCCCGCCCGGCATCGGCAAGACCACCCTCGCGTACGTCGTCTCCAAGGCGACCAACAAGCGCTTCGTGGAGCTCTCCGCGATCACCGCGGGCGTCAAGGAGGTCCGGACGGTCATCGACGGCGCCCGGCGCGCGGCCGGCGGCTACGGCAAGGAGACCGTCCTCTTCCTCGACGAGATCCACCGATTCTCCAAGGCCCAGCAGGACTCGCTGCTGCCCGCCGTGGAGAACCGCTGGGTGACGCTGATCGCGGCGACGACGGAGAACCCGTACTTCTCGATCATCTCCCCGCTGCTCTCGCGCTCGCTGCTGCTCACCCTCGAACCGCTCACCGACGACGATCTTCGCGATCTGCTCAAGCGGGCGCTGACCGAGGAACGGGGGCTCGGCGGGGCGGTCACGCTGCCCGAGGACGCCGAGGCGCATCTGCTGCGCATCGCCGGCGGTGACGCGCGCCGGGCGCTGACCGCCCTGGAGGCGGCTGCCGGCGCCGCCCTCGCCAAGGGCGAGCCGGAGATCACCCTCCAGACGGTCGAGGAGACCGTCGACCGCGCGGCGGTGAAGTACGACCGGGACGGTGACCAGCACTACGACGTGGCCAGCGCGCTGATCAAGTCGATCCGCGGCTCGGACGTGGACGCGGCGCTGCACTATCTGGCGCGGATGATCGAGGCGGGGGAGGACCCCCGTTTCATCGCGCGGCGCCTGATGATCTCGGCCAGCGAGGACATCGGCCTCGCCGATCCGACCGCCCTGCCGACGGCCGTGGCGGCCGCCCAGGCCGTCGCCATGATCGGTTTCCCCGAGGCCGCTCTGACCCTGTCCCACGCCACGATCGCCCTGGCCCTGGCACCCAAGTCGAACGCGGCGACCACCGCGATCTTCGCCGCCCAGGCGGACGTCCGCAACGGCCTGGCGGGCCCGGTCCCCGCCCACCTGCGGGACGGGCACTACAAGGGAGCGGCCAAACTGGGCCACGCCCAGGGGTATGTCTACCCGCACGACGTCCCCGGAGGCATCGCGGCCCAGCAGTACGCCCCGGACGCGGTCCACGGCAAGCGCTACTACGAACCGACCCGATACGGCGCCGAGGCGCGGTACGCGGACGTGGTGGAGAAGGTCCGCGAGCGCCTGCGCGGCGACGGCGGGTGAGTGGTGGGTGACGTCAGGCGCGGGCCGCGTCGAAGAGCCGGTGCATCTCGCGCCGCAGCCCGCTGACGTCCCGTACGGGCTCGGGGAAGTCGAAGCGCGCGTCGAAGCAGTGCTGCGGCCCGGAGCTGAAGCGGATCCGCAGCCCGAAGCGGTCCAGCGCCAGCGGTGCGACGTCCCTCATCGGCGCCACGACGGCCGAGCGCTCGCCGAGCAGCCCGCCCAGCGCGCGGACCTGCTCGCCATGGGCCGCGTGCAGATGCTGGAGCAGCTCGGTCTCGTGGGCGTGCAGGGGGTCGGGCGTCGCGGCGGCGAAGTCCTCCGGCTCGACGCGGGCGGTGCCCCACAGGTCGTCGACGCGGGCCTCGCCGACCTCGAGGCGCAGCATCATCCGGCCGGGCTCGGCGACGCCGGGCAGGCAGGTGAGCCAGCCCGAGACCCAGGCGCGGCCGCGGATGCGGTGCGGGACGGAGACCGGCGCGACGTCGGTGAGTTCGAGCACGACCGGCAGTTCGTCGTCCTGGGCGTGCGTCGCGGCCCGTACGGGCGGGGCGTCGGCGGGGAAGAGCAGGAAGACCTCGCCGTCCGGACCGACGGCCCTGGCCTCCGGTGTGAGCAGCTCGGGGCGGACCCCGTCGGTGCCCGGGATCAGGAGCACCGCGGAGCATGTACTCTGTACGAGAGTTCGTGTGCGCTCGGCTGCTGACGGCAGCCGTGCGATTTCAAGCCCGCTGGGACGCGGCTGACCATGAGCTGATCGGACCTCCGTCACATCGATGCCCTCCGCGGACGCGGAGGAAGCGTCGTTCATTGTGCTGCTGTCTGTGATGCGCGTGGTGTTCCCAGGGCGAGACATGCGATCTCCTTGAGTAAGGTGAGCCTAACCTAACCTACAACGGAGGTCTGGAGAACGTGCCTAACCAGTCGCGTCCCAAGGTCAAGAAGTCTCGCGCGCTCGGTATCGCGCTGACGCCGAAGGCTGTCAAGTACTTCGAAGCCCGCCCGTACCCGCCGGGCGAGCACGGCCGTGGCCGCAAGCAGAACTCGGACTACAAGGTCCGTCTGCTCGAGAAGCAGCGCCTGCGCGCTCAGTACGACATCAGCGAGCGCCAGATGGCGCGCGCCTACGACCGCGCCAAGAAGGCCGAAGGCAAGACGGGCGAGGCGCTGGTCGTCGAGCTCGAGCGTCGCCTCGACGCCCTGGTCCTGCGCTCGGGCATCGCCCGCACCATCTACCAGGCCCGCCAGATGGTCGTGCACGGTCACATCCAGGTCAACGGTGGCAAGGTCGACAAGCCGTCGTTCCGTGTCCGTCCCGACGACGTCGTGATGGTCCGCGAGCGCTCCCGCGAGAAGCCCCTGTTCCAGGTCGCCCGCGAGGGTGGCTTCGCCCCCGACGGTGAGACCCCGCGCTACCTGCAGGTCAACCTGAAGGCCCTGGCCTTCCGCCTCGACCGCGACCCGAACCGCAAGGAAATCCCGGTCATCTGCGACGAGCAGCTGGTCGTCGAGTACTACGCCCGCTGATCCTGGGCCCCTCCCGGCCCCGGCTGGAGGAGTAGTACCGCACACTCCGCGGTTCTCAGCCCGCCGCTTCCCCACCCTTCCCGGTGGGGGAGCCGGCGGGCTTCCGCGTTCCCGGGACGGTCCGACTCCGCGGAGGGGAGGACTCCGCGCGCGCCTCTCCGGTGGCCGGATCCCGTCGCTCGGCGAGCGCCCGGGCCACGGTCTCCTCCAGCGAGAGGCCCCGCCCCTCCCGTACCGCCGCGGCGTAGCGCTCCGCGCCGAGCAGCTCGGTCGCCTGCTGTTCGCACAGCGCCCGCGGCCCGCCGAACGAAACCGATCCGAACAGCCGCAGCCCCACCGAGTCCCACACCGGCAGAGTCGCGCCCTGCAGCACCGCCGCCTCCGCCGGATCGCCCTCGCTCGCCGTCACCAGCGCGAGCAGCTCGATCGCGAGGACGAGTCCGACCAGGTCATGGAACCGGTGGTCGATGGTGATGCACTCGCCGAGCAGCTCGCGCGCCTCGCCATGGGCGCCCCGGGTCCACGCCGCGTACGCCAGCACATAGAGCGCGTACGCCCGCGTCCAGAGCTCCCCGCGCTCCTCGCAGATCTCCCGCACTTCGGCGCACAACGCGACCGCGCTCTCCAGATCGCCCTGGAAGACCCGGACCATCGCCAACTCGACCTGGCCCATCAGCACGTTGCTGTTCAGCTCGCCCAGCTCCCGATACGCCTCAAGAGCCCGGCCGAACAGCTCCTCCGCCCGGACCATGTCGTTCGAGAGCAGCGCCAGACAGCCCATCCGGTGCGTCGCGTACGCCTCCGCGATCGCGTTGCCCGCGAAACGGGCCCGCTCGCCGCACTCGTGCAGCGCCGCCACCGCCGCCGTGCCGTCTCCCTGCAGGATCGCCACATAGCCGAGCACCCACAGTGCCTTGAGCCGGGCGTGCTCGTCCCCGTCCTCGTCCTCCGAGCCGAGCGCCAGCGCCCGGTCCAGCCAGTGCCGGCCCTCCGACAGACGCCCGCACCCCACCCAGTAGAACCAGAGCGTCCCCGCCAGATGCCGCGCCAGACGCGCCTCGTCCGGCTGCTCCAGACAGAGCTCGAAGGCCGCCCGCAGATGGGGCAGCGCCGCCTCCGTGCTCGCCGCGACCTCGGCCTGACGCGGACCGAACCATTCCAGCTCACACCACGTGGCGAGGCCCGTGTACCAGTCGCGGTGCCGTCGGCGCATCCGCTCGGTGTCCTCCAGCGCCGCCAGCCATTCCGCCCCGTACGCGGCGACCGTGTCCAGCATCCGGTAACGCGGGCCCGCCGGGCCGTCCTCACGCGAGAGGAGCGACTGGGCGAGCAGGCCCCCCAGCACGTCGAGCACCCGCTCGGGGGGAAGCTCGGGGCCACCGCAGACGTACTCCACCGCCTCCAGGTCGAACGGCCCCGCGAAGACCGAGAGGCGCGCCCACAGCAGCCGCTCCTCGGGGGTGCACAGCTCATGACTCCAGCCGATCGCCGTGCGCAGGGTCTGATGGCGGGGCTGCGCCCCGCGCACCCCGCCCGTGAGCAGCCGGAAGCGGTCGTCGAGCCGGCGCGACACCTGCTCCACCGTGAGCAGCGGCATCCGGGCGGCCGCCAGCTCCAGAGCCAGCGGAATCCCGTCAAGGCGCCGGCACAGCTCCCGGACGGCGGCGCCGTCGCCGGGATCGCCCGGGGCCGGAGACGTCACGCCCGCACCGGCGACCCGTTCCCCGAAGAGCGCCACCGCGTCCTCGTCGTCCATCGGCGCCAGCGTGAAGACCGCCTCCCCGTCCACCCGCAGCGGACGGCGGCCCACCGCGAGCACGGTCAGACCGGGGGAGTGCAGCAGCAACTCCCGTACGAGGGGCGCGCACTCCTCCACCAGGTGCTCGAAACCGTCCACGACCAGCAGCAGCCGGCGCTCCGCCAGATGCTCGATCAGCGCCTGGCGCGGTGCGCGCGGGGTGTGGTCGGTCAGGCCCAGCGCCTCCACCAGCGCGTGGGCCACCAGCTCCGGGTCCCGCAGCGCCGAGAGCTCGGCGAGCCACACGCCGTCGGCGTAGCGTTGCCGCGCCTCCGCCGCGATCCGCAGCGCAAGCCGTGTCTTGCCGACCCCTCCGACCCCGACGACCGTCACCAGCCGGAACTCCTCGAGGAGCCGGGCCAGTTCGTCCCGCTCGCCGGCCCGTCCGACGAACCGGTTCAACTCCGCCGGGAGATTGCTCCTTCGCATGGGACACGGAGCGTACCCATCCCGCCGCACTCCGTACAATCGGACCGCGCGAGACCCGCCTAGGGGCCCGTAATGCGGTACGGCGAAAGACCGCGGGCGCGATAGGGTCGGAGGACGACTTTTCGCAAGCCCCAACGACAGCAGAGAGCGGTGCGGAGTGACCGGTGGAGAGGTTGCCGGGATTCTGGTGGCCGTGTTCTGGGCGATTCTCGTCTCCTTCCTCGCCGTGGTGCTGGCGAGACTGGCGCAGACGCTCAAGGCGACCACCAAGCTCGTCGCGGACGTGACCGAGCAGGCCGTCCCGCTGCTCGCCGACGCCTCGGCGACCGTGCGGTCGGCACAGACCCAGCTCGACCGGGTCGACGCGATCGCCTCGGACGTCCAGGAGGTCACCTCCAACGCCTCGGCGCTCTCCACGACCGTCGCCTCCACCTTCGGCGGTCCGCTCGTCAAGGTCGCGGCCTTCGGCTACGGCGTGCGCAAGGCGCTCGGCCGAGGCCGCGAGGAGGCGGCCCCGGCGGCCCGGACGACCTCGCGCCGTACCGTGATCGTCGGCCGCACCGTGCCGTCGGCGAGGCGCCGGAAGCAGAAGGGCTGAGCCGCGATGTTCCGCCGTACGTTCTGGTTCACCGCGGGCGCCGCAGCCGGCGTGTGGGCCACCACCAAGGTCAACCGGAAGCTCAAGCAGCTCACCCCGGAGAGCCTCGCCGCGCAGGCGGCGAACAAGGCGATCGAGACCGGTCACCGGCTCAAGGACTTCGCCCTCGACGTCAGGGCGGGCATGGTCCAGCGGGAGGCCGAACTCGGCGAGGCGCTCGGCATCGAGGCACCCGTCGACGCGGCCGCCGACCACGAACTCGCCGGGCCGCGCCGCAGGGCCGCGCTCGACCCCACCGCACCGGCGTCCCGGACGCGCAAGAAGACGTATCCGTACCCCACGATCACGTACAACCGGAATGAGGACCACTAATGGAGTCGGCTGAAATCCGCCGCCGCTGGCTGAGCTTCTTCGAGGAGCGCGGTCACACCGTCGTCCCTTCGGCGTCGCTCATCGCGGACGACCCGACTCTGCTCCTCGTCCCCGCCGGCATGGTGCCGTTCAAGCCCTACTTCCTGGGTGAGGTCAAGCCGCCGTTCCCGCGCGCCTCCAGCGTGCAGAAGTGCGTGCGCACGCCGGACATCGAAGAGGTCGGCAAGACCACCCGCCACGGCACCTTCTTCCAGATGTGCGGCAACTTCTCCTTCGGCGACTACTTCAAGGAAGGCGCCATCAAGCTCGCCTGGGAGCTGCTGACCACCTCGGTGGAGCACGGCGGCTACGGGCTCGAGCCGGAGAAGCTCTGGATCACGGTCTACCAGGACGACGATGAGGCCGAGCAGATCTGGCGCGACGTCGTCGGTGTCCCGGCCGAGCGGATCCAGCGCCTGGGCAAGAAGGACAACTTCTGGTCCATGGGCGTCCCCGGCCCCTGCGGTCCGTGCTCCGAGATCAACTACGACCGCGGTCCGGACTTCGGCGTCGAGGGCGGCCCGGCCGTCAACGACGAGCGGTACGTGGAGATCTGGAACCTGGTCTTCATGCAGTACGAGCGCGGCCAGGGCACCGGCAAGGACGACTTCGAGATCCTCGGCGACCTCCCCTCGAAGAACATCGACACCGGTCTCGGTCTCGAGCGCCTGGCGATGATCCTCCAGGGCGTACAGAACATGTACGAGACCGACACCCTCAAGGTCGTCATCGACAAGGCCACCGAGCTCACCGGTGTCGCCTACGGCAAGGCCCACGACAGCGACGTCTCGCTGCGTGTGGTGGCCGACCACATGCGTACGTCCGTGATGCTGATCGGTGACGGCGTCACCCCCGGCAACGAGGGCCGCGGCTATGTGCTGCGCCGCATCATGCGCCGCGCCGTCCGCAACATGCGTCTGCTCGGCGCCACCGGTCCGGTCGTCCAGGACCTCGTCGACGTGGTGATCGACACCATGGGCGAGCAGTACCCGGAGCTGGTCACCGACCGCAAGCGGATCGAGACCGTCGCCCTCGCCGAGGAGGCCGCCTTCCTCAAGGCCCTCAAGGGCGGCACCAACATCCTCGACACCGCCGTGACCGAGACCAAGGCCGCCGGCGGCACGGTCCTCGCCGGCGAGAAGGCGTTCCTGCTCCACGACACCTGGGGCTTCCCGATCGACCTCACCCTGGAGATGGCCGCCGAGCAGGGCCTCTC
Organism: Streptomyces sp. NPDC006551; assembly: GCF_040611675.1. NCBI lineage: Bacteria > Bacillati > Actinomycetota > Actinomycetes > Kitasatosporales > Streptomycetaceae > Streptomyces > Streptomyces sp. NPDC006551. The sequence continues at coordinate 33,071 of NZ_JBEXOT010000050.1, forward strand.
CGTGGACGAGGCCGGGTTCCGCCGCCTGATGCAGGAGCAGCGCGAGCGCGCCAAGGCCGACGCCAAGGCCAAGAAGACCGGTCACGCCGACGTGACCGCCTACCGCGAGATCGCCGACAGTAACGGTGCCACCGAGTTCACCGGCTACACCAACACCGAGGGCGAGACCACGGTCGTCGGCCTGCTGGTCAACGGTGTGCCGTCGCCCGCCGCCACCGAGGGCGACGAGGTCGAGGTCGTCCTCGACCGCACCCCGTTCTACGCCGAGGGTGGCGGCCAGCAGGCCGACACCGGCCGGATCCGGCTCCACAGCGGTGCCGTCATCGAGGTCCGCGACGTCCAGCAGCCGGTCCCCGGTGTCTCCGTGCACAAGGGCTCGGTGCAGGTCGGCGAGGTGACCGTCGGCTCCACCGCCTACGCCACCATCGACGTCCGCCGCCGCCGGGCCATCGCCCGCGCCCACAGCGCCACGCACCTCACGCACCAGGCGCTGCGCGACGCCCTCGGTCCGACGGCCGCCCAGGCCGGTTCGGAGAACTCCCCGGGCCGCTTCCGCTTCGACTTCGGTTCGCCGAACGCCGTGCCCGGCACCGTGCTGACCGATGTCGAGCAGAAGATCAACGAGGTCCTCGCCCGGGAACTCGACGTGCACGCCGAGGTCATGTCCATCGACGAGGCCAAGCGACAGGGCGCCATCGCCGAGTTCGGCGAGAAGTACGGCGAGCGGGTCCGCGTGGTGACCATCGGCGACTTCTCCAAGGAGCTGTGCGGCGGTACGCACGTCCGCAACACCGCCCAGCTCGGCCTGGTGAAGCTGCTCGGCGAGTCGTCGATCGGCAGTGGCGTGCGCCGTGTCGAGGCCCTCGTGGGTGTCGACGCGTACAACTTCCTCGCCAAGGAGCACACGGTCGTCGCCCAGCTGCAGGAGCTGATCAAGGGCCGCTCCGAGGAGCTGCCCGAGAAGATCTCCGCCATGCTCGGCAAGCTGAAGGACGCCGAGAAGGAGATCGAGAAGTTCCGCGCGGAGAAGGTCCTGCAGGCCGCCGCCGGTCTCGTCTCCGGCGCCAAGGACGTCCGGGGCGTCGCCCTGGTCACCGGCCAGGTCCCCGACGGCACCTCCGCCGACGACCTGCGCAAGCTGGTCCTCGACGTCCGCGGCCGCATCCCGGGCGACCGCCCCGCCGTCGTGGCTCTGTTCACCACGGCCAACGGCCGTCCGCTGACGGTCATCGCCACCAACGAGGCCGCCCGTGAACGCGGCCTCAAGGCCGGCGAGCTGGTCCGCACGGCCGCCAAGACCCTCGGCGGCGGCGGTGGCGGCAAGCCGGACGTCGCCCAGGGCGGCGGTCAGAACCCGGAGGCCGTCGGCGACGCCATCGACGCCGTCGAGCGCATGGTCGGGGAAACCGCCTGATGCGACGCGGCCGTCGTCTCGCGATCGACGTCGGGGACGCCCGGATCGGGGTCGCCTCGTGCGACCCCGACGGGGTCCTCGCCACTCCGGTGGAGACCGTGCCGGGACGCGACGTCCCGGCCGCCCACCGACGGCTGCGGCAGATCGTCGAGGAGTACGAACCGATCGAGATCGTGGTCGGCCTGCCTCGCTCCCTCTCCGGGCGCGAGGGGCCGGCCGCGGCCAAGGTCCGCCGCTTCGCCCAGGAGATGGCCAAGGGGGTGGCGCCCGTACCGGTGCGCCTGGTCGACGAGCGGATGACGACCGTGACGGCGACTCAGGGGCTGCGGGCCTCGGGCATGACATCGAAGAAGGGCCGCTCCGTCATCGATCAGGCCGCCGCTGTGATCATCCTCCAGAACGCTCTTGAGTCCGAACGGGTATCAGGTAATCCGCCCGGTGAGGGCGTCGAAGTGGTCATCTGATCGCGATACGGTAACGTTCCGCGCGATGCGGCGGTGTTCGAACAGCTGCCGCACTACGTAGAGGCGGACCGTTCCGGATGCCTCGCGGCTGTTTGGGGATCGATGACTGAGTATGGCCGGGGCCCCGGCTCCGAACCGTGGCACCCCGCGGACCCGCTCTACGGGGACCAGGGGTGGGAAGGTCAGCAGCAGTACCCGCAGCAGGCGCAGTACGGCCACCAGGACCCGTACGGTCAGGGGCACGGCGGGCACGGCGGGCACGGCGGCCAGGAGCAGGGCTACGACGCTCAGTACCAGCAGCCCCAGGCTCCTCAGCAGTACAACGATCAGCAGTATGTTGATCAGACGTACGGCGGGCAGGCGCAGGAGTACGACACGCCCGGGTACCCCGCACAGCAGTACGACGCGAGCTGGGAGTCGAGCCAGGCGGCCATGTCGTACGGCACCACTCCCGCCGATCCGTACGGCGGACAGAACCCGGATCTCTACGGCACCCCCGAGGCCTACCCCCCGCCGCAGCCGCCTGGCCGGCGCCAGGAGCCGCCGGAGCCGGTCACGGACTGGGAGGCGGAGGAGCCGGAGGAGGAGCGGCACCCCTTCTTCACCGGTGAGGACGGCCCCGAGGACGACGAGGAACCGGCGGGCAACCGCTCGTCCCGCGGCGGGCGCGACCGCCGCGGCAAGGGCAAGGGCAGGGGCGGCAAGGGCAGGAAGAGCAAGAACGGCGTGGCCTGCCTGGTCGTCGCCCTCGTCCTCGTCGGCGGAGTCGGCGGCATCGGTTACTTCGGCTACCAGTTCTGGCAGGGCCAGTTCGGCGACGCGCCCGACTACGCGGGTAGCGGCAGCGGCTCGGTCCAGGTCGAGATCCCCAGGGGCGCCCTCGGCTACGACATCGGCAACATCCTGAAGAAGGCCGGTGTCGTCAAGAGCGTCGACGCGTTCGTCTCGGCGCAGCAGAAGAACCCCAAGGGGCGGTCGATCCAGGCCGGCGTCTACACGCTGAAGAAGGAGATGTCGGCGGAGAGCGCCGTCTCCTTGCTGCTCAGCCCGGCGAGCCAGGCCAACTTCGTCATCCCCGAGGGCAAGCGGAACGCCTGGGTGTACGACCAGCTGGACAAGCGCCTCGATCTCGAGGCGGGCACCACCAAGGACATCGCCAAGGCCAAGGCGAACGACCTCGGCCTGCCCGACTGGGCCAAGAACCACGAGAACGTCAAGGACCCGCTGGAAGGCTTCCTCTTCCCCGCGAGCTACCCCGTCGCCAAGGGCAACAAGCCCGAGGACGTCCTGCGCAAGATGGTGGGCCGCGCCAACCAGGAGTACGGCAAGCTCGACCTGGAGGCCAAGTCCAGGCAGCTCGGACTCAAGGGTCCGTGGGAGCTCGTCACGGTCGCCAGCCTCGTCCAGGCCGAGGGCAAGACGCACGACGACTTCACCAAGATGGCCGAGGTCATCTACAACCGGCTCAGCCCGGAGAACACGGAGACCAACCGGCTCCTCCAGTTCGACTCGTCGTACAACTATCTGATGGGCCAGAGCAAGATCAAGATCGGCCGCGACGAGATCAACAGCAACCCGGACCCGTACAACACCTACAAGCAGACGGGTCTGACGCCCGGACCCATCGGCAACCCCGGAGCCGAGGCGCTGGTGGCCGCGCTGAATCCGACGAAGGAAGGCTGGATGTACTTCGTCGCGACCGACGGCATGAGCAAGACCGAATTCGCCAGAACGCTCGCCGACCACGACAAGCTCGTCGAGAAGTTCAACGCCTCCGGGAGCAACTGATGTCCTCGACACGGCGCGCGGCCGTCCTCGGCTCGCCCATCGCCCACTCGCTCTCCCCGGTGCTCCACCGGGCGGCGTACACCGCGCTGGGCCTGGAGAACTGGTCGTACGACCGCTTCGAGGTGGACGAGGCCGGGCTCCCCGGCTTCGTCGCCGGCCTCGACGACTCCTGGGCGGGCCTTTCGCTGACCATGCCGCTGAAGCGGGCGATCATCCCGCTGCTCGACGAGATCAGTGACACGGCGGCCTCGGTCGAGGCGGTGAACACCGTCGTCTTCACGGGAGACGGCCGCCGGATCGGCGACAACACCGACATCCCGGGCATGATCGCGGCCCTGCGGGAGAGGGGCATCGAGAAGGTCGAGTCCGCCGCGATCCTCGGCGCCGGCGCCACCGCCTCCTCGGCGCTCGCCGCGCTCGCACGGATCTGCGGCGGCCCGGTCACCGCCTACGTCCGCAGCGAGGCGCGCGCGGCGGAGATGCGGGGCTGGGGCGAACGGCTCGGCGTCGACGTCCGCACCGCCGCGTGGGAGGACGCCGACCAGGCGTTCGCCGCACCGCTCGTCGTCGCGACCACCCCGGCCGGCACCACCGACGCACTCGCCGCGGCCGTCCCCGGCGCCCCCGGCACGCTCTTCGACGTCCTGTACGACCCGTGGCCGACCGCGCTCGCCGCGGCGTGGTCCGACCGCGGCGGCAAGGTGGTCGGCGGCCTCGACCTCCTCGTCCACCAGGCCGTGCTCCAGGTCGAACAGATGACGGGCGCCGCCTCGGCGCCCCTGGCGGCGATGCGAGCCGCGGGGGAGCGGGCGCTCGGCGAGCGTTGAGCGGCCGGCTCGGACGCCCTGAGCCGCCCAACTGATGCCCGACCTGACATGCTGCGTCCGATACCTGGACCGGCGAGCGGGTTCCCGCCCCGGACGTGGGAGGATCGGATACGGCGGGCTCGGGCCGCGCACCCGTTCGCGCCGCAGCAGTTCCAGGCGCGAGCATGAGGAGCATCGTTGAGCAGGTTGCGTTGGCTGACCGCTGGGGAGTCCCACGGACCCGCGCTGGTCGCGACGCTGGAGGGCCTTCCCGCCGGCGTCCCCGTCACCACCGAACTGGTGGCGGACCACCTCGCGCGGCGGCGCCTCGGCTATGGGCGCGGCGCCCGGATGAAGTTCGAGCAGGACGAGGTCACCTTCCTCGGCGGCGTCCGGCACGGGCTCTCCCTCGGCTCCCCGATCGCCGTGATGGTCGGCAACACCGAGTGGCCGAAGTGGGAGAAGGTGATGTCGGCGGACCCCGTCGACCCCGCCGAACTCAAGGAGACGGGCCGCAACGCGCCCCTGACCCGGCCCCGTCCCGGCCACGCCGACCTCGCCGGCATGCAGAAGTACGGCTTCGACGAGGCCCGGCCGATCCTGGAGCGCGCCAGCGCCCGGGAGACAGCCGCCCGTGTGGCCCTCGGTGCCGTCGCGCGGTCGTTCCTCAAGGAGGCCGCCGGGATCGAGATCGTCTCGCACGTCGTCGAACTCGCCGCCGCGAAGGCGCCGTACGGGGTGTACCCCAAGCCCTCCGACGTCGAGAAGCTGGACGCCGATCCGGTGCGCTGTCTGGACGCGGACGCGTCGAAGGCGATGGTCGCGGAGATCGATCAGGCCCACAAGGACGGTGACACCCTGGGCGGTGTCGTCGAGGTGCTGGCCTACGGCGTTCCCGTCGGGCTCGGCTCGCACGTGCACTGGGACCGGCGGCTCGACGCCCGCCTCGCCGCCGCGCTGATGGGCATCCAGGCGATCAAGGGCGTCGAGGTCGGCGACGGCTTCGAGCTGGCGCGTGTGCCCGGCTCGCAGGCGCACGACGAGATCGTGAGGACCGAGGAGGGCATCAGGCGCACCTCCGGCCGCTCCGGCGGTACGGAGGGTGGTCTGACCACCGGCGAACTGCTCCGCGTACGGGCGGCGATGAAGCCGATCGCGACCGTCCCGCGCGCGCTGGCCACCGTCGACGTCGTCACCGGTGAGGCCGCTCAGGCTCATCACCAGCGCTCCGACGTGTGCGCGGTCCCGGCTGCCGGGATCGTCGCCGAGGCGATGGTCGCGCTCGTGCTCGCGGACGCGGTCGTGGAGAAGTTCGGTGGGGACAGCGTTCCCGAGACCCGCCGCAATGTCCGGTCGTACCTCGACAACCTCCAGATCCGGTGAGCGGACCGCTGGTCGTCCTGGTCGGGCCGATGGGCTCCGGCAAGTCCACGGTGGGCGCGCTCCTGGCCGAACTCCTCGACGCGCCCTACCGGGACACCGACGCCGACATCGTCGCCGCCCAGGGCCGGGAGATCTCGGACATCTTCATCGAGGACGGGGAGGAGCACTTCCGCGCCCTCGAACGCGAGGCCGTACACAAGGCGGTCGCCGAGCATGAGGGAGTCCTCGCGCTCGGCGGCGGCGCCGTCCTCGACGCCGGCACCCGCGCCCTGCTCACCGGGCTGCCCGTCGCCTATCTCTCGATGGACGTCGACGAGGCGGTCCGCCGCGTCGGTCTCAACACCGCGCGGCCGCTGCTCGCCGTCAACCCGCGCCGTCAGTGGCGCGAGCTGATGGAGGCGCGGCGCCACCTCTACACCGAAGTCGCACGCGTCGTCGTCGCCACGGACGAACGCACCCCCGAAGAGGTCGCGAGCGCGGTCCTCGACGCACTGGAGCTGAAGAAGGACGTATGACGGACCAGGAAGTGACCCGTATCCAGGTCGGCGGCTCGGCGGGCACGGATCCGTACGAGGTGCTGGTGGGCCGGCAGCTGCTCGGTGAGCTGCCCGCCCTGATCGGTGCGAAGGCCAAGCGGGTGGCCGTGATCCACCCCGAGGCGCTCGCCGAGACGGGCGAGGCGCTGCGGGCCGACCTCGCCGACCAGGGCTTCGAGGCCGTCGCCATCCAGGTGCCGAACGCCGAGGAGGCCAAGACCGTCGAGGTCGCGGCGTACTGCTGGAAGGCGCTCGGTCAGACCGGCTTCACCCGCACCGACGTCATCGTCGGCGTCGGCGGCGGTGCCACCACCGACCTCGCCGGGTTCGTGGCGGCGACCTGGCTGCGGGGCGTGCGCTGGATCGCCGTCCCGACCACCGTCCTCGCCATGGTGGACGCGGCCGTCGGCGGCAAGACCGGCATCAACACCGCCGAGGGCAAGAACCTCGTCGGCGCCTTCCACCCGCCCGCCGGGGTGCTCTGCGACCTGGCGGCGCTGGACTCGCTGCCGGTCAACGACTACGTCAGCGGGCTGGCGGAGATCATCAAGGCGGGCTTCATCGCCGACCCCGTGATCCTCGATCTGGTGGAGGAGGATCCGCAGGCGGCTCGTACGCCCGCCGGACCGCACACTGCCGAGCTGATCGTCCGCTCGATCCGGGTCAAGGCGGAGGTCGTCTCCGGCGACCTGAAGGAGTCGGGCCTGCGGGAGATCCTCAACTACGGCCACACGCTCGCCCACGCGATCGAGAAGAACGAGCGGTACAAGTGGCGGCACGGTGCCGCCGTCTCCGTCGGCATGGTCTTCGCCGCCGAACTCGGCCGGCTCGCCGGCCGGCTCGACGACGCCACCGCCGACCGGCACCGCACCGTCCTGGAGTCGGTCGGCCTGCCGCTGACCTACCGCGGCGACCAGTGGCCCAAGCTGCTCGAGACCATGAAGGTCGACAAGAAGTCCCGGGGCGACCTGCTGCGCTTCATCGTCCTCGACGGCCTCGGCAAGCCGACCGTCCTGGAGGGCCCCGACCCGGCGGTGCTCGTCGCGGCCTACGGCGAGGTGTCCGCGTGAGCGAGCTCCGCCCCGTTCTGGTGCTGAACGGCCCGAACCTCGGCCGGCTCGGCTCCCGCGAACCCGACATCTACGGCGCCACGTCCTACACGGGCCTTGCGGACTCCTGCCGGACACTCGGCGCCGAGCTGGGCTTCGACGTGGAGGTCCGGGAGACCAACGACGAGGGCGAGATGATCCGCTGGCTGCACGAGGCGGCGGACGGTTCGTTTCCGGTCGTCCTCAACCCCGGTGCGTTCACGCACTACTCGTACGGAATGCGCGACGCGGCCGCCCAGCGGACCGCCCCGCTGATCGAGGTGCACATCTCGAATCCGTACACCAGGGAGGAATTCCGGCACACCTCGGTTGTTGCTGCCGTGGCCACCGGGACCATCGCCGGGTTCGGGATCGGTTCGTACCGGCTGGCGCTGCGGGCGCTCGCCGAGGAACTGACCGGCTGACAGCGAACGGGCCCGCCCGAAGGGCACTGTGGACCGCCCCCGGCCGTTCCCCCTGTGGGGGCCGGGGGCGGTAACGTTCCTGGAAGTATCGGCCGTACGAGACGGAGTGGCACCGGATGCAGCACGCAGTGGGGGCTCCGTTGCCACCGCCCGAGCGCTCGGGATGGGCAGCGGCCCAGGGCGGACACCAGGCGCGGTCCCCGCAGTCCCGTCAGTCCCCTCAGGCGCCGCCTCAGCACCCCTCGGCGCCCCACACCCACCCCACTCCCGCGCATCCGGGGGCGGCCCCGCACCCGGCGCCGCAGGGGCACCACCCCGCCCCGCAGGGACCGCCGCCGTCCCCGCCCGCACCGGGCTGGGCCGCCGGAGGGATGCCGCCGCATCCCGGACCACCGCACCCGCCCCAGCAGGCGCCCGCCCACCTCGGCCCGCCGCGGGACACCACCGCGCACGTCCAGCTGCCGCCCGTCGGCATACCCGCCGCGCCGCACGCCGAGGCCGGTACCGGCACCGCGACCCTCGCCGTCCTGCTGATCGGCCCGGCCGGAGCGGGCAAGACGACCGTCGCCCGTCACTGGGCACAGCGCCGTCGCGTCCCCACGGCGCACATCAGCCTCGACGACGTCCGCGAATGGGTCTGCTCCGGCTTCGCCGACCCGCAGTCGGGCTGGAACGAGCACTCCGAGGCCCAGTACCGCCTCGCCCGCCGCACCTGTGGCTTCGCCGCCCGCAACTTCCTCGCCAACGGCATCTCCTGCATCCTCGACGACGCCGTCTTCCCGGACCGCCCCGTCGTCGGCCTCGGCGGCTGGAAGCGGCACGTCGGCCCCGGCCTGCTTCCGGTCGTCCTGCTGCCGGGCCTGGAGATCGTCCTGGAGCGCAACGCGGAACGCAGCGGCAACCGGCGTCTGTCGGACGAGGAGGTCGCGTCCATCCACGGCCGGATGGCGGGCTGGTACGGCTCCGGCCTGCCGATCATCGACAACTCCAAGTACGACGTGGAGACGACCGCCCGCGTCCTCGACGAGGTCCTGGCCCGCTCCATAGCCAGCCCGCCCGCCTGGTAGCCCGCCCGCCTGGTGGCCCGACTGCCTGGCAGTCCGGGTGGCTCACCTGCCCGCCCGCCTGGGCGGCTCACCGCCCGCCCGGCTCGCCCGCCTCGGCCGCCCGCCGCCGGATCCCCCGGCTCGCCCGCCCGGCTCCGGTCGACCGGGCTCCGGCCCCCGCGGTGCTGGAGGGATCCGTCCGGCGATGGTCCGGTCGGCCGCGCTGAGCGAGCCGGGGCGCCCAGCCCCTCGTAGGCTCGGAACATGTCAGAGGTGTATGCGGACCGCCGTGTGCGGCTGCGCGACCGGTGCGCGGCAGCGGGCAGCCCGGCGGCCCTGGTCTCCCGCCCCGCAAACGTCCGCTATCTCGCGGGTGCTTCGCCCCCAGGGGCCGTCCTGCTGGTCGGCCCGGACGAGGACGTACTGCTCTGTCCCGTCCCGCCCGGCGGCGATCCGGCCGACGGACGGCTCGACGAACTGCTCCGCCAGGCAGTTCTGCCCGTGGGCAGCGGTGATCCAGCCGTAGCGGCCGTCGACTTCGCCCGCAAGGCGGGCGCGGACGCCCTCGCCGTCGAGGAGCACCATCTGACGGTCGCCCGGCACCGGGCCATGGGCTCGATCGCGCCCCAGCTCCGCCTCGCCGACCTCCGTGGGGCCGTGGAGCAGCTGCGGATCGTCAAGGACGAGGACGAGATCGCCTGTCTGCGGATCGCCGCCGAGATCGCCGACCAGGCCCTCGGCGAACTCCTCGAATCCATCCTGGTCGGCCGGACCGAGCGCCATCTCGCCCTGGAGCTGGAGCGGCGGCTCGTCGACCACGGTGCGGACGGAGCCGCGTTCCCGACCTCCGTCGCCACCGGTCCGAACTCCGGCCGCAGCGGCCACCGGCCCTCCGACCGCCGGGTCGAGGAGGGTGATTTCCTGTCGGTCTGCCTCGGCGCCGACTACCGCGGCTACCGCTGCGAGATCGGCCGTACCTTCGTCATCGGCACGACTCCGGCGGACTGGCAGATCGAGCTCTACGACCTCGTCTTCGCCGCTCAGCGGGCCGGGCGCGAGTCGCTCGTACCCGGCGCGGAGTACCGCGAAGTGGACCACGCCGCCCGCCACATCCTGGACGCCGCGGGCCACTCGGAAGCCGTTCCCCCGCTCATCGGGCACGGCGTCGGCCTTGAAATCGACGAGGACCCGCAGCTCGCACCCTCGGCCATGGGTAAACTGGACGCTTGTGTGCCGGTCACCGTCGAACCGGGGGTCCACCTCCCGGGCCGGGGCGGGGTCCGGATCGATGACACGCTCGTCGTGCGCCAGGAGGCGGACGGCGGACCCGAGCTACTCACCATTACGACCAAGGAGCTGCTCGCGCTGTAGGGCGCGTACGCCTCTCTGGTCCCACGTCAGTCCAGGAGATTCCGCAACCGTGGCTTCCACGAACGACCTCAAGAACGGCATGGTGCTCAAGCTCGACGGGGACCAGCTCTGGTCCGTCGTCGAGTTCCAGCACGTCAAGCCCGGCAAGGGCCCGGCCTTCGTGCGCACCAAGCTCAAGAACGTGCTCTCCGGCAAGGTCGTCGACAAGACCTTCAACGCCGGTGTGAAGGTCGAGACGGCCACCATCGACCGCCGCGACATGCAGTTCTCGTACATGGACGGCGACTACTTCGTCTTCATGGACATGCAGACGTACGACCAGCTGCACGTCGACCGCAAGGCCGTCGGGGACGCCGCCAACTTCCTGATCGAGGGCTTCACCGCCTCCGTCGCGCAGCACGAGGGCTCGGTGCTCTACGTCGAGCTCCCCGCCGCCGTCGAGCTGACCATCCAGCACACCGACCCGGGCGTCCAGGGCGACCGGTCCACCGGCGGCACCAAGCCGGCCACGCTGGAGACCGGCCACGAGATCCAGGTCCCGCTCTTCATCACCACCGGTGAGAAGATCAAGGTCGACACCCGCACGAGCGACTACCTCGGCCGGGTGAACAGCTAACCGTGGCTGCCCGCAGCAACGCCCGTAAGCGCGCCTTCCAGATCCTCTTCGAGGCCGACCAGCGCGGCGCGTCCGTGCAGCAGGTCCTCGCGGACTGGGTACGGCACGCTCGCTCCGACGACCGGCAGCCCGCGGTCAACGAGTTCACGATGCAGCTGGTCGAGGGATACGCGGACCACGTGGACCGTATCGACGATCTCATCGCCACCTACGCGGTGGACTGGGACCTGGACCGGATGCCGGTCGCCGACCGGAACATCGTGCGCCTCGGCGCGTACGAACTGATCTGGCTGGACGAGACGCCGGACGCGGTGGCGATCGACGAGGCGGTGCAGCTCGCCAAGGAGTTCTCCACCGACGAGTCCCCGACCTTCGTCAACGGCCTGCTGGCCCGCTTCAAGGACCTGAAGCCACGCCTGCGCCGGGACGCCTGACCCAGGCATTCCCCGGCAGTCGAAGGGGCCCGCAGCACCATGTGCTGCGGGC
>NZ_JBEXOT010000051.1:0-43916 GCF_040611675.1 Streptomyces sp. NPDC006551
GAGCCGTTGTCGTCGAGGACGCGGACGGCGACGATCTTGGCCTTCTTGGCGACGCCGTTGCGGACGATCGTCCGCACCGGCCCTCCGGTGTTTCGCCGTTCAGCCCTCCGCCGGTACCGGGGCGTGGCGCGGTACCGGCCCCGCGTCGGGGGCGCGGCGTGGCGCGGGGCCGGGGTCCGGGGCATGGACGGGGGCCGGGATCGGCTCCGGCGCGGAGTCCGGGACGGCCTCGACCACCGCCGACGTGGCGGTCTGGCGCTCCGGGAGAAGCTCCAGGACGGCCTGGCGGTGCGCCTCGCTCGTCGCGTCGTCGTACGGGTCGGGCGTCGCCGGCACCTGGAGCCGCAGCACCGGGCCCGTACCGAGGCGGGCGTAGCCGCGGCCCGGCGGGACGACCGGGATCGGCGTGGTGTGCGGCTCGACGCCGAGGACGGACTCGATCTGCGCGGGGGAGGCGGGGCCGAGCACGACGCGGGCGCGCGTGTGCGTGATCACCGCCTCGTTCAGGTTGTCCACGCTGTCGAACTGTTCGGTCACCACGACCGTGACCTGGGCGGCCCGCCCGTGCCGGAGCGGCACCTGGAGCAGGTCCTGGGGGTCGGTGCGGCCGTCGGCCGCCGCCAGGTGCCCGAGGATGCTCGGCCGGTCGAGAAGGATCCAGAGCGGCCGCCGGGTGTCGTCGGGGGCCGGATGGCCCGCCTGGCGGGCCCGGTTCGCCGCGATCAGCCGTCGCTCGGTCTCATGCGCGGCCCACTCCAGGCTCGCGAGGGCCCCGGCGAGGCCGCACTCGACGGCCAGGACCCCGGCGCGGCCGGTCAGACAGGCGTACTCGCCGGTGCCGCCGCCCTCGATGATCAGTACGTCGCCGTGCGGCAGGGCCTGCAGGGCGATGGAGCGCAGCAGGGAGGTCGTGCCGCTGCCGGGCTGACCGACGGCCAGTAGATGCGGCTCGGTGGAGCGGGGCCCGGTGCGCCAGACCACGGGGGGCGCGTCGGCCGGGCCGTCGGCCGTGAGCACCGGCACGGTCCGCTGCACGGCGTCCGCGTCGGTGAAGCCGAGGACCGTCTCGCCGGGCACGGTGACGAAACGCTGTGCGGCGATCGTGGTGGGCAGTGCGGGCAGGACGCTCATGACGAGCTGGTTGCCCTCCTCGTCCCAGTCGAAGAGGTACTCGCGCCCGCGCCCCGACTTGGCGCGCAGCAGCTGCTCGATCCGGGCGCGGGAGGCGGCCTCCCCGTCGGTGAAGTAGGCGGGGTACTTGATCCGCAGGCGGGTGAGGCGCCCGCCGTCGTCGAAGGCGTGATCGCCGAACGCGCCGCTCCAGTCGCCGCCGTGGGCGAAGAGCGGGGCCGGGTCCTCGGGGACGGAGAAGTACGGCACCAGCGCCTCGTAGAGGCCCTTGAGCCGCTCGATCTCGCCCTCGTCGGGTCCGGTCTTCACGACCGGACGCTCCCGCCCCTTCCACGCGGCCGCCGCCATCACCGAGACGAGCGCGAGGAGCGGCCCGTACGGCATGAGGGCGACGACGAGAACGCAGGCCGCGACCAGGAACAGCGTGGGACCGCGCCGCTCCTTGGGAGTGGCGGCCCACCTGGCGCGCGCGGTCGCGGCCAGCTTCCGCAGACCACGCGTGATGGTGATCAGCGGATGGAGCACATCGGTGGCGTTGTCGGCGGCCGTGCGCGCGATCTCTCGACTGCGAGCGATCTGGGCGCTGCCGCTGCTCAGAATGCGGGGGAGTGGTCGCCGGGCCACGTCGTACTCCTGGAGTTGTGGAAGGGGCTGAGGGGCGTCAGAAGTTGATCCCGCCCAGCAGGCTGGCGAGACTCTGGCCGCCCGCGGTGATGCTGGGGGCGATGGCGGTGCCCGCGAGGTAGAACCCGAAGAGCGAGCAGACGAGGGCGTGGGATGCCTTGAGGCCGTCCTTCTTGAAGAACAGGAAGCAGATGATGCCGAGCAGGACCACGCCTGAGATGGACAGGATCATGAGGAGTTCTCCTGGTTGAGGGGACAGTCACCATGAGTCCTTCCAAGTTCACAGGAAGTATCTATACGATTAAAGGTGCATACGGGTGAAAAGCGGGCGATTTCACTTGACTGGCGGAGGCGGGAGTTCCGCCGACTGGCGAAACGCGCCGAGAGTGCCGGTCGGGGCGGGCTTCGCACCAGGGTCGAGCTGCGGTGATCCTTGCCTCGGACGGCCCGCTCCATGTCGCGGCACGGGCAGTACCCTGTCGATTCACTCGTACGGCCGCGCTTGCCGTGTGCAGGTCAAGAGTGGTACGGGCGCGGCTCACGAGCGGATCCGAAGAACGAGAAGAACGAACGAAAAGGTGGACACGTCGATGAGCGAGACTCCGGACCCCGAGGTCATCGAGCTGGCCGGCAAGGTCTTCGACCTGGCACGCACCGGGGATACCGAGACGCTGGCCGCCTACGTCGACGCGGGCGTCCCCGCGAACCTCACCAACGACAAGGGTGACTCCCTGGTCATGATCGCCGCCTACCACGGTCACGCCGACGCGGTGACCGCCCTGCTCGCCCGCGGCGCCGACGCGGACCGCGCCAACGACCGAGGACAGACCCCGCTCGCCGGCGCGGTCTTCAAGGGCGAGGACGCCGTCGTCCGCGCGCTGCTCGCCGGCGGGGCAAATCCGGAAGCAGGGACTCCGTCCGCGGTGGATACCGCGCGGATGTTTGGGAAGGCAGAACTCCTGGAACTGTTCGGCGCCTTGTGAAGCGGCGGGCAACGGGCGCTGAACCCCAGGTGAGAGCGGTGTCGTAAATGTGGTCGCGGTGGCGAAATGGCTGGGTCATCATGACGTCGGGCCCGCAAGGGGCCACCGACGAGAGGCAGAGGAAGATGGTCAACACCAAGCGAAGGACGACGGGCGGCCCTCCATGTTGCTGCGCGGCCTAGGCGATCACCAGTACCCGGTCTCCCCGGGTTCGTCGACAGCTTGATGTGAGGCATCCTCCATGTTCGATCCAGTCATAGCGCCGAGCGGCACGCTGCTCGGCCTGCTGCAGAGGGGCCGCGGCGACGGCACCCTGCACGCGCTCGCCGCACCGCGCGCCGAGGCCCTCGCGGCCCTGAACCACTGTGTTCTCCACGACCCCCGCCACGACTGGCAGGTCGAGAACCGTTCCCTCTACTACGCACGCCTGTACCTCGACCTGCACGGCGGGCTCGAGGAGATCGAGAGCCACCTCTTCGGCGCCGAGGACCACTTCGACACCGAGGAGAACAGGACCGGCCTCGCGCTCGCCGTCCTCGGACACCTCGCCTCGTACGGTCGCCAGGACGCCCTCGTCCTGCTCCGGCGGTACGCCGCGACCGGCGCCAACTGGGCGTGGGCGCTCGACGAGCTCGCCCTGCGCGACGACGACGCCGGCCTGCGTTCGCTCGCCGTGCCGGTGCTCGCCCGCTTCCCGGCCACCCCGGAGGGCGACGCGGAACTGGCGAGCACCGTACGGGACGCCTTCGAGCCCCGGCCGTGGCGGCTGTGGGCGGAGGACCTGCGCGACGCCGTCGGCAGCCGGATCAGGGCCGCCCAGGAACAGGGCTCCTTCGACCGCTGGCAGCGCCAGATGCGTCCGAGCGGGCCGCGACCCGGCTGGAGCGTCCAGGCGGTCTTCGACTGGGCCCAGGAGGGCCTGGAGCGTGGCACCGTCCTGCACGGACCGGCCGCCCGCTGCCTGACCGCCGTCGCCGGACCCGAGGACCGGCCGGCCATCGTCGAGGCCGCCCGCAGCGGCCCCGACGGGGCGCGCTGCGCCGCGCTGCACTACCTCGCCGAGGCCATGGACCCCGCCGTCCTCGACCTCATCGAGGCCGCCGCGGGCGGTGGCTCCCGTACCGTCTCCGAAGCCGCCGTCTCGGCCTTCGAGCGGATGTGCGGCCCCGCCGCCGTGGACCGCGCCCGCGGCTGGGTCCACCGGCCCGACGCGCTCGGCGCCGCGGCCGCCGGTGTCCTCGCCGGCCGAGGCGGTGCCCAGGACGCCCCCCTCGTCCTCGGCGCCCTGCGCGAGACCGTCCGGGCCGAGGGCCCCGACGCCACCGCCCTCTACACCCTCGTCGACGGCGCCGGACGCCTCGGCATCGCCTGCGCGGCCCCCGTCCTGCGCCACGTCTACCGAGAGACCGCCTCCTCCCAGCTGCGCGGCCGCACGGCCCGCGCCCTCGCGGCCACCGACCCGACCTATCCGACCGGCTTCGCCGTGGAATGCCTCTGGGACTGCGAGGAGACCACGCGCGAGATCGCGGCGCTGCACGCCGAGACCGGCGACGTACGGGTGGCTGAGCGGTTGCGGCGCCTGGCCGCCGACCCGGCCGAGGAGGCCGAGGTCCAGACGGCCGTACGCAACCGCATAGGGCCGGACCTGCAGGTCTGACGCCACCGCCCCCGGGGCGGCGCGGCCTGCGGCGGGAGACCCGCCGATGTGGCCCCGCCCCGGGGGACGGACACGCCGGCAGCTGGGGGGCGGACAACGGCCGCTCCGGGGGCCGGTCAGCGGCCGCTCCGGGACACGGATGTGAGACCGGGATGGGGCACCGGCCGCTCCGGGACACGGACGCTGGACATGCCGGGTCACGGATGTGAGACCGGGATGGGGCACCGGCCGCTCCGGGTCACGGATGTGAGACCGGGATGGGGCACCGGCCGCTCCGGGACGCGGACGCTGGACATGCCGGTCACGGACGCTGGACACATCGAGGCGCGGACATCGGCCGCCCCGGAGCACGGATGCTGGACACCTCGGGCCACGGACGCCGGCCGCCCCGGGGCGGGACGCCGGGGCAAACGCTCATGGGACGTTCCCCGCCCGTCCAGATCCACGTTGGCGGGGCCACGCCGGGCGGGACGACAACACGGGTATGCGTGTCGTCATCGTCAGCGAATCCTTCCCTCCCGATGTCAATGGAGTGGCGCACTGCGCCCAGCAGACCGCTCGCCATCTCGTCCGGCGCGGTCATGACCCGCTCGTCATAGCCCCCGCCGTGCCCGGTGCGTCCGGGGCGACCGACGCGCCCGGAGCCGGTGCGTCCGGTGCGGCGGCCCTCGGAGTGGCCTCCGCGCCGGTCGGCGACATGCCGTGCCCGGTGGTCCGCGTTCCGTCCCTGCCACTGCCCGGCTATCCCCAGGTGCGCGTCGCCCTGCCCAGCCGCCGGGTGGCCGGTGCGATCGCCGCGCACCGGGCCGAGATCGTGCATCTGGCGAGCCCGTTCGTGCTCGGAGTGCGCGGCATGAGCGCCGCGACCCGGCTCGGCCTGCCCGCCGTCGCCGTCTACCAGACCGACCTCGCCGGTTACGCCCGCACGTACATGGGCGCGGGCGAAGGCGCGGCCTGGCGTCGTCTGCGGGCCGTCCACGGCGCCGCCGCCCGTACCCTCGCGCCGTCCACCGCCGCCGTCCGCGACCTGGAGAACCATGGCGTCGGACGCGTACGGCTGTGGCGGCGGGGCGTCGACACCGACCGCTTCCGGCCCGCGCTGCGCGACGAGGCGCTGCGCCGCGAACTCGCCCCCGGCGGCGAACTGATCGTCGGCTACATCGGGCGGCTCGCCCCCGAGAAGCGGGTCGAACTGCTCTCCGGGGTGTGCGCACTGCCGGGCGTACGGGTGGTGGTCGTGGGCGACGGACCCAGCGAGCCGGGCCTGCGGGCCGCGCTGCCCGGCGCGGTGTTCCTCGGCCGCCGTACCGGCTCCGATCTGGCCAGGATCTTCGCCTCGCTCGACGTGTTCGCGCACACCGGGCCGTACGAGACCTTCTGCCAGACCGTCCAGGAGGCGATGGCCGGCGGCGTCCCCGTCGTCGCCCCGGCCGCCGGCGGGCCCCTGGACCTCGTGGACCACCGACGGACCGGCCTTCTCGTCCCACCGGGCGACGCCACCGCGATACGCGACGCGATCGCCTCCCTCGCCGCCGCACCGGCCCTCCGCGCCGCCTACGGCCTGGCGGGCCGCGCCACGGTCGAGGGCCGCACCTGGGAGGCCGTCGGTGACGAACTGATCGGCCATTACCTGGAGGTCCTGCACGAGCGGACGGCGGTGGCGGCATGAACGGGTACCACGGCACGGCCGTCGGACGGCGAGTGGACCATGCGGCGACGCCCGCGCCGGAGGTGACCGGAAGCGGCCCGGCTGCCGGTCGGCACGCGGATCGCGGGGAGACACCTGCGCCGGGCGCTGCCAGGGGTGGCACGGGCGTGGCCGGAACGTCCGTCGTTCCGGCACCTGCACACGTTACGGCCATGGGCGCGGTCGACACGGTCACGGCCGCCGGCCTCGGCATCGGAGGTGCGGCCGACAGCGGGCTCGCCCGCACCCGGGCGACGAGCCCCGCCGTGACGGACGCCGCCCCGGCGGGCGGCCGCGTGGGGCGGCCGCTGCGTATCGTCCGGCTCGCCAACTTCGTCACGCCCACCTCGGGCGGACTGCGAACCGCCCTCGAACAGCTCGGCCGGGGCTACCTCGCCGCCGGGCACGAGCCCGTCCTCATCGTCCCCGGCGACGTCGCGAGCGACCACGTCACCGAGCAGGGCCGGATCATCACCCTCCCCGGTCCCGTTCTTCCCGGCACGGGCGGCTACCGCGTGCTCGCCGACCGGCGCCGGCTGCGCCGGATCCTGGACACGCTCGCCCCCGACCGGCTGGAGGTCTCGGACCGAACGACCCTGCGCTGGACGGGAGAGTGGGCCCGGCGATCCAGGGTGCCGTCGGTGATGGTCTCCCACGAGACCGCGGACGGCGTGCTGCGCACCTGGGGCGTGCCGGAGGCGGCCGCCACGCGCGCGGCGGACCGTCTCAATCGCCGCAGCGCGTGGGCGTACTCGCGGATCGTGTGCACCACGGAATGGGCGGAGAGGGAGTTCGTACGGATCGGGGCCCGCAACGTCGTCCGGGCGCCGCTCGGCGTGGACCTGCGGCGCTGCCGCCCGGGCCGGCGCAGCACCGTGCTGCGGGCCAAACACGTGGACGGCGAGCGGGTCCTGCTCCTGCTGTGCTCGCGGCTCTCGGTGGAGAAGCGGCCCGGGACCGCCCTCGACGCCCTCGCCGAGCTACGCGGCCGTGGGATCCGGGCGGCGCTGGTCGTGGCGGGTGACGGGCCTCTGCGGGGCGCGCTGGAGCGACGGGCACGGGAGGAACGGCTGCCGGTGCGGTTCCTCGGGCATGTCGCTGACCGCGAGGCCCTCGCCGACCTCCAGGCCGCCGCCGACGTGTGCCTGGCGCCGGGGCCGGCGGAAACCTTCGGCCTCTCGGCGCTGGAGGCCCTGGCCTGCGGCACTCCTGTCGTCGCCAGCGCCTCCTCCGCCCTGCCCGAGGTCCTCGGCGACGCGGGCGCCTGCGCCCCGGACGACCCGGCCGCCTTCGCCAGGGCCGTCCTGGATCTGCTCAACCGACCCGAGCCCGAGCGCCGGGCCGCGGCACGCGCGCGTGCCGAACTCTTCGGCTGGAACCGCTCGGTCGCCGCCTTCCTCCAGGCCCACGACGCGGCCCCGGCCACGCTCCGCTTCCCGACGAGAGGGGTGCGCCCGTGACGACCTCGGCTCCGTCG
Source organism: Streptomyces sp. NPDC006551 (assembly GCF_040611675.1). Taxonomy (NCBI): domain Bacteria; kingdom Bacillati; phylum Actinomycetota; class Actinomycetes; order Kitasatosporales; family Streptomycetaceae; genus Streptomyces; species Streptomyces sp. NPDC006551. The sequence goes on from NZ_JBEXOT010000051.1 coordinate 7,560, forward strand.
ACCCCGGCTGTCCCAGGCGACAGTCGCCGGCCCGCCCCGCCGCCCTCACCGCCGGCCGACGCTCCCACCGATCCTGTCGCCTCCGTCGCCTCCGTGCCGGTGTCCGGGCGGTCGGCCGCCGGCCAGTCCGCCGTCGAGCCCGCTGTCTCCGTGCCGGTGTCCGGGCGGTCGGCAGCCGACCAGTCCGCCGTCGAGCCCGCTCTCTCCGTCCCGGCTCCCAGGCGGCCGACCGCCGACCAGTCCGCCGTCGACGGGGTCCCCCTCGCCCCGTCGGCCGCCACCCCTGTCGCCTCTGCGCCGGCATGCCGACGGCCGACCGTCGACCGGCAGCAGGCCGACCGCCCCGCCACCCGAGCACACGTCGTCGCGCGGCCCGTCGCCGCGGCCGTCGCCGTACCCATCGGTGCTCACCCGGTACCGGCGCCGAGGCTTCCCGCTCCTCGGCGTGCGGGTGCCGCGACCGCCGCCCCCGCCCACGCGCGCGTGGTCCCGCCCCCGCCCCCGTTCCCTTCCCGCGGGCCGCTCCGCTTCGCCGCCCTCGGGGACTCCCTCTCCGAGGGGGTCGGCGACCGGGTCGACGGAGCCTGGCGCGGCTGGGCCGCGCTGCTCGCGGCCGGGCTCGGGGGGCCCGCCCAGCACGTCGACTTCCGGAACTTCGCCGTCAGCGGGGCGCAGAGCCGGGACGTGGCCGAGGAGCAGGCCGCTGCGGCGACGGCCTTCCGGCCCGATCTCGCGTCCGTCGTCGTCGGCGTCAACGACACCCTGCGCCGCACCTTCGACATCGAGCGATTCGCCCGGCGCCTCGACCGTGTCTGCGGGGACCTCGCCGGACTCGGAGCCGTACTCCTCACGGCCTGTCTGCCCGACCCCGGCCGGATGCTCGGCCTCCCCGCGCCGCTCGCCCGCCCCCTGGCGCGCCGCCAGAAGGCCGTCAACACCCTCGTCCACGCCGTGTCCGCCCGTTACGGCGCGGTCCATCTGCACCTCGCCGACCTCGCGTGGACCGACGACCGCAGCCTGTGGAGCGCCGACCGGCTGCACCCGGGCGAGCGCGGTCACCGCGCGATCGCCGCGGGTTTCCACGCGCTCCTCGCCGCCCAGGGTCTCGCCCAGGGCGCGCCGCCCTCGCCCGAGCCCGATCAGCGGCCGCCCAGCCGCGCGGACGCCCTGCTCTGGCTGGCCACGGCCGGCACCGGCTGGGTCGCCCGCCGCTGCCACGACCTGCTGCCCCAACTCCTCCAGCTGGCCGGAATCGAGCTGCGGCACTGGGCGGCGGGCACCGACGCCCTCCTCGACCGCCGTGCCGAACAGGCCCTGGCCGCCGCCATCGCGGCGGTGTCCCTGGAGGGCGCGACGGCCACAATGGGGAAATGAGCGGGCGCTGGGAGTTCTGGATCGACCGTGGCGGCACCTTCACCGACGTCGTGGGCCGGCGGCCCGACGGCCGGCTCGTCACCCGCAAGCTCCTCTCCCACGACCCCTCCCGTCCCCGGGACGCGGCCGTCGCCGGAATCCGGCTCCTCCTCGGACTCGGCCCCGACGACCCCGTCCCCGCCGACGAGATCGACGTCGTCAAGATGGGTACCACCGTCGCCACCAACGCCCTTCTGGAACGCCGCGGCGAGCCGACCGTCCTCGTCGTCACGGAGGGCTTCCGCGACGCCCTGCGCATCGCCTACCAGAACCGGCCCCGGCTCTTCGACCGCCACATCGTGCTTCCCGAGGCCGTCCACGAACGGGTCGTCGAGGTACCCGAGCGCGTGGACGCCCACGGGCACGTGGTGAGACCGCTCGACGAGGACGCCGTCACCGAGGCGCTGAAGGCCGCCCACCGCGACGGATACCGCTCCGTCGCCGTCGTCCTCATGCACGGCTACCGCCACCCCGCCCACGAGGCCCGGATCGCCGGCATCGCCCGAGTGCTCGGCTTCACTCAGATCAGCTGCTCCCACGAGGTCAGTCCACTCGTCAAACTCGTGCCTCGGGGGGACACCACCGTCGTCGACGCCTACCTCTCCCCGATCCTGCGCCGCTACGTCGACGAGGTGGCACGCGAACTCGCCGGTGTCCGGCTGATGTTCATGCAGTCCAACGGTGGCCTGCGCGAAGCCGCCCACTTCCGCGGCAAGGACGCCGTCCTGTCCGGTCCGGCCGGCGGGGTCGTCGGCATGGCCCGCACGTCCGGGCAGGCGGGCTTCGACCGGGTCATCGGCTTCGACATGGGCGGCACCTCCACCGATGTGTCGCACTACGCGGGCGAGTTCGAGCGTGAACTCGGTACACAGGTCGCGGGCGTGCGGATGCGTGCTCCGATGATGAGCATCCACACCGTCGCCGCCGGCGGCGGTTCCGTCCTCCACTACGACGGACGGCGCTACCGCGTCGGCCCCGACTCAGCGGGCGCCGCCCCCGGGCCCGCCTGCTACCGCCGCGGCGGCCCCCTGACCGTCACCGACGCCAACGTCATGCTCGGCCGTGTCCAGCCCGCCCACTTCCCCGCCGTCTTCGGCGAGACCGGCGACCAGCCGCTCGACACCGCCGTCGTACGGGAGCGGTTCACGGCCCTCGCCCAGCGGGTCGGCGGCGGCCGCACCCCCGAGCAGGTCGCCGCCGGCTTCCTGGAGATCGCGGTCCTCAACATGGCCAACGCGGTCAAGAAGATCTCCGTCCAGCGCGGGCACGACGTCACCCGTTACGCCCTCACCAGCTTCGGCGGCGCCGGCGGCCAGCACGCCTGCGCCGTCGCCGACGCCCTGGGAATCGACACCGTCCTCGTACCGCCGCTGGCCGGTGTCCTCTCCGCGTACGGCATCGGCCTCGCCGACGCCACCGCCATGCGCGAACGCTCCGTCGAGGCGGAGCTCGACGGACCGGAGACGCACGCGCGCGTGCGTGCCCTCTGCGCCGAACTCGCCGACACGACCCGGGCGGAGCTGCGCGCGGACGGTCTCGCGGACTCCGCCGTCACCACCCACGCGCGCGTACTGCTGCGTTACGCCGGCACGGACGCGAGCCTCCCGGTCGACCTCGCCTCCCCGGCGGAGATGACCGCCGCGTTCACCGCCACCCACCGCGCGCGGTACGCCTTCACCATGGACAGGCCCCTGGTCGTCGAGGCGGTCTCGGTGGAGGCCGTGGGCCTCACCGGGCCCCATGGCCCGGTGGTCGTCGACGCGGGGGATCGCACGAAAGAACCTGCGGCCCGGGCGACGGTTCGGATGTACAGCGGCGGCAGCGCCGCGGACACGCCGCTGTACCGAAGGGAGGACCTGCGCCCCGGCGACACCGTCACCGGCCCCGCGATCCTGGCCGAGGCCGACGCCACCACCGTCGTCGACGCGGGCTGGCAGGCGACCGCCGCGGACGGCGGACACCTCGTCCTCGCGCGCGTGCTGCCCCGGCCCGGGCGGGTCGCCGTCGGCACGGAGGTCGACCCCGTCCTCCTGGAGGTCTTCAACAGCCTCTTCATGGCGATCGCCGAGCAGATGGGCGTACGCCTGGAGAACACCGCCCACTCCGTCAACATCAAGGAGCGCCTCGACTTCTCCTGCGCGCTCTTCGACGCCGAGGGCAACCTCATCGCCAACGCGCCCCACATCCCCGTCCACCTGGGCTCGATGGGCGAGTCCATCAAGGAGGTGCTGCGCAGGCGCGGCGACTCGCTGCGACCCGGTGACGTCTACGCGATCAACGACCCCTACCACGGCGGCACCCACCTCCCGGACATCACGGTGGTGACACCGGTCTTCGACGACACGGGAGCCGAACTCCGCTTCCTGGTCGCCTCGCGCGGACACCACGCCGAGATCGGCGGCATCACCCCCGGCTCGATGCCCGCGTTCAGCCGGACCGTCCACGAGGAGGGCGTCCTCTTCGACAACTGGCTTCTCGTACGGGACGGACGGCTGCGGGAGGCGGAGACACGGGCGCTGCTGACCGGCGCGCGGTACCCCTCGCGCGACCCGGACACCAACCTCGCCGACCTGCGCGCCCAGATCGCCGCCAACGAGAAGGGCATCGAGGAACTGCGCAAGACGGTCGACCAGTTCGGCCTCGACGTCGTCCACGCGTACATGCGGCACGTACGCGCCAACGCCGAGGAGTCCGTCCGGCGGATCGTCGCGGGGCTGCGCGACGGCTCGTACCGCTACGAGACGGACAGCGGCGCGATCATCCAGGTCGCCGTGCGCGTCGACCGCGAACGGCGCTCCGCCGTCCTCGACTTCACCGGCACCTCGCCGCAGCGGCCCGGCAACGCCAACGCGCCCACCTCCGTGGTCATGGCCGCCGTCCTGTACGTCTTCCGGACCCTCGTCGACGACGACATCCCGCTCAACAGCGGCTGCCTGGAGCCCCTGGAGATCAGCGTCCCGCCCGGCTCGATGCTCGCGCCCACCCACCCCGCCGCGACCGTCGCGGGCAACGTCGAGACCTCCCAGGCGATCACCGGCGCTCTGTACGCGGCCCTCGGCGTCCAGGCCGAGGGCTCGGGGACGATGAACAACGTGACCTTCGGCAACGCGCGCGTGCAGTACTACGAGACGGTGGCGAGCGGCTCCGGAGCGGGCGAGGGGTTCGACGGCGCCGACGCCGTCCAGACCCATATGACCAACTCCCGGCTCACCGACCCCGAGATCCTGGAATGGCGCTACCCGGTACGCGTGGACTCCTTCGCGGTACGCGGCGGCAGCGGCGGGGCCGGACGATGGCGGGGCGGCGACGGCGTCGAACGCCGGATCCGCTTCCTGGAGCCGATGACCGTGGCCCTGCTGACCGGCCACCGCCGCGTGCCGCCCTACGGCATGTCCGGCGGGGCGCCCGGCGCGCTCGGCGAGAACACGGTCGAACGCGCCGACGGCACCGTCGAGCACCTCGGCGGCGTCGACGCGGTCGACGTGGGCCCGGGCGACGTCCTCGTCGTGCGCACCCCGGGCGGCGGAGGATACGGGCCCCCGGCCCGGCACACCCCCGAGCCGCGATCCGGAGGCGGCTGCGCACCCGTGGAACGCTGAGACGCGACCGGAGCGCCGGGACTCAGCCGACCGGCACGAACCGCACGACCGTTCCCGGCACCGCCTGCGCCGCGGCGGCCAGATCGGCCTCCCGGACCACCGCCACGACCGGGTAACCGCCCGTCGTCGGATGATCGGCCAGGAACACCACCGGGCGCCCGTCCGGAGGCACCTGGACCGCACCCAGAACCATGCCCTCACTCGGCAGCTCGCCGGTCACGGACCGCTCCAGGGGCGGGCCCTCGGTGCGCAGGCCGATGCGATTGCTCGACGGGGAGACCCGGTACGCGCGCGTGGCGAACGTCTTCAGGGCCGCGGGGGAGAACCAGTCGTGCCGCGGTCCGAGCCGGACCCGCAGCACGAGTTCGTCCGGCGGGCCCGGCCACGGCGGAACGTCGACGGGACCCCGCGCGGCCCGCTCCGCGCCCAGCGGCAGCACCGCCCCGTCCGCCAGCGGAGCCGGGCCGAGCCCGGACAGCAGGTCGGTGGAGCGGCTGCCGAGGACGGGCTCCACGGCGACGCCGCCGCCCAGGCCGACGTAGCCGCGCAGGCCGCGCACCGCGGCGCCGACCTCGAGGAGCGCCCCGGCCCCCACCCGTACCGCAGTACCCCAGGCCACCGGCCGGCCGTCCACCCTGACCGGGCACGGCGCGCCGCCCACCGCGACCGTCACCGCGCACCGGGGCCGCACCGCGCACCCGTTGACGGTGGTCTCGAGCACCGCCGCGTCCTCCGGGTTGCCGACCAGCCGGTTCACGAGCCGCGCCGCCCCCGGATCCAGCGCCCCCGAGCGCGGCACCCCGAGGTGCGCGTAGCCCGCGCGCCCGAGATCCTGCACGGTGGTCAGCGCCCCTGCCCGTACGACGGCGAAGGCACGATCGGTCATCGGCCGTCCACCACGAAACGGACCCGCGTGCCCGGCGTGAGCAGCGCGGCGGGCTCCCGCGCGGTGTCCCACAGGACCACGTCCGTGGTGCCGATCAGTTGCCAGCCACCGGGGGAGGAGCGCGGGTACACGCCCGTGTACGGCCCCGCGAGCGCGACCGAGCCCGCCGGGACGGCGGTGCGCGGAGTCGCCCGGCGCGGCACCTCGTACGCCCCGCCCAGGCCCGTGAGATAGCCGAACCCAGGCGCGAAACCGCAGAACGCCACCCGGAAACCGGTGCCCGAGTGGATCCGCACGGCCGCCTCCACGGAGACGCCCCACAGCGCGGCCACCTCCGCCAGATCGGGACCGTCGTAGCGGACCCGCACGTCGACCGCCCGCTCCACGCGCGCGTGGAGCGGCGGGATCGTCCACTCCCGCAGCTCCCGGGCCAGCACGTCCGGGGCGTCGATCCCGTCGAGCAGCACCGTCCGCGCCGCCGGCACGATCTCCCGTACGGGGGGCAGCGCACCGCCCGCCCGGCGTCGCAGCAGCTCGGCGTGGAACGCCTCCGTCGCCTCCCCGGTCGCGAGTTCGACGAGGAGCGCCCGCTCGCCCACCCGGAACACCCGGCGCGCTCTCATACGAACGCCTCCACCCGTACGCCGGCCGCCTCCAGCTGGGCACGGACCCGCCGGGCGAGACCCACCGCGCCCGGGGTGTCCCCGTGCAGACAGAGCGACCGGGCCCGGACGGCGACGGACCGCCCGCAGTGCGAGGTCACCACCCCGAACCGGGCCATGGACAACGACCGTTCCACGACCTCCGCCGGATCCGTGACGACGGCTCCCTCCCGCCCCCGTGGCAGCAGGGAGCCGTCCGCCGTGTAGGCCCGGTCCCCGAAGGCCTCCGTGACGACCGGAAGCCCGGCCTTCCCGGCCGCCTCGTGCAGCCGAGACCCCGGCAGCCCGAGCACCGGAAGCCGCTCGTCGCCGCCCCCGAGCAGGACCCCTTCGACGACCGCCCGCGCCTGCTCCTCGTCACGGACCACCCGGTTGTAGAGCGCGCCGTGCGGCTTGACGTACGACACCCGTGAGCCGGCCGCCCGCGCGAAGACCTCCAGGGCGCCGATCTGATAGGCGATCTCGGCCGCCAGCTCGTCCGCCGGGACGTCCATCGAGCGCCGCCCGAAGCCGGCCAGATCGCGGTAGGACACCTGGGCCCCGATCCGTACCCCGCGCGCCGCCGCCCGCTCGCAGACGCGCCGCATGGTGACCGCGTCCCCGGCGTGGAAACCGCATGCCACATTGGCGCTGGTGACCACCGAGAGCAGCGCGTCGTCGTCGGTCAGCGTCCAGCGGCCGAAGCCCTCTCCGAGGTCGGCGTTGAGGTCGATCGAGGCCCAGGTCATGGTGTCGGTTCCTTCCGTCCCTGGTCGTGCGGGTGGTACGGGTCAGACGGCGACGCGGTACCGCGCGTCCGGTACGTCGGTCACGAACATCCGGCCCGGCGCGTGGGTGATCGCGAACGGCGGTCGCGAGGCCGTCACGGCCGCCTGCGGGGTCACCCCGCAGGCCCAGAAGACCGGTACGTCCCCCGGCTCCGCCGCCACGGCGTCCCCGAAGTCCGGGCGGTCCAGGTCCCGGATGCCCAGCGCCGCCGGATCGCCCGCGTGCACGGGGGCGCCGTGGACGGCGGGCAGCAGACCGCTGATCCGTCGGGCCGTGTCGACGAGGCCCGCCGGGACGGGGCGCATGGAGACGACCATCGGCCCGTGCAGCCGCCCGGCGGGCCGGCACGCGCGGTCGGTGACGTACATGGCGACGTTCCGGCCCTGTTCCACATGGCGCAGGGGCACACCGGCCTCCGCGAGCGACGCCTCGAAGGTGAAGCTGCAGCCGATGAGGAACGACACGAGGTCGCTTCGCCAGTACGCCGTCACCTCGGTCGGTTCGTCGACAAGTCGCCCGTGCTCCCAGACGCGGTAGCACGGGATGTCCGTCCGCAGATCGGCACCGGGGGCCAGCTCCGTGGTCCAGGAACCGGCGTCGGTGACGTCGAGGACGGGGCACGGACGGGGATTGCGGGTGCAGAACAGCAGCACGTCGTACGCCCAGTCAGCGGGGACCGAGATCAGATTGGCCTGGGTGTGGCCCGGAGCCCAGCCGGCCGTGGGGCCGGTGGCTCCCGCCCGGGCACGCGCGCGTGCGGCGCGCGGATGGGCGACCGCGGTGGCGCTCATGCCAGTTCCTTTCCGCGGGTCTCCGGCAGTCCGAGCAGCGCCAGGACGGCGAGTCCGTAGCCGATGGCCCCGAAGACCAGCGCGCCGCCGACGCCCCAGCTTTCGGCGAGGAATCCCACCAGGGTGGGGAAGACGGCGCCCACCGCGCGCCCCGTGTTGTACGTGAAGCCCTGGCCCGTGCCCCGCACCGCCGTCGGGTACAGCTCCGCCAGGAAGGAGCCGAAGCCGCTGAAGATGGCCGACATGCAGAAGCCGAGCGGGAAGCCGAGGACGAGGATGAGCGTGTTCGCCCCGGAGGGGATGCTGGTGTAGGCGACGATGCAGAGGGCGGAGAGAACGGCGAACAGGGCGATGTTCTTCTTCCGGCCGAGCCGGTCGGTGAGGTAACCCCCGGTCAGATAGCCGATGAAGGCGCCGGAGATCAGGAAGGTCAGGTAGCCGCCCGTGCCGACCACGGTGAGGCCGCGTTCGGTCTTCAGGAAGGTCGGGACCCAGGTCGCCAGGGTGTAGTAGCCACCCTGCACACCGGTCGACAGCAGCACCGCGAAGAGCGTGGTGCGCAGCAGCGACGGCTTGAAGATGGCGGTGAACGAGCCGCGTTCGGTGCTCGCGCGCCGCACCTCGGCGGCGTGCGGGGCGTCCTCGACGTTCCGCCGGACGTAGACGACCAGGAACGCCGGCAGGGCGCCGGTCCAGAACATGACCCGCCAGGCGGTGTCCGCGTCGACGAACTGGAAGACCAGCGTGTAGACGATCACGGCGAGCGCCCAGCCGGCCGCCCAGGCGCTCTGGACGCCGCCGAGCGTACGGCCCCGGTGCTTGGCGGAGGCGTACTCGGCGACCAGGATCGCACCGACCGCCCATTCGCCGCCGAAGCCGAGGCCCTGGAGGGCGCGGAAGACGAGCAACGTCTCGTAGTTGGGCGCGAATCCGCACAACACGGTGAAGAGCGCGTAGGTGATGACCGTGATCATCAGCGCCTTCACCCGCCCGATGCGGTCGGCGAGGATGCCGGCGAGCGCGCCGCCGATCGCCGAGACGACGAGGGTGACCGTGGTCAGCAGGCCGGTCTGGCCCTTGTCGAGGCTGAAGTAGGCGGCGATGGCCACCATCGACAGCGGCAGAGTGAAGAAGTCGTAGGAATCCAGGGCGTATCCGCCGAAAGCGCCGCCGAAGGCGCGCCGACCGCGTGGCCCGAGGGCCCGCAGCCAGGCGAACGCGCCCGTGTCGTCGGGCCGTTCGCCCTGGGTCTGCTGCTGGGTCTGTGTCGTGCTCATCTGCACCTCGCAGAGGGGGAGGAGCGTGCCTGAGGACGTACTGAGGGACCGTGCGGTGTCGAATAACGTAGAGGATCGTTCAACGATCCGACAAGAGGCGTGTTGTCTCGTTCTTGCTTCTACGATGGACTCCGCTGACTCGGGCGCGGCCGACGGAGGGAAGGAGCACGGTGAGCGGAATCGACGAACTCGCGGACGACCGAGCCTTGTTGAGCAGGACGAGTACGGCGGAACGGGTCGCGGACATCCTGCGGACCCGGATCGCCGAGGGCTTCTTCCCGCCCGGCACCCGGCTGTCGGAGGACAGCATCGGCGGTGCGCTCGGTGTGTCCCGCAACACACTGCGCGAGGCGTTCCGGCTGCTCACCCACGAACGGCTGCTCGTCCACGAGCTCAACCGGGGCGTCTTCGTCCGAGTGCTCGCCGTCGAGGACGTCGCCGACATCTACCGCACCCGGCGCCTTGTCGAATGCGCGGTCGTGCGGAGCCTCGGCGAGCCGCCGTTCGACCTCGACGGCCTGGTGGGCGCCGTCGAGGAGGGCGAGAAGGCGGCCCGTGCGGCGGACTGGACGGGCGTCTCCACGGCCAACATCCACTTCCATCGCGAACTGGTCGCGATGGCGGGCAGCGCACGCACCGACGAACTGATGCGCGGCGTGCTCGCCGAACTCCGCCTGGCCTTCCACGTCGTGGACGACGCGCGCGGACTGCATCAACCCTATCTCGTACGAAACCGGGAGATTCTGGACGCCCTGCTCGCCGGAGAACGCGCCACGGCGGAGCGGCTCCTCGCCCGCTACCTCGACGACTCCCGCACCCGGATCGTCGAGGTCTACGCGAAGGCGGTCGACGACCCGGCGGTCACCGACGCCTGAGCGGCCCGTCGCGGCGCACCGGAGAGCAGCCGGGGACCGGGGCGGAGGCGGTCGCATCTGCGCCGTTTCGACCGTTGTCAGTGCGAGGACCTAATCTGTGCACCGTGACTTCGCCTGTCTCGACGGACCTCGCTCCGCCCCAGCTCAGTGCGGCGCCGCGGCCCGCGCCGGGCCCGGCCGCCGACGAAGGGCTCGCGCGGCGCCTCCGCGCGCTCGCGTGCACCGCCCCGCTGCACGACCTGGACGCGCGCAAGGCGAACCTGGCCGGCGAGTACTCGGTCTACGCCATGGCCGAGGTGGCCCTCGCCGCCATCGACCTCGTCACGCTCAACATGGACTTCGACACCGGCGCCGATCACGAACAGATCGTCGCCCGGCTCCTGCCCCGCGTCGCCGCCCAGGCCCCCACCCGCCCCGCCGCCGAGCACGAGCGCGTCGCCCGGTGGGTCCTGGAGAACCTGATCAACGTCGGCAGCGTCGACCGCGGCTTCCGCGCCGTGTACGGCACGTTCGGCGCCGACGGCGTCTACACCCGGCGTGACTACGACTTCAAACTCCTCGAAGAGGTCCCCGGCCCCGGCGGCAGCGTCTACCTCCGTACGACCGACGAAGCGGTCAACGTCCTCGTCGGCGCCCTCGACACCGACGTCACCAGCGCCCAGATCGCCGCCGAGGTGAAGCTGGAGGTCCTGATCAGCCGGGGCCGGCTCGCCGACGCACAGCTCGCCGCCGAGCAGGCGCGCTACCGCACCGTGCAGTACGCCGAGACCCTCCGCAAGACCCTGGAGGCGACCCGGCGCAACGTCCGCGCCGTCGACTGGCTCAGCGCCGTCCCCGACATGATCGCCGAGGCGCTCGACCACGTCGCCGACCGCTACCGCCACGAGAACGCGATCCTCACCAACATCCGCAAGGCCCGTGACGAGGCCGAGGACCAAGAACACAAGCGCCGCGCCGCCGAACTCGTCGACATCGTCAAGGACTGCATCCGCCGGCACACCCAGCTCCAGTCCCGCCTCCTGGAGGCCGGGCCGCTGTTCCGCGCCGAGCAGGACCGGCAGGCCTTCGCCGCGCCCACGTCGTACACCGGCATAGACCTGTACGGCCAGCTCGTCGCGCCGCTCCTGCCGCTCCCCGTCGAACAGGCGACCAAGGTCACCGACGCCTTCTTCGCCAAGGGCACCGGACTGCGCACGCCCGTGTCCGTGCGCGTCGGCGACCTCGTCGACATGCTGCTCACCCCGCCCGTCGAGCGGGAACACCTCGGCGCCGAGATGCCCGAGCCGGACCTGATCGCCACCCCCGACGACAGCCGGTTCAGCGAGGAGCAGCTGGCGAGCGCGATGGAACTGCTCGACCTGGAACACGACGCCCCGCGCCGCCTCTCCGGTCTCCTCGCCGACGCCCGCCGCCGCGACCCGGACCTCCCGTACCTGGTCGCCCTCCTCGCCGTGCACGCCGCCAGCCCTCCGGTCGGCACGGCCTACCGCCAGGGCGAGGAGCGCCTGCTGTTCGCCGTCGACGACGGCACCCCCCTCGACGACCCGGAGTTCGGCGGCGCGGACCTGATAGTGGGTACGGCTCTGCTGGACGCGGCGGGCATGGCGGCGGACCGCACGGAGGCATCATGAACGGCCCCGCGCCGATGCACGACGGGCCGCTGTCGTCGCCTGCCGCGCAGCGCACGGCGACAGCCACGGGTCCCGCCGCGACCCCCGCGTCGCCCAAGCCCGGGCCCCTGACCTCGGACGAGTCCCCGGCCACCGCCCTGGACCGGACCGCGACGACGGATGCCGGGCCGGCCGCGAGCCGTGGACCGGCTCCGGAGCTGGAGGGGAACCAGACTCCAGGCCGGGACGGGAACGAGGCTCCGGGCCGGGAGGGGAACCAGGCTCCAGGCCGGGAGGGGAACGACGCTCCGGATCCGGCCTCGCAGTCGGCGTCGGACGAGTCGCCCGCAGGTCCGGCCCCGCGGTCCGGTGCCGACGAGTCGCCCGCAGGTCCGGCCCCGCGGTCCGGTGCCGACGAGCCGCCCGCTCACGATCCCGCAACGGCTACGGCTACGGCTACGGCCCCGCGCCGGGCGCGCGTGGGCGCCGTGCCCGTCGCCGAGCCCGTTCGGCGGAGCCCCGCTCCCTCTGTGCGGGCCATCCGGCTGACGGACGAGGCGCCCGCTCCGGCACCGGTCCGCCGGCCCGCCGTGAGCGTCACGCCCGTACGCCTGCCGCTGCCCCGACCCGACGCAACACCGACCACCCGTACCGAGGAGCCCCAGCCGTGAGCGAACACCACGCAGAGCACGCCGACGCGTGGAGCGAGCCGGAGCCCCCGCAGACCGCCGCTTCCGCGGCCGTCACCCCGGCGGACGCCGCCGACGCCGCCCGGCTGGTCTCCTTCGGGCTCCAGCCCAAGCTGCTGCCCGCCCGCGACGCCGAGTACGCCGAACTGCTCCGGCGCTACCGCGAGGACCCCGCCTTCGCGCGCCTCGCCGACGCCGTCGCCACCGGCCTCGGACTCATCGTCCTGGAGGTCTCCCCGCGCGCCGGCATGGTCGTCACCGCGGGCGAGGACTCCGTCTTCGCCGTCCGCATGGGCGACTACGCCCGTCGCGCTTCGACCGACTCCGCCGACCGCTTCCTCCATGGCCTCGCCCACCTCGCCGTCGCCGCCATGGCGTTCCCGCGCCCCGAGGACCTCGCCGACGACGGCTACATCGGCCGCCTCACCGTCAACGGCGTCGACGCCTTCGTACGACAGGCCTGCCGCCGCCTCGAAGAGCGCGCCGAGGAGCAGGGCGTGAACACCGACCCCGCCTCCGACGCCCCCGGCCTGGAGGCCGCCTGGCGGATCTACGCCCGTCGCAGCGCCACCGGCGCCACCAAGGACGCCCGCCGTCTCGCCGGCTCCACCACCGGCATCGTCGGCAAGGCCGTCGCCTTCCTCACCGACTCCGGCTTCCTCCAGCGCACCGGCGACGACGCGGGGGGCGCCTACCGCACCACCGCCCGCTACCAGCTCCAGGTCCGCGACATGGCCGGCAGCGCCGCCATGGCCGAGCTTCTCGACCTCGGCATCGTCCCCGTCAGCGACGGCTCCGCCAGCCTGGTGCCGCCGCCCGAGGGTGACGACCTGGAGCTCGCCGCCGACGCCGGCCTGCCCTTCCACGCCTGACCGCGTCGTCACGACCCACATCACGACCGCCCAGCCACGACCGCCTCACCACCGAACCAGTCGACGAGAGTCCGCCGCCATGTACGAGTTGTCCCGGGTCCGCCTCTACTCCATCGGTCCCGCCGGTGCGCGTTACGCCGACACCGTCCTGGACCTGCGCGGAGTCGGCGCCCCCGTGCCACAGCCCGCCCCCACCCAGGCGGAGTTCTTCGAGGAGGAGCCGGTCGGCCCGCCGCGCCGCCCCGCCCCCGCGGGCGTCCTCTTCCTGGAGAACGGCGGCGGCAAGTCCGTCCTCCTCAAGCTGATCTTCTCGGTCATGCTCCCCGGCCACCGCAACACCCTCGGCGGCGCCAGCTCCGGCGTCCTGCGCAAGTTCCTGCTCGCCGACGACTGCGGTCACGTCGCCCTGGAATGGCAGCACACCCTCACCGGCGAACTCGTCGTCGTCGGCAAGGCCAGTGAATGGCGCGGTCGCCAGGTCTCCAACGACCCCCGGAAGTTCGCCGAGGCGTGGTATTCGTTCCGCCCCGGGCCCGGCATGAGCCTGGACTCGCTGCCGGTCGCCGAGTCGACCTCCGTACGTCCGTCCGTCGAGGGCGCCTCCGGCGCACGCGGCCGCCGCCGCACCATGAAGGGCTTCCGGGACGCCCTCACCGAGGCGGGCAGGGTCTACCCCCACCTGGAGGTGTACTGGGAGGAGATCCACGACCGCTGGAACGAGCACCTCGGCGAACTGGGTCTCGACCCCGAACTCTTCCGCTACCAGCGGGAGATGAACGCCGACGAGGGCGAGGCCGCCGGCCTCTTCGCGGTCAAGAAGGACTCCGACTTCACCGACCTGCTCCTGCGGGCGGTCACCGACACCCGCGACACCGACGGCCTCGCCGACCTGGTCAGCGGCTTCGGCAACAAACTCGGCCGGCGCGCCGAACTCACCGCCGAACGCGACTTCACCGCGGGCTCCGTCGATCTCCTCGGCCGCATCGTCGAGGCCGCCGAGACCCGTACACGCGCGCGTGAGGTCCATGCCGCCGCCGAGCGCCGCACCCGCACGCTCGCACGCAAGCTGTCCGTCCGGGCCTCCGAGGAACGCGGCCGTGCCGCCGAACTCGCCCAGCAGGTCACCTCGGCCGCCCACGCCGTCTCCGAGGCGGAGGCCGCGCGCGGCCGCGGCTCCCTCATCGCCGCCGAACTCGCCTACCGCCACGCCTCCCTGGCCCTGGCCGTCGCGGAGAAGGGCGCCGCGTCCCAGCGGCGTGAGCTCACCGAGGCCCGCACGCTCCACTCCGCCTGGCAGGCCACTGAGGCCGTCCTGCGGCACCGCGCCGCCGGCGACCGCTCCACGCGCGTGGCGGCGGCGATCCGCGAGGCCGAGCGGGACGCGGCCCCGGCCCTGGCCGCCCGCGCCAAGGCCGCCGCCGATCTCGTACGGGCCCTCGCCGCCGCCGCCGCGGAGGGTGAGCGCCACGCGGCGGAGGAGGAGGAACGCTCCGCGGCTCTCCAGGAGGCCGGCGAGACCGCCCACCGGGACGCCACCGCCGCCGCGACCGATGCCCAGCGCGCCCGCAGCGAGGCCGGACACCTGCGCCAGCGCCTCGCCGAGGTCGAGCAGGAGACCGCTGAGGCGGTACGGGCCGGATGGCTGGACGACTCGGCCCCCGACGCCGACCCGGCCCGCGCCGCCCTGGCCGCCAGCGACGCCGAGAAGACCACGGTCGCCGCCTGGGACGCGGCCCGCGAGGCCGCCCGCACGGCGGCCGACCGCGCCCGCGAGGCCGCCGCCGCCGAGGCCCGCGCCGAACTCGCGGCCGCCCGCGCCACGGACGCGGCCGAAGCCGCCGAGAACGCCTACGACGCGGAACGCCGCGCCGCCGAATCCCTCGCCTCCGACGAACGCCTCGCCGAACTCCTGAGCCTCCCGAGCACGGGTTCCTCCGTGCCGGGCCAGCGCGCGGGCGACGGCGCGAGCGGCAGGACGACCACCGGCGGCCCCCCGGGCCCGCAGGTCCCCGCGCAGTACCCGACCGCCCCCGGCTCCACCGGGCCCGCCACACCCGAGGCCCATGACGCCGACGGCGCCGACACCGACGGCGCCGACACCGACGGCGCCGGCTCCGCCCACGACAGCGCGGTTCGGCCGGGCCACCCCGGCGCCCCGGGCCCGGAGACGCCCGGCGCCCACGCCCCCGGGGCCGCCTTCGGGCTCGTCGCCGACCCGGTCGCCGCCCCCCACGGTCCCCTCACCGTCACCGAGTTCGACCGGTACGCCGATGACCTGCGGCGCATGCTCGAACAGTCCATCGCCTCCGCCGAGCGCAACCTCTTCGACCTGCGGACCGCCGCGGCCGACGACGCCCGCATCCTCGGGGCCCTCGGCGACGGCGGGCTGCTGCCGCCCGGCCCCGACGTGCTCGCCACCGTCGAGTACCTCGGCGAACACGGCATCCCGGCCCTACCCGGCTGGCGCTACCTCGCCCAGTCCGTCGACCCCGCCGACCACGCCGCCGTCCTCGCCGCGCGCCCCGAACTGGTCGACGGCGTCGTGATCACCGACCCCGTCTCGTACGCCCGCGCCCGCGAGGTGCTGGGCTCGGCCGCACTGCTGCCTCGCTCCGCCGTCGCGGTCGGCACGGCCGCCGCCCTGCTCGCGCCCGTCCCCAGTCCCGAATCCGGCGACGACGCGGGAGTCTTCCTCGTACCGCCGAACCCCGCCATGCACGACGAGCACGCCGCCGACGAGGAACGGCACGCCCTGCGGGCCCGCGCCGCCGCGCGCGACGAGGAGATCCGTACGCTCGCCGCCCGCCTCACCGGCGACCGTTCGCTCGCCGCGCGGATCGGCTCCTGGCGCGCCGACTGCCCGCCCGGCATGCTCGCCGAGCTCGCCGCCGGCGCCGCCACCGCGCGTGAGACCGCGGAGGCGGCCGCCGCCACGCTCGCCGAGGCCCGGACGGTCCGCGCGGAGGCCGACGAGGCGGCCGCCGACGCCGCGCGCGTGCGGGACGAGCGCCAGGAGGCCGCCCAGCGCGCCCGCCGCGTCGCCGACGCGCTCGCCGGCCTCGCCTTCCGACTGCGCGAGCGCTCCGCCTGGCAGGCCAAGCTCCGTGAACTGGCCGACGACGCCGCCGAATCCGAGGCCCGCGCGCAGACCTGTCTGGAGCGCGCCCGCGCCGCCGACGAGGACCGCCGCGCCGCCCAGCGCGCCGCCGACGACGCCCACCGCACCGCCCGCGCCCTGCGGGCCGAGCGCGCCGAGATCGCCGGCGCCCCCGACCAGCTCCCGGAGCCGGACGCCGACGCCCCGCGCGCCGCGCTGCCGACGCTCCGCGAGGCGTACCGAGCCGCGTCCCAGCTGTACGAGAAGGTCGGTGTCGGCGCCGACCTGCGCGCCGAACAGGCCCGCGCCGAGAGTGACGAGTCCGCCGCCCTCGCCGAGCTCGACCGCCTCACCAACAAGGTCCGTACCCGCGCCGAGCAGCTCCTCGAGTCCACCGACGGCGCCGACGGCCCCTCCCGCCAGGCGGCGGCGGCCCGCGCCGAGTCCCTGGTCCAGATGCTGGAGACCCGGGCCTCCGAGGCGAGCGAGAAGCTCGGCCGGCTCCGCGGCGAGGCGGAGCGGCTGGCCCCCGAGGACGGCGAGGCGCACACCGAGCTTCCCGAGGACCTGATCCCCGCCGACGCCGAGCACGCCCAGGCTCTGCTCCGTACCGCGACCGCCGAACTCGCCTCCCGTACCGACGCGCTGGAAGCCGCGCGCACCGCGCACGCCGGCCTGTTGCGGGCCCACCGCGCCGCCGAGGACGCCGCGGGCGGCTTCGACGAGACGGCGGCGCTCCTGCGCGACCTGCTGCGCGACCACGCGGAGGAGGAGCGGCAGGAGACCGAGCCGTACCCGGGCACCCTCGAGGAGGCCCGGCAGGCCGCCGCCGAGGCCCGGCGCTCACTGCGCGGCTGCGTCGCCGAGCTCTCGGCGGCCGACGCCTCGGTGCGCGAGGCGAGCGACATCCTCGTCCGGCACGCCAACTCCACCCGGTACGAACAGGTCCGCACCCCCGCCCGGCAGCAGATCCGCGAACTGCCCGCGGCCGCGCTGCCCGAGCACGCCGCGAAGTGGGCCGAGGCGTTCGCGCCCCGGCTGCGCGTCCTCACCGACGAGCTGGAGCAGTTGGAGCGCAACCGCGACTCGATCGTCGACCGGCTGCGCGGTCTGGTGGAGTCCGCGCTGGCGACGCTCCGCTCCGCGCAGCGGCTCTCCCGACTGCCCGAGGGGCTCGGCGAGTGGTCGGGGCAGGAGTTCCTGCGCATCCGCTTCGAGGAGCCGGACCAGGCCACGCTCACCGAGCGGCTCGGCGAGGTCATCGACGAGGCGACCCGCGCGGCCGTCAAGAAGAACTCCGACCTGCGCAGGGACGGCATGTCCCTGCTGCTGCGCGGGGTGCAGGCGGCGCTCGAACCGCGCGGCATCGCGGTCGAGATCCTCAAGCCCGACGCCGTGCTCCGCGCCGAGCGCGTTCCGGTCGGGCAGATGGGCGACGTCTTCTCCGGCGGCCAGCTGCTGACCGCCGCCATCGCCCTCTACTGCACGATGGCCGCGCTGCGCTCCAACGACCGGGGCCGCGACAAGCACCGCCACGCGGGCACCCTGTTCCTCGACAACCCGATCGGCCGGGCCAACGCCACGTACCTCCTGGAACTCCAGCGGGCGGTCTCGGACGCGCTGGGCGTCCAGCTCCTCTACACCACCGGTCTCTTCGACACCACCGCGCTCGCGGAGTTCCCGCTCGTCATCCGGCTCCGCAACGACGCGGACCTGCGGGCGGGGCTGAAGTACATCAGGGTCGAGGAGCACCTGCGGCCGGGCCTGCCGCAGCAGAGCACGGAGGGGGAGACCATCCACGGCGAGATCACGGCGACCAGGATGTTCCGCCGCACGCCCGAGGAAGACCCGCGGCCGACGCCCGCGGACCAGCCGACGGACCAGCCGGCCTCGGTCGTGACCGGCAGATCAGGGCCGGACCGGCCCTAGTGGGTCCCCCGACCCCCACCGCACGAGACGTACCGACCGCAGGACGAACGGCCCGGCCCCCCAAGGGGACCGGGCCGTTCCGCACGCGTCGACTCAGACCGCGTCATCTCAGGCCGCTTCCGGCAGCCTCGCCGTCTCCGTCCGCCGTATGTCCGTGGCACCGTGCCCCGGCTCGCCCTCCGGCGCCTGCGCCGTCTTCCGTGCCTGGCGCCGCTCACGCCGCAGCTGACGAGCCGTACTGCTCGGCTCCGACACCACGCCGTTCCGCTGCCGCCACACCTGTCGCGTCACCCACACGTCGAGCACGCTCCAGGTCGCGACGACCGTGCTGGCCACCGAGGTGAGCAGCATCGGAAAGGCGAGCCACGAACCGCTGACCGCGGCGAAGAAGGCCACCATCGCCTGTATCAGCGTCACCGACGTGAGCAGTACGGCTCGTACGGCGGCGGTACGCACCGGATCGGGCATCCGGCGCCGGCCCTTCTCGTCCTCCACCCACAACTGACGCGACGACCGCGCCTCATGTTCCATGGTTCTGTCACTCCCCACCGCTGAACGTCTCCCAGGGTGGCTGCTGCCCGTCTTGAGCCGCTTTACGCGGACACAACCCCCCGTTACAGAATGACGATCGACAGAGGGAAAAGGTTTCACCTCCGCCGTCACCGGAACGAATAATTCCAGCCATCCGTGCAGCACGGCGAGGTGACCTCCGGCCAGGTGTCCTCCACCACACCGGCGAATGCCAACTCCCCGAATACCAGGACATCTCATGATCAACGCTCACTCGGGAGGCTGAAAATCGCACGGACATGCCTTCGAGTTGGCTGTGATGCAGTAGTAGGCTCGCGCAGCCGTTTGTCGAATGTGAAGGTTGACGCCGCGTGTTGACGCTCGCGCGTCGACGAGGAGGACCTCCGCGCCGGGCGGGGGCCGAGCTGGGGGAGGCCATGCGCTTTCGCGGGAAGTCCATCCGCCGGAAGATCGTGGCGTTGCTGCTCGTGCCGCTCCTCTCCCTCACGGGCCTCTGGGGTTTCGCCACGACACTCACCGGCCGCGCGGCCGACCAGCTCCTCGACGTCGGCTACATCGTCGAGAAGGTCGGCTACCCCCTGGAGGACACCGTCCGTGTCATCCAGAAGGAACGCCGCCAGTCACTGATCTATCTCGCCGATCCGCGCGCCTCCGACGCCCTCACCACCCTTCGCGAGCAGCGAGAGGCCACCGACCGGCAGATCGCCCGCATCCGGACGAACGCCGCCGACTCCGGCGTACGCGAAGAGATGCGCCCCGTGACCTCCCAGCGGCTCACCTCCCTGCTCGCAGCGCTCGACGGTCTCGACTCGCTGCGCCGCTCTGTGGAGAACCGCAGCATCGGCCGGATGCAGGCACTCGACTTCTACAACCGGCTCGTCGACCCCTGCTACGGCTTCCTGTTGACCCTCCACGCCCTCGAGAACGTGGAGATGGACAAGCAGGGACGCGCCCTCGTCGGCGTCGTCCGCGCCCGCGAACTCCTCTCCCGCGAGGACGCCCTGGTCATGTCGGCGCTCATCGCCGAGCGCGTCACGGCCCCGGAGATCCGCGCCATCTCCGACCTCATCGCGAACCGCAAGCAGTTCTACGACGTCAGCCTCGAAGTCCTGCCCACCGCCGAGCGCGAGCGGTTCGAGCGCTACTGGGGCAGTCCCGACACCGAGCCGCTGCGCCGTGCCGAGGAGGATCTGGTCCTCGCGGGCGCGACCGAGAACCCGCGCACCATCACCGCCGAGCGCTGGGCGGAACGAGCGAACCCGGTCCTCGACGACCTGGCCCGCGAGAACACCGAGGCGGGCGACCGCTATCAGGACCGCGTCCAGCCGGCCGCGTACAGCGTGCTGCTCAAGGCCGGCGTCGCCGGCGTCCTCGGCTTCCTCGCGCTGCTCGTCTCCGTCGTCGTCTCCGTCCGGGTCGGCCGCGACCTCGTCCGTGACCTGCGCCGGCTCCGCAAGGAGGCCCAGGAGGTCTCCGGCGTCCGCCTGCCCAGCGTGATGCGCCGGCTCGCCGCCGGTGAACACGTCGACGTCGAGACCGAGGTGCCGCACCTGCGGTACGAGGAGGACGAGGTGGGCCAGGTCGGCCAGGCCCTCAACACCCTCCAGCGCGCCGCCGTCGAAGCGGCCGTCAAGCAGGCCGACATGCGCCGCGGTGTCTCCGAGGTCTTCGTCAACCTCGCCCGCCGCAACCAGGTGCTGCTCCACCGCCAGCTCACCCTCCTCGACACCATGGAACGGCGCACCGAGGACACCGAGGAACTCGCCGACCTGTTCCGTCTCGACCACATGACCACCCGTATGCGCCGCCACGCCGAGGGCCTGGTGATCCTCTCCGGCGCCGCCCCGTCCCGCCAGTGGCGCAAGCCCGTCCAGCTCATGGACGTCGTCCGGGCGGCCGTCGCCGAGGTCGAGGACTACGAGCGGATCGAGGTCCGGCGCCTGCCCCGCCTCGGCGTGGGCGGCCCGGCCGTCGCCGACCTCACGCACCTCATCGCCGAACTCCTCGAGAACGCCACCGTCTTCTCGCCGCCGCACACTGCCGTGCAGGTCCTCGGCGAGCGGGTCGCCAACGGCTTCACCCTCGAGATCCACGACCGCGGCCTCGGCATGGCCCCCGACGCCCTGCTCGACGCGAACCTCCGCCTCGCCGAGACCCCCGAGTTCGAGCTCTCGGACACCGACCGCCTCGGCCTCTTCGTGGTCAGCCGGCTCGCCCAGCGCCAGAACGTCCGGGTCTCACTACAGCCCTCGCCGTACGGAGGGACCACCGCGGTCGTCTTCATCCCGGCCACGCTGCTCACCGACGCGCCCGAGACGCAGGGCGCGGGCTTCCGCCTGGACCGCAAGAGCCTCGACCGGAAGGGCGGCCCCGAGCACGGGAAGGGCCCGGGCGACCCCGCCGAGCTGCCGGCCCGGCGCGCGGCGCTCACCACGGTGCCGCACGGCGGTTCCCTCGACGGCGCGCACGACGGCCCTCTCAACGGCCCCGTCGAGCTCGAAGCGCCGCTCGGCGCCGCCGGATTCGACGACCTGCTCGACCGGTCCGCCGACCTGCTGGACACCGAGAGCGAGCGTGGCGGCCTCTTCCGCGCCCGCGACCCCCGGCGCCGCGGCGGTCTCGCACCCGCGCCCGACGGCGATCAGCACCAGCAGGCCTCGGACCCGGCGGCCCACCAGGGACCCGGTTCCGGCCCCGGCCGGACTTCCGGCCAGGCACCCGGTCGCGGACCCGGCCGGACCCGTGACGACCGGACGCGTGAGGACCGGACGCGTGACGAGGCGCGGGGCGGCGGTCCCGTACCGCTGCCCCGGCGCCGGCCCCCGACGCTCGTCGTCGATCACGGCCGCCGTATCGACGAGCCGGGCCGCGCCCACCCCGCGTCCGCCCAGGAGACCGGAGGCGCCATGGCCCCGCAGACTCCGCCCGTGTCGGAACGCGGCACTCCGCCGCTGCTGGTCCCCGTGCCGCCCGAAGGCTCCGTCGCACCCGAAGGCTCCGTAACGTCCGACGGCTCCGTCGCACCCGACGGCCGCGCGCCGTTCGGCGGGCTGCCCCGCAGGGTTCGCCAGGCGAGCCTCGCGCCCCAGCTGCGCGAGACGGGCGAACGCACGGACGAGCGGGCGGCGCGGGCTTCCACCCGCCGGACCGACGCGGACTTCGAGCGCGACGCCGAGGAAGTGCGCAGCCGCATGGCATCGATGCAGCGCGGATGGCAGCGCGGGCGACGGCAGAACGACGAGACGACAGCACCAGGAACGACACCCGAGGGGGACGGTCGATGACCGCACCGAACGCCGCAGCACCCAGCACCTCCGGAAACGGTGAGCTCAACTGGCTCCTCGACGAGCTGGTCCAGCGGGTCGGATCCATCCGCAAGGCCCTGGTGCTCTCCAGCGACGGGCTCCCCACCGGCGCCTCCGCCGACCTGACCCGCGAGGACGGCGAGCACCTCGCCGCCGTCGCCTCCGGCTTCCACAGCCTCGCCAAGGGCGTCGGCCGCCACTTCGAGGCGGGCAGGGTCCGCCAGACCGTCGTGGAACTGGAGGACGCCTTCCTCTTCGTCACGGCGGCCGGCGACGGCAGCTGCCTGGCCGTCCTCGCGGACGCCGAATCCGACGTCGGCCAGGTCGCGTACGAGATGACGCTGATGGTCAAGCGGGTCGGAGCCCACCTCGCGACGGCGCCTCGGTCGGGTCCGGCCGCCGGAGGATGAGTGGGGGGACGGTATGAGTGACGCAGACCAGCAGGACCAGGACTGGGCCCCGGACCAGGGCCCGGACCAGGGGCCGGAACGGCCCCACCACTGGTTCGACGACGAAGCCGGGCCGGTGGTCCGTCCGTACGCGATGACCCGTGGCCGGACCAGCGCCGCCACCCGTCACCGCCTCGACCTGATCGCCCTGGTGGTGCCGGAGCCGGCGGCCGACGACCCCGGCCGCGACCAGACGCTCTCCCCGGAGCACGTGGAGATCGTCGAACTCTGCTCCGACACCCCTCAGTCGATCGCCGAACTCGCCGCCGGACTCGATCTCCCGGTGGGTGTCGTACGCGTCCTCGTCGGCGATCTCGTCGAGGACGAACTCGTCCATGTGACCCGCCCCGTTCCGCCGGCCGAGCTGCCGGACGTGAGCATTCTCCGCGAGGTGATCAATGGCCTTCGGGCGCTCTAGCCGCAAGAAGCCGCTCGTCGAACCGGTGACCCTGAAGATCCTGGTCGCGGGCGGCTTCGGGGTCGGCAAGACGACCCTCGTCGGCGCCGTCAGCGAGATCCGGCCGCTGCGCACGGAGGAATTCCTCAGCGAGGCGGGGCGGCCCGTCGACGACGTGAACGGCGTGGAGGCCAAGTCGACCACCACGGTCGCCATGGACTTCGGACGCATCACCCTGCGGGAGGACCTGGTCCTCTACCTCTTCGGCACACCCGGCCAGGACCGCTTCTGGTTCCTCTGGGACGAGCTGGCGCAGGGCGCGCTCGGGGCGATCGTCCTCGCGGACACCCGGCGCCTGGAGGACAGCTTCGCGGCGATCGACTACTTCGAGCGGCGTGGAATCCCCTTCACGGTGGCGGTCAACTGCTTCGAGGGCGCCCAGCGATTCCCGGCGGAGAGCGTGCGCGGGGCGCTGGACCTCGACCCCGAGGTGGAGCTGCTGATGTGCGACGCGCGCGACCGCGAATCCGTGAAGAACGTTCTGGTGGCGGTCGTCGAGAACGCCTTGGTCCTGGCGGCGGACCGCACGCCCGCACCCGCCGCGACCTGAGGCGGTCGGAGCTGTCACCCGAGCCGCTCCGCACCCGCCGCCACCTGAGGCGGCCGGGGGCCGTCATTCGCGCCGCCGGGGGCCGTCGGCTGAGAACCGTACGGCCCCTTTCCGCGTCCTTCCAGGCGGCACGGGCGGCCGGGACCCACGGGGGTGGCCCCGACCGCCCCTGCCGGACCGGTCTCAGTGCCCGGCCACCGACCGCCGCGCCACCAGGAAGTCGAAGAACGTGCTGGGGAACGGCTCCGGCTTGAACGTGAAGTGCCACCACTCCTCCGGCAGGTTCACGAAGCCCTGCTCCGCCAGCGTCGACCGCAACAGCTGCCGGTTGGCCCGCTGGGCCCCCTGGATCCGCCCGTCGTCGGTGTGCGACAGCGTGTCGAAGCAGTCGAAGCCCGTGCCCATGTCCACCGAGTTGTCGGGGAAGCGCTCGGCCCGCGGCGCGTAGCACTCCACCAGGGGCTCGCCCGGCACGTACGGCCGCGTGGGCTCGGCGGGCAGCTTCACGATCGTCAGATCGACCGTCGAGCCGCGGCTGTGCCCGGACTTCTCCGCGATGTAACCGTCAGCGAACAGCCGCGACTTCTCGACCAGCGGATAGAACTCCTTCTTCATCCGCTCGTCGTCGAGATCCTTCGCCCAGCGCACGAAGTGGTCGACGGCCCGCTGCGGGCGGTAGCAGTCGTAGACCTTCAGCGAGTAGCCCCGCGCCAGGAGCTTCACCTGCGCGCGGTGCAGCGCCTCGGCGGCGGGACGGGTCAGGATGCACAGCGGCTGGCGGTAGCCGTCGATCGGCTCACCCACGAAGTTGTGTTCCGTGGTGTAGCGCATCTCCTGAATGATCGTCCGGTCCACCGAGCTCAGCGCCACGAACTCCTTCGGAGCCTTCGGCTCCGGCGTGGCCCGCGCGGACGGTACGGCGACGGACGGTACGGCGGCGGTGACGGCGAACAGACCGGCCACGGCCAGCGCGCCGAGGGTACGGAAAGCGGAAGCAAGTCCTGTCATGTGCACCGTCTATCAGGTTCCACGGGGCGCGGGAAAGAGTGATCGCATACGGTCCTGCCGTGAAGGACTCCCACTGCTCCGCCTGCGGCGCCCCCTACGGCGAGGCCGCCCGCTGGCCCCGTACCTGCTCCGCCTGCGGCTCCGTCGCCTACCGCAATCCGCTGCCCGTCGCCGTCGCGCTCCTCCCCGCGACGGACGCCGCCGGTACCGGACTCGTGGTCATCACCCGCACGATCGAACCCCGCCGGGGGCACGTCGCCCTGCCCGGCGGCTTCATCGACCACGCGGAGGACTGGCGTGACGCCGTCGTCCGCGAGCTGCGCGAGGAGACCCGGATCGAGGCGCCGGCGGACGAGGTGCGCCTCGCCGACGCGCTCAGCTCCCCGGCCGGACATCTTCTCCTCTTCGGCCTCCTCCCGCCCCGCTCCGCCGCCGAACTGCCGCCCTCCGCCCCCACGGACGAGACGAGCGGCTGGCACCTGCTGCACGCCCCGGCGGAACTGGCATTCCCCCTCCACACAGAGGCCGTACGGCGCTGGTTCGGGGGACTGTACGGCTGAAGGCCTCCCGCCGCTCCCGGAGCCGGGGCCCGCCTCCCGCCGCTCCCGGCGCCCGTGCCGCCCCGGCGCCGAGGCCGACCGCGCTGCCCGCGGAGCTGAAGGCCGATGACCCGATGACACCCACCCACCCCGCGCACCGCCCCTCACCCCTCGGCACCCCGCACCCGGACCGGAAGCTCCACCTCCCGCACCCCGTCGTCCGTCACCCGCTCCACCACCACCCGGCCCTCCACCCACCGCGACGCGTACCGCTCGATCTCGGCCGCCTCCCAGCCGTCCCCGGTGTCCCGCACGACAAGCCCCCCACCGCTCCGCCCCACCGCAGGCGCCCAGACCTCCAGCTCCAGCTCGTCACCCCAGCCCCGTACCGGAATCACCGCACCCGCGCGCGCGAGCACCGGAACGCGGGACAGCGGCGCGTCCACAAGCACCTGCCCCGGCCCCTCGTACGCCCGCCCCGTCGCCGTGTCGTACCAGCGACCCCGCGGTAGCCGCACCGCACGCCGGTCGGCGCCCCGGGACAGGACCGGCGCCACGAGCAGCGCGTCACCGAGCAGGAACGCGTCCTCGCAGTCGCGCAGCGCCCGGTCCTCCGGCGCTCCCCACCACACCGGCCGCACGTACGGCGCCCCGGTCAGCTGGGCGAGCCGCGCCAGGGTGACGAAGTACGGCCGCAACCGCTCGCGTTCGGCCAGCGCCACGCGCGCGTGCGCCAGGACCTCCGGACCGAACTCCCACGGCTCGCGCCGCCCCGCGTCGATCGCCGCGTGCGTACGGAACAGCGGCAGCCACGCCCCCAGCTGGAACCAGCGCAGGAACAGCTCCGGGGACGGATCTCCGTCGAAACCGCCCACGTCGGGGCCCGAGTACGGCACCCCGCACAGCCCCAGCCCCAGAACCAGCGACAGCGACGCCCGCAGGCCGGGCCACCCGGTCGACACGTCGCCCGACCAGGTCCCGCCGTAGCGCTGCATCCCCGCCCACCCCGAGCGGGAGAAGAGGAACGGCCGCTCCCCGGGACGCAGCCGGCGCAGCCCCTCGTACCCGGCGCGGGCCATGGTCAGGCCGTACACGTTGTGCGCCTCGCGATGGTCCCCACCGCGGCCCTCCAGCGCGTGCCGGGCCGAACGCGGCAGCGTCTGGTCGCCGAAGGGGGCGAAGGAGACCGGCTCGTTCATGTCGTGCCAGACGCCGGAGAAGCCCTGCGCGAGCCGCTCCTCGTACAGACCGCCCCACCACTCCCGTACCGCCGGATCGGTGAAGTCGGGATAGGCGCACTCGCCCGGCCAGACCAGCCCGCGCACCTCGTCGCCCCGCGCCTCCCGTACGAACGCCCCGGCGGCGGTCCCGCTGTCGTACACCGCGTTCCCCGGCTCCGCCTTGACGGCCGGGTCCACGATCGACACCAGCCGAACCCCCTCCTCCCGCAGGTCGGCCGCGAGCCCCGGCAGATCGGGAAACCGCTCACGGTCCACCGTGAACACCTGGTGCCGGTCGTAGTGGTCGATGTCCAGATGCAGCACGGACAGCGGCAGATCCCGTTTGCGGTAGCCGTCCACCACCCGCCGCACCTCCCGCTCGCTTCCGAACCCCCACCGCGCGTGCTGCGGCCCCAGCGCCCACGAGGGCGGCAGTGCCGGAGCCCCCGTCAACGCCGCCCAGCCGTGGAGCACGCGCGCGGGAGTCCCCACCACCACCCAGCAGCGCAACGGCCCTCCGTCCATGCGGAGCTCGCTGGTCCCCGGCCGGTCATGCCCGGAACCCGCCCCCTCCTCACCTTCGGTGAGTGTGACCCGGCCGTCCCAGGAGTTGTCGTGGAACGCCAGATGCGTACCGGCGTCCGAGACGACGAACTGCACCGGCATGGTGATGTACAGCGGATCGTCGCCGGGGGAGAAGCTGCCGTGCGGATCGGTGTTCCACAGCCGGTACGAACCGTTCCGCAGGCGCGGCCCGCCCGAGCGACCGCCGAGACCGAAGAACCGCGCGTCCGCGGGCACCTCACTGCGCTGCACCCAGCGCGCCGGACCGCCGGCGACCGGCTCCCACCACCGCGGCGGCAGGTCCCGGCGCAGCACCACCCCGCCCGGCGTCCGGACCTCCACCGCCCCGTGTCGTGACACCGCGACCGTCACCCGCTCCGAAACCACCCGCCAGCCGCCGTCCGTGTCCGGCTCCAGCGCCGCCCGCCCGTCCGGCTCGGGCGGCTCGCCCGCCAGCGCGTACGAGGGAAGCGGCTCCGCCCCGTCCCACCCCCAGAACACCGTGCCCCCGGCCGACACACTGATCCGCAACTGCGAGCGGGCGAAGTGGACGGTTCCGCCGCCCGGCCCGGGAACCGCCTCGCCGACCGGCCCCGGCACCCGGGCCCGCTCCCTCCCCCTCGGCGGCAGCCCCAGCGCGTCCGCCCGCCGCTGCCGCCACGCCGCACGCACCGCCCGCAACCCCTGCACCGATCCGAACACCTTCACCGAACGCACCAGCTCACGACCGTCCATGCCGCTCACCCTGCCATCGGGCAACCCGCGAGCGAGGTCCGTTCAACTGCCGTTCACCCGTGGTGGGAGCACATATTCAGCTACCGGACCATGGGCGGCGAAACCTGGTGCGAAAGCCGCTCCCATGGCATCGTCCCTGTCAGCCGCGTCACGCGCACACCCCGCACGTGCGCGCGACCCACGCAGACCCCGCGTACGCCCAGGGAGCCGCCCCATGACATCAGCGCACACCGAGCCGCTCTGGCAGCCGGACGAGGAACGCGTCGCCGCCGCCGCGGTCACCCGTTTCCAGTCCTGGGCCGCCGAGCACCACGGAGCCCCGGCCGAGGGTGGGTACCCGGCCCTGCACCGCTGGTCGGTCGAGGAGCTGGAGTCGTTCTGGCAGGCCGTCGCCGAGTGGTTCGACATCCGATTCGCCACGCCGTACGAGCGCGTCCTCGGCGACCGGTCGATGCCGGGCGCCCAGTGGTTCCCCGGAGCCACCCTCAACTACGCCGAGCACGCCCTGCGCGCCGCCGCCGAACGCCCCCATGACCCGGCCCTGCTCCATGTGGACGAGACACATGAACCGCGGCCGATCAGCTGGGGCGAACTGCGCCGCCAGGTCGGCTCGCTCGCAGCGGAGCTGCGCGCCCTGGGCGTCCGGCCCGGTGACCGGGTCAGCGGCTATCTGCCCAACATCCCCGAGGCCGTCACCGCTCTGCTGGCCACCGCCGCCGTCGGCGCGGTCTGGACCTCCTGCGCGCCGGACTTCGGAGCGCGCAGCGTCCTGGACCGCTTCCAGCAGGTGGAGCCGGTGGTCCTGTTCACGGTGGACGGCTACCGCTACGGCGGCAAGGAGCACGACCGCCGCGACACCGTCGCCGAACTGCGCGCCGAACTCCCCACCCTCCGCGCGGTCGTCCACATCCCGCTGCTGGGCACCGAGGCGCCCGAGGGCGCCCTGGAATGGTCGGCCCTCACCTCGGGCGACATCGACCCGGTCTTCGAGCACGTCCCGTTCGACCACCCCCTGTGGGTCCTGTACTCCTCCGGCACGACGGGCCTGCCCAAGGCGATCGTGCAGTCCCAGGGCGGCATCCTGATCGAGCACTTCAAGCAGCTGGGCCTCCACTGCGACCTCGGGCCCGAGGATGTGTTCTTCTGGTACACCTCCACCGGCTGGATGATGTGGAACTTCCTCGTCTCCGGCCTGCTCACCGGCACCACCGTCGTCATCTACGACGGCAGCCCGGGGTACCCCGACACCGCCGCCCAGTGGCGGGTCGCCGAACGCACCCGCGCCACCCTGTACGGCACCTCCGCCGCGTACGTCATGGCCTGCGCGAAGGCCGACGTCCACCCGGGCCGGGACTTCGACCTCTCGGCGGTCACCTGTGTCGCCACCACCGGCTCACCGCTCCCGCCCGACGGCTTCCGCTGGCTGCACGACGAGGTCCGCGAGAACCTGTGGATCGCCTCCGTCAGCGGTGGCACGGACGTCTGCTCCTGCTTCGCGGGCGCCGTCCCGACCCTGCCCGTGCACATCGGCGAACTCCAGGCTGCCGGCCTGGGCACGGACCTGCAGTCCTGGGACCCGTCGGGCAAGCCGCTGATCGGCGAGGTCGGGGAGCTGGTCGTCACCAACCCCATGCCGTCCATGCCGATCCACTTCTGGAACGATCCCGACGGCAGCCGCTACCGCGACAGCTACTTCGAGATGTTCCCCGGCGTCTGGCGCCACGGCGACTGGATCACGATCACCGACCGCGGCTCCGTCGTCATCCACGGCCGCTCCGACTCCACCCTGAACCGCCAGGGCGTCCGCATGGGCTCGGCCGACATCTACGAGGCCGTCGAACGCCTCCCGGAGATCCGGGAATCCCTCGTCATCGGCCTCGAGGAGCCCGACGGCGGCTACTGGATGCCCCTCTTCGTCCACCTCGCGGAGGGCGCGACCCTGGACGACGCGCTGATCTCCCGTATCAAGCGGACGATCCGCACCGAACTCTCCCCG
Organism: Streptomyces sp. NPDC006551; assembly: GCF_040611675.1. NCBI lineage: Bacteria > Bacillati > Actinomycetota > Actinomycetes > Kitasatosporales > Streptomycetaceae > Streptomyces > Streptomyces sp. NPDC006551. The sequence goes on from NZ_JBEXOT010000051.1 coordinate 37,382, forward strand.
CGCCACGTTCCCGACGACATCATCGAGGTCCCCGGCATCCCGCACACCCTCACGGGCAAGCGCATCGAGGTCCCGATCAAACGCCTCCTCCAAGGCACCCCCCTCTCCAAGGCCGTCAACCCGGGCTCGGTCGACAACCTGGCTCTCCTCGCCTTCTACGAGAACCTGGCCACGACCCGCCGCACATAGCCGTCCGCACCCCGCGGCGCGAAGCCGCCGCGCCGCGGGGGAACGGGGGCGGAGCCGCCGTGCTCGTCAGAGTTTCGGGAGGGGGCGGGGCGGGGGAGGCCCCCTCACCCCCCGTACGTCGCCTGCGATTCCCCCAGCACCCCCGCGAAATCCCCCGCCAGTACCCGCGCCCTCTCCACTCCCAACGCCGCCGTCGTGATCCGCACGCCCGCCCCCGTCGTGATCCGGAACCGCGCCCCCGCCGCGACCCACCACCCGCGCGTCCGCAGCCCGTTGACCACCGCCGACTCGTCCCGCACCGGCACCCACACATTGAGCCCGCTCGCCCCGACCGCCGCGATGCCGTGCCCCGCCAGCGCCTCGATCAGCGCCGCCCGCCGCGCCGCGTACGCCGCCTCGCCGCCCGCCACCAGGCGCCGTACCTCCTCGTCCGCGAGAAGCCCCGCCGCCGTCTCCTGCAGGACGTGACTGACCCAGCCGGACGTCATCAGCATCCGCCCGTCGTGCCGCGCCAGCGTCACGGAGTCGCACGCGACTCCCGCCCACCGCAGGTCGATCCCCAGATGCTTGGACGCCGTCCGCACGTGCGCCCACCGCTCGAGACCGGCCGCCGCCAGCGTGTACGCGGACGCCCCGGAGATGTCCGCGTTGTGGTCGTCCTCCACGACGAGGACCTCCGGGAACTCCCCGAGCACCGCCACCAGCTCGTCCCGTCGCCCCCGCGTGAAGTACGCGCCCGTCGGGTTCTGTCCACGCGGAGTGCACACCACCGCCCGTACGCCTGACCGCAGCGCCGTCCGCAGCGCCTCCGGCATCAACCCCTCCGCGTCGACCGCGACCGGCACCATCCGCAGCCCCAACGCCGGTACCAGGTCCAGCAGATGATGGAAGCCGGGATCCTCGACCGCCACCGCGTCGCCCGGTCGCAGCTCCGTCGACAGCAGCCGCGCGATGCAGTCCAACGCGCCGTGGGCGAACGTCACATGCTCCGCCGGGACGCCGTCCCGAGCGAACCAGGCCCGCGTCAGCTCCTCCAGCCTGCCGAGCCGCGGCGACGCACGATGGGACCCGTACACCGGGCCCACCCGCGCCGGAGGTCGCAGTTCGGGCAGGAACGCGGGATCAGGATGGCCGCCCGCGAGGTCCACAAGCCCCTCCGGCACCCGCGGCGGCCGCCGCGAGGCGACCGACGGCGCCTCCGCCACCACGGTCCCGCCGCGCCCCCGCGTGACCACGACCCCTCGCTGCCGCAGCTCCTTGTACGCCGTCGCGACCGTTCCCGGACTGACTCCCAGCTCCTCCGCGAGCCGCCGCACCGGAGGCAGCGCGCGCCCCGGTCCGAGCCCGCCCTCGGACACGCCCCGCTCGACGGACGCGGCAATTCCCTTGGCCGTCGTCCCGACAATCGAATATTGTGCTGCCACGTACTGAACTATGTATCAATACAAAAGCAGAGTCAAGGGGGACCGCGTGAGCCGCGCATCGCTGAAGAACCGCATCCCGGGAGGTGTCGACGGCCGCCGCATGCTGCTCATCGGCTTCATCGACAAATGCGGCACCGGCCTCTGGGCCACCTCCATCGCCCTCTACTTCACCTACGTCTCCGGCCTCGGCCTCGGCCAGGTAGGCCTCCTGGTCGGCGTCTCCGGCGGAGTCGGCATCGCCGGCGCGCCCCTCGCCGGACGCCTCGCCGACCGCTTCCCCGTCACCCGCGTCCTCATCGGCTGCCAACTCCTGCGCGCCGCCGCCCTCCTCGCCCTCCTCACCACCGACAACTACGCCCTGCTCGTCCTCTACTCGGCCATCGGCGCCCTCCCCGACCGCGCCACGAACGTCCTCACCAAGCTCTACGCCACCCGCATCGCCGGCCCCGAACGCGTCCGCTACCAGGCCATCAACCGCACCGCCGGAAACCTCGGCTGGGCCGTCGGCGGCCTCGGCGCCGCCGCCGCCCTCTCCGTCGCCACCAGCACCGCCTTCCAGCTGCTGCTCGTCGGCAACGTCGTCTCGTACGTCGTGATGGCCGCCCTCACCCTGCGCTGCGCCGAACCCCCGGCCCCCTCCCGCGTCGCGGCCGGCTCCGCCACCGGCGCCCCGAGCGCCAAGCCCGCCGGCCCCTGGCGAGACCGCACCTTCCTGCTCTTCACCGCCACCGAGGCGGTCATCTTCCTCGACGACACGATCCTCCAGGTCGCCCTGCCGCTCTGGATCGTCCACGCCACCGACGCCCCGGTCGGACTCGCGCCGCTGCTCCTCGTCCTCAACAGCGTCCTCGTCGTCCTCTTCCAGGTCCCCCTCGCCCGCTTCGGCGCCACCACCGAGGCGGCCCGCCGCCTCCTCGTCCCGCTCGCCTGCCTCCTCGTCGCCGGCACCCTGGCCCTGGCCGCCTCGGCCTTCGCCGGCCGCACCCTCGCCATCACGGCTCTGGTCGTCGCCGCAGTCGCGCTCACCTTCGCCGAGATCATCCACGCCACCGCCTCCTGGGAACTCTCCGTCGCCCTCGCCCCCGACGACGCCCAGGGCGCCTACCTCGGAGTCCACGGACTCGCCCCGGCCACCCAGCGCTTCGGCGGCCCACTCCTCCTGACCGGCGTGATCGCCGCCGGCCCGCTGGCCTGGCCGATCCTCGGCGCCGCTCTCGCCGCCACCTGCGGCGTACAGAGCCGCCTCGTCCGCCGAAGCCTCGACAAACGGTCACTGTCAGTGCCCACCGCTACGGTGAGTGAGCATTGATCGACAGCGCCCAGGGGGAGACATGGCACAAACCAGCACCACCACATCCATGCGCCGCGCACTGCGCCGCGAAGTACCCAGCACCGTCGGCCTCCTCGCCGACGAGGACGACTTCGCCGCCATGCGCCGTTACGCCACGTTCCGCTTCGACGACCACCCGGCCTACCTCCGGCAGGTCGAGGGCCTGCTCAAAACCCTGGCCGCCCAGGGCGGCCACACCACCGTCGCCCTCTTCGACCCCGACGAGTACGCCGCCTACTGCGACGACACCGGGCTCGACCCCGACCACCCCACCAGCCGCAGCCGCTACACCGCCGAACTGGCCGCCACCGGTGCCCGCATCCCCTACACCGGCCAACCCATGACCACACTCGTCCCCACCCTCATCGACACCGCCGTTCGCCGCGCCACCTGGGAGTACGCCACGATGCTCCTCACCGACACCGGCCACTGCGCCGAATGCGGCCAGGACCTCGGCCAAGCCGCCTTCGACCGGGCCTCACGCCTGCTGATGCGACTCCTCGAAGCGGCCGGCCCCGGCACCCACCACCTCGTCTGCAGCGTTCCCGCCGCGGACGAACAACTCCTCGCCCTGCTCCACACCACCCGCGACGGGCAAGGACCCGCCCACCTCGACACCGCCGAGGGCGCGGAGTTCGTCACCGTCCTCGCCACCGGCATCGCCCTCGACAGCCCCGGCGGAGTGGTCCTGCGCACCACGACCCCCGGCGCCCGCGACCGACTCCACGGCTGGCGCCTCGCCCACGGCACCCTGCTCCCGCTCACCGAGGCAGAGGTCTTCAACGCCTACTGCACCGACGCCCGTACGGGAGAGCCCATCGCTCCCGAACCCGGCGTCGACTACCACGCCGGCTTCGACCTCGCCCCCGAGGACGACGACCGGCCGTCCCACCACTGACGCCGAAGGGGCTCCCCGCCACTCACGTGACGGGGAGCCCCTTCGATCAACCAGAACCTGCCGGGATCACTCCCCGGACAGCACCGCCTGAGCGGCCAACCGGGCCTCGTCGGCCGTGTCCGCCGCGCGCGCGGCCGCGGCCGCCCGCTCGCACTGGGCCAGCGTGTACTTCGCGAGCGTCGCCCGCACGTAAGGAATGGACGCGGCACCCATCGACAGGGAGGTGACCCCCAGACCCGTCAGCACACAGGCCAGCAGCGGATCCGAAGCGGCCTCACCACAGACACCACAGCTCTTGCCCTCGGCCTTGGCCGCCTCGGCGGACATCGCCACCAGGTCGAGCAGCGCCGGCTGCCACGGGTCCTGCAGCCGTGACACCGCACCGACCTGACGGTCGGCGGCGAACGTGTACTGCGCCAGGTCGTTGGTGCCCAGCGACAGGAACTCCACCTCCTGCAGGATCGAGCGCGCCCGCAGCGCGGCGGAGGGAATCTCCACCATCGCGCCGAACTTCGCCCGCAGCCCCGCCTCACGACACGCGTCGGCGAAGGCCTTCGCGTCCGTACGGTCCGCCACCATCGGCGCCATGACCTCGAGGTACACCGGCAGACCCTCGGCGGCCTTCGCCAGCGCCGTCAGCTGCGTACGCAGCACCTCCGGATGGTCGAGCAACGTCCGCAGACCCCGCACACCCAGAGCCGGGTTCGGCTCGTCCGCCGGCGTCAGGAAGTCGAGCGGCTTGTCCGCACCGGCGTCCAGCACCCGCACGACCACACGGCCTTCGGGGAACGCCTCGAGCACCTTGCGGTAGGCCTCGATCTGCTTCTCCTCCGACGGCGCCTTCTCACTGTCGTCCAGGAAGAGGAACTCCGTACGGAACAGACCGACGCCCTCGGCCCCGGCCTCCACCGCGGCCGGCACGTCCGCCGGACCGCCGACGTTGGCGAGCAGCGGCACCTTGTGCCCGTCCGAGGTCGCGCCGGGACCACTGGAAGCGGCGAGAGCGGCCCTGCGCTCGGCGGCGGCCGCGGTCAGCCGCGCCTTCCGGTCCTCGCTCGGATTCACGAAGATCTCGCCGGTGGAACCGTCCACCGCGACGACCGTGCCCTCACCGATCTCGCCGGCACCCGGGAGCGCCACCACGGCCGGCACACCCAGCGCCCGCGCGAGGATGGCGCTGTGGCTGGTCGGCCCGCCCTCCTCGGTCACGAAGCCGAGCACCAGCGCCGGGTCGAGCAGCGCCGTGTCGGCGGGAGCGAGGTCCCGCGCGATCAGCACGTACGGCTCGTCACTGTCCGGCACGCCGGGCATCGGCACACCCAGCAGCCGGGCGACGATCCGGTTCCGCACGTCGTCGAGGTCGGCCACGCGCCCGGCCATGTACTCGCCGGCACCCGCGAGCAGCTCGCGGTAGTGCGAGAACGCGTCGTAGATACCGCGCTCGGCCGTGCTGCCGACCGCGATCCGGCGGTCGACGTCGGCGATGAGCTCCGGGTCCTGGGCGATCATCGCCTGGGCCTCGAGCACGTGCTGTGCCTCGCCTCCGGCCAGATTGCCCCGCGCGATCAGGTCGGCGGCCACGGCTTCCACGGCCTGGCGGGCGCGCCCCTGCTCGCGCTCCGCCTCCTCGGCGGGAATCTGCTTGGCCGGCGGCTCGAGAACGGCCGTTCCCATGTGCCGGACCTCGCCGATCGCCACTCCGTGGCTGACGCCGACGCCTCGCAGCGTTGTCTCCATCTCACCCGTCTCCGATAGAGCGGCGGCACCCGGCCGCCGCGATGAATGTCGAACTCGTGGCCGCCGTGAGGACGGCCCCGACGTCACCTCCAGCTGAAGAGCTGGTCGCCGGCCTTCACTTCGCCGTCCTCGACGACGTCGGAGAGGGAGTCGACCGTGGCCTCCAGGGCCACGACGGGGCAGATCGGGGACTTTCCGGCAGCCTCGACCTCCGCCGGGTTCCAGCGCACGATGGCCTGTCCGCGCGTCACGGTGTCCCCCTTGTTCACGAGCAGCTCGAAGCCCTGCCCGTTGAGCTGGACGGTGTCGATCCCCAGGTGGGTCAGCACACCGTGGCCTTCGCCGTCGACGACGACGAACGCGTGCGGGTGAAGGGAGACAATGACGCCGTCGACCGGCGAAACGGCCTCCGACGCCTCACGTGCGGGGTCGATCGCGGTACCGGGACCGACCATGGCGCCGGAGAAGACGGGGTCGGGTACTGCAGCGAGACCGATGGCGCGTCCAGCAAGTGGCGACGTCACGGTTGTCATGGGAAGCCTCCCAGGGGCGGAGATGGTGTGGCGCCGTCACTACCTGTCCTGGACGGCGTACTGTTCAGAAGCGTATGTCATGAGAAGTCCTAGTTCCGCACGAGACAGACCAGTTGGCGGACCTAGCGACTACCCGGAAACGATTTGCCTCCACTGACGGTGGGATGTACTGTCGTACCTCTGCTTGACCCCAACGCGACATTGAGTCGTGGGTCGGCAGCACCTATCGAGCCCGATCCTAACCCCAGTGGTCTACACCTCTGCATGCCTTGCGGAGGGAGTGGTCAGGGGGAGCGGAAAAGCCTGGTAGTGTTTGACCCCGCCGCAAGGGAAAGCGCGAAAAGCGAATTCCTGGAACGGCAAGCCCGCTCCAGCGGGTGGCGGAAACGGAAAACGGATCTGCTAAGCTGGAAACACGAAAGAC